>CAZLYT010000116.1:0-2606 GCA_964563515.1 uncultured Candidatus Competibacteraceae bacterium | reverse complement strand
TCGTAGTCGTTGCGCAAACCGTCTCCCACGTGGAGCGCCTGGTCCGGGTCCAGGCCGAGCTTTTCCAACGTGCCGGCGAATATTCTGGGATCCGGCTTGGCGGCACCCGCCGCCGTGGAGAATTCGATAGCGTCCAGGAAGGGCGTCAACCCGAGCCCCCCGAGAATGCCCAACAGCCGCGAGTCGAAGTTCGAGACCACCGCCAGCGAATAGCCGCGCGCCTGTAGAGCCCTTAACACCTGGATGACCTCCGGGTACAGACGCCAGGCGGTGGGAGACGCGAAATGCTGGAACACGGCGTCGAAGAACTCATCGAAACGCTCGATCTCGCCGCCGGAATGGTCCACCACCCGGCGCACCAGGCTCCGCCACCAGTCGCGCTCCAGCTCAGCCAATCGCACCGCCGTCACCCCGGCGAAAGCCATCGCTGGCATGGCGGGAAACTGGTGGTGGAAACCCTCCCCCAGCGCTTGCGCGGTGAGCTCGGAGCCGAAGCGTCTCGCCCACGAGGCGTAGGTCTCACCCACGGGCTCAGCGGTGGTGATCAGGGTACCTGCCGCATCCAGCAACACCGCTCGAACCCCGGAATACGGACTCTGTTGTTCCATCGCACCTCTCAACCGCGGAATGCCGGCACCCTTGACGAGTTCATCCGGCTCTCATCACGGCAGTCGAAAGCCCATCGGCCGGCACAGCGCTTGCCTCAGCCCGGCACCGATGCCGGTCGAGCCACGGCCGCAGCAGCCGACAGCCCATAACGCAGCCGCTGCTCTTGCGGCCCACCGACTACTCCCCCCAGGAAGCCGATGATGGAATTCAAGGACTACCTCGAGCTACTCGCTGCCAACGACGGTTCCGATATCTATCTCTGCACCAACGCGCCGCCCTGCGCCAAGTTTCAGGGGTGCTGAAGGCGCTCGAGCGCGATCCCCTACCCCCCGGAAAGGTCCGCGAGATCGGGTACGGGCTGATGACCGAGGAGCAGATTCGAGACTTCGAGCGCGTCCCGGAAATGAACATCGCCATCACCAAGTCTGGGGTCGGGCGCTTTCGCGTCAATATCTACCGCCAGCGCAACGAAGTCGCCATGGTGGTGCGAAACATCAAGACCGAGATCCCCAACATCGGCGACCTGGACCTGCCGACGGTGTTGACCCAGGTGATCATGCAGAAACGCGGGCTCATCCTGTTTGTCGGGGGTACCGGCTCCGGCAAGTCCACCTCTCTGGCGGCGCTCATTGACTATCGCAATAGCAACAGCACCGGCCACATCATCACGATCGAAGACCCCATCGAGTTCATCCACCGCCACAAGCGCTGTATCGTTAGCCAGCGCGAAGTGGGGGTCGACACCTTGAGCTTCGAAGACGCATTGAAAAACACCCTGCGCCAAGCCCCGGACGTGATTCTGATCGGAGAGATCCGCGACCGCGAGACCATGGAGCATGCGCTGACCTTCGCCGAAACCGGCCATTTGGCAACTTCCACGCTGCACGCCAACAACGCCAATCAGGCCCTGGATCGAATCATCAACTTCTTTCCCGAGGAGCGCCGGCCGCAGCTCCTGAACGATCTGTCGCTGAATCTGCGCGCCTTCGTCTCCCAGCGCCTGATCCCCACCGTGGACGGCAAGCGGGTCGCGGCCATCGAGGTCCTGCTGAACTCCCCCACCGTCGAAGCCATGATCAAGCGCGGCGACGTGGCCAGCCTGAAAGGGATCATGGAGAAATCCGACAACTAGGTATGCAGAACTTCGACGCAGCGCTCCTCAAGCTCTACCGAGCCGGCAGGATCTCCCTGGACGAGGCGCTGAAGAACGCGGACTCGGTGAACAATCTGCGGCTCAAGATCAGCCTATCGTCCCAGGACCCGGAACGGGAATCCCGGCTGGGCACCCTCAGTCTGCAAGCCATCGCGGAGCCCGAGGAAGAGGCGGAAGAAGAGGCCCCGGCTACGGCCGGGGCAATGCTCGGCTTGGAAGTGGCCCCGCAATCCGCAGCAGCGGGACGTTAGCCCAAAGCCGTCTTTGGACAGTTGGAGCGGTGCATCATGCTGGCGCTGATCGCCCCGCAGGCCTGGCAGAGCCCACCTTGGAACCGGATGGCGGCTGTGGCGTCCGATCGATATGAACGATGAACCCAGCCTACAATTCGCGACGCTGGCAGTTCTGGCGGTCGTATTCACTACCGGTCTGCTGGTTGGTCTAGCTCTCTAGCGTGGCGCCGTAGGCGTCAAGGCCTCGGCCAAGGGAGATCCGGGCGGGGGCAGCGCTTGCGCTCGCGACGAAAGCGGCTTGGTTGCGGCGGAGCACCTTGCTTGGGCTTCAATGGGAGTAGGGTGGGTTAGCGCAGCGTAGCCTACCATCCAGCGTAGGCGGAGGGGACGGTGCATTACGCGTAGGCTAATGCACCCGCAAGATAGCGCCGTGACGCAGAAAAAAAGGATTAAGATTTATTAGATAGGGTGCCCTGCGCTGCGATGCCTTGCCTCGCACCCGATGGCGGAGGAGGGAATCGTTGATTGAGCCGGTGCTTTGGGACAAACGCGTAATGCTCCCCCTTGCTAGCACTTGATCGAGTCTTGCTGGAATCCTCGACCGGCTCGAG
>CAZLYT010000115.1:0-7889 GCA_964563515.1 uncultured Candidatus Competibacteraceae bacterium | reverse complement strand
CACAGCTCCGGGGCATCGCCGCTGTGCAGGCCGGCCGCGAACAGGTTGGTGCCGGTGGCGCCGTCGGCCAGCAGCCACTGGCGCTCGGCGAGGAGCTCGAGAAAGCGGTTGGCCATGGAAGTCGGCTCCTGCCAGGTTGTTACCGTCACCTGCCCAAAGGCCGAGTCTGCGTAGGGTGCGAGGGTGCATTGGCGAAGCGTAATGCACCGTCATCACGGTTTCGAACACGGGTGCTGGGAGGTGCGCCCAACACGGTGGATTACGGCCTGGCGGCCTGATCCGCCCGGCTCCCCGTCACGCCCGCAGGCGCTCGTTTTCAGGATCGTGGGGCGATTCCGGAATGACCTTGACCCGCTTGCGCTCGCCCAGGATAACGGTCTCGAGCTCGGTGCCCGATTCCGCATGCTCGGGCTTGACATAGGCCAGCGCCAAGCTTTTCTGCAAGTAGTGCCCGTAGTAGCCCGAAGTCGCCCTGCCCACCAGCTCGCCGCCCGGCGCATAGACGGGCTCGTTGCCCAACGGATCCGCGTCGGTGGCATTTAGCACCTCTAAGGTGACGAAGGCGAGCGGCACCCCGGCGGCCTTCTGGCGCTGCAGCGCCTCTTTGCCGACGAAGTCCTTCTTGAAGCGCACGAAGCGCTCCATGCCGGCCTCCAGGATTGTGTTCTCCTGGTTCAGGTCATTGCCCCAGCCGCGATAGGACTTCTCCATGCGCATGGACTCCATGGCCCGCATGCCCACCGGGCCGATGCCAAACTCCGCGCCCGCGGCCATCAGCGAGTCGAAGATGTGGTGGCCGTATTCGATGGGGAAGTGCAGCTCCCAGCCGAGCTCGCCCACATAGTTCAGCCGCAGCGCGTACACCTCGGTGGCAAATCCCACCTCGATCACCTGGCCGGTGAGCCAGGGGAAGTGCGCGCTGTCCAGCGGCGTGTCGGTGAGCTTGGCCAGCACGTCGCGGGACTTCGGTCCTGCCAGCACGAAGGTGCCGCGACTGCTGGTAATGTTGCGCATCTGCACGGAGCCATCGGTGGGCATCTGCTTCTGCAGATAATCGTCGTCGTAGCGCTCACCGGCGCCGGCGCTGACCACGTAGAAAAACTCCTCACCCAGCTTGGTGATGGTGAACTCCGAACGCACCGTACCCCGGCGGGTGAGCGCATGAGTCAAGGCCGAGCGCCCGATCTTGGTGGGCACCTTGTTAGCCACCAGTCGGTCCAGCCAAGCCTCCGCGCCGGGCCCGCTGATCTCGTGCTTGGCGAAGGGGGTCATATCGATTATCCCCACCTTCTCCCGCATCAGCCGCACCTCGTTGCCCACGTGCTCGAAGTAGTTGGTGCGACGGAAGCTCCAAGCGTCCTCGCGCTCGGCGCCTTCGGGGGCAAACCACTTGGGCCGCTCCCACCCATAACGCTGACCCCAGACGGCGCCCAGGCGGTCGAGCTTGTCATAAACCGGGCTGGTCTTGGCCGGGCGAGCGGCGGGGCGCTCCTCGTCCGGGTAGTGGGTGAGGAAGACGAACTCGTAGGCCTCCTCGTTCTTGCGCGCCACGTAGCGCTTGCCGGCGTAGGCGCCGAAGCGTCGAGCATCGGTGCCGAACATGTCGATGGTGGGCTCGCCCTCGACGATCCACTCGGCAAGCTGCCAGCCGGCACCGCCGGCGGCGGTGACACCGAAGCTGTGGCCCTCGTTGAGCCAGACATTGCGCAGGCCCGGTGCCGGGCCGATCAGAGGGCTACCGTCCGGCGTATAGCAGATGGGGCCGTTGACGATCTCCTTGATGCCGGCAGACTCGAAGCAAGGCACCCGGGCGATGGCCTGTTCCACGTGGGGCATCAACCGCTCCAGGTCGCCCTCGAACAAGTCCTGCCCGAACCAGTCCGGCACCCCGTCGACGAACCGCGCCGGCGCGCCCTTCTCGTAAGGCCCGAGGATCCAGCCCAGGCGCTCCTCGCGCAGGTAATACTGGGCGTCGGACTCGCGCAGGACCGCCAACTCCTTGTTGCCGGCCTCGCGGTAGGCGCGAAGCTCCGGCACCTCGTCGGTGACGATGTATTGGTGCTCCACCGGCACGGCGGGAATACGGATACCGAGCATGCCGCCGGTCTCGTGCACGTAGTTGCCGGTGGCGGTGACCACTTGCTCACAGGTGATGTCACCCTTGTCGGTTCGCACCACCCACTCCCCGCCGCCTGTGGGCTCGATAGCGGTGACCTCGGTGTTGCGATTGATCTCGGCACCGCGCATGCGGGCGCCTTTGGCGAGAGCATTGGTCAAATCCACCGGCGCGATATGGCCATCGTCCGGGTGGTAGATGGCGCCCACCAGATCGTCGACGGTGCACAGGGGCCACAGCTCCTGGATTTGTTTCGGCGTCAGGAACTCGTAGTGCACCCCGATGGTGTCGGCCACTGCGCTGTACTTGTAGTACTCGTCCATGCGGTCCCGGTTGCGGGCCAGGCGCAGGTTGCCGGTGACGTGGAAGCTGACGTCCTGCCCAGTCTCCGCCTCCAGGGTCTTGTACAGGTCGACGCTGTACTTGTGCAGCTGCCCCACCGTGTAGCTCATGTTGAACAGGGGCAGCAGGCCGGCGGCATGCCAAGTGGAGCCTGCGGTGAGTTCGGTGCGCTCCACCAGGACCACATCCGACCAACCCTTTTTGGCGAGGTGGTAGAGGGTGCTGACGCCGACGACGCCGCCGCCAATCACCACCACACGGGCATGTGTCTTCATCGCCTGACTCCTGAGATGCTGTTGGCCGCGACGCCCATAACGGGACCGGGTTAACACCGGGAAACTCGTTTGCGGAGTGTAGTTTTGGCCAGTCGCGGGAGCCTGGACGCCATGCGACCGAGGCTTGCGCGTTTGCGTCATGAGGGTGCGACCGCCTGATGGCGCCCGCAAATACGCCGAAGTCGCCGCAGCATCAGATTCGAGCGTGGGCGCAACTCATACTCGCCGCATCAGTCGCCATCGGAGCCGGGAGACAGCCATGAGCGAGGCGGACGCCAGGCGGCGGGGAAGGCGCGGCAGTGGTCGCGACGAGAAGCGCGCGGCACGTAGTCGAGGCCCCGGGCAAGGAGCTCCTTTCATCACCCGCAAAATCCCCTACTTTCAGGTCCTGGGCGAGGACGGCCTGGCGCTCATCGAGCGCAACGCCGACATCATCCTGGAAGAGGTGGGCATCGACTTTCGCGACGACCCGGGCGCGCTGGAGCTTTGGCATCAGGCCGGCGCCGAGGTCGAGGGCGAGCGCGTGCGCTTCCCGCGGGGCTTGTGCCGCTCCATCATCCAGGCCGGCGCGCCGCGTGAGTTCGTTCAGCACGCCCGCAACCCGAGCCGCAGCGTCACCATAGGCGGTCCCCACACGGTCATGGTGCCGGCCTACGGCTCGCCCTTCGTGCGCGATCTAGACCGCGGCCGCCGCTACGCCACCATCGCGGATTTCCGCAACTTCGTGAAGCTGGCATACGCGAGCCCGCAGCTACACCATTCCGGCGGCACCGTCTGTGAGCCGGTGGACCTGCCGGTCAACAAGCGCCACTTGGACATGGTCTACTGCCACATGCGCTACAGCGACAAGCCCTTCATGGGCTCGGTCACGGCGCCGGAGCGGGCTCAGGACACGGTGGAAATGGCCAAGATCCTGTTCGGCGACGCCTACCTCGATACCGAGACTGGCAAAGAGCGGACGGTGATCGTCAGCCTGATCAACGCCAACTCGCCGCTGACCTTCGACGCCACCATGCTGGGGGCCGCCCGGGTCTACGCCGAGAACAACCAGGCCTGCATCGTCACCCCCTTCATCCTGGCCGGTGCCATGTCCCCGGTGACGGTGGCCGGCACCTGCGCCCAGACGCTCGCCGAAGCTTTGGCCGGGCTCGCCTTCGTACAGCTAGTCCGCCCCGGCGCCCCGGTGATCTTCGGCAGCTTCGCGTCGTCCATTTCCATGCAGTCCGGCGCTCCCACCTTTGGCACCCCGGAGCCCTCGCTGGTGCTCTACGTCATGGCGGAGCTGGCGCGACGGCTGGGGGTTCCCTTCCGCAGCGGTGGCGGTCTGTGCGGCTCCAAGATCGCCGATGCCCAGGCCGCCTACGAGGCCTCCGCTACGCTGCAGGCCGCCGCCCTGGCGGGGGTAAACTTCATGCTCCATACCGCTGGCTGGCTGGAGGGCGGGCTCTCCATGGGCTACGAGAAGTTTGTCATGGATACCGACCAGGCCGGCATGGTGGCAACCCTGCTCCAAGGCGTCGATCTGAGCGACAACGGGCAGGCGATGGACGCCATCCGCGAAGTGGGGCCGGGCAAGCATTACCTGGGATGCAGCCACACCCAGGCCAACTTCGAGAGCGCCTTTTACCGCTCCACCATCGCCGACAACAACAGCTTCGAGCAATGGGAGTCGGAGGGCGGCCTGGACGCCGCCCAGCGGGCCAACAAGCTGTGGAAGCGGATGCTGCAGGAATACGAAGCGCCAGCCATCGACCCGGGCGTCGACCAGGCGCTGCAGGAATATGTGGGCCGGCGTAAGGCGGCGGCCCCGGATTCCAACGTGTAGGTCAGAGGGCTCGCATTCGTCTCTGGCCGCGCGCCGTCAAGCTGTAGCAGCAATGTAAGTAGCGATGGCGCGCGGGAACGCGCGTGGTCTCGTCGCGGCCGCAGGGGGCGCGTTGCGCCCCATCGCGACGTATGGCGCTCCTACAGCGAGATAGCAGTCCGCGGGCGGCGCAGGCGGTCGGGATCGGTCTAGGCTTGCGTCACTCGGTGAAAGCAACCATCATCTCGGCCCTCGCGGGCCCCGGTATTGTTCGCCCCGCCGTTTACTGGTATCAGCCTGCGGTCCGTCATGCGGGAAGCCCTGTCCTCGATCTCCGCTTTGCTCCTGAGCGTCGCTTTCCTGCTGGTGGGCACTTCCCTGTTTAGCACCTTCATCGGCTTGCGCACCTCGCTGGAAGGTTTTCCCAAGGAAGCGACCGGGTTGATGATGTCGGCGTTCTACGCCGGCATGATGCTAGGCACGCTCTATCTTGGCCGGCTGATCAACCGGGTAGGTCACATCCGCGCCTTTGCCACGTTCTGCGCCGTCTGCAGCAGCGCGATGCTGTGCTTTCCTTTCCTGGTGTCGGTGCCTGCATGGGCCGCACTGCGAGCCCTCACCGGGGCCAGCATTGCCGGCGCCTACATGGTGGTGGAAAGCTGGCTCAACACGCGCTCCAACGAGCATACCCGGGGCACCATGCTGTCCCTCTACATGATGACCAGCTACCTCGCCATGGGTGGCGCTCAGCAAATGCTTCTGCTGGCCGATACCGCGGGTCAGGAGCTGTTCATGCTGGCGGCGGTGATGGTGGTGATCGGGCTAATCCCGGTGGCGATCACCAGTGCCACTCATCCCGCGCCGGTGGAATCCTCGCGCTTTGGTCTGCGCAGGTTGTGGGCAATCTCGCCGGTGGCCGTGGTGGGATGCCTGGCTTCCGGCATGACCAGTGGCGCGTTGCTCGGCATGGCACCCATCTTTGCCCAGGACGTTGGCATGAGCCTGACCGGGATCTCGACCTTCATGACCGTGCTGCTGGCGAGCGGGCTGCTGCTACAGGTGCCGATTGGCCGGCTGTCGGATCGCCTCGACCGGCGCACGGTGATTATCGGTGTCGCCTTCGGCTGCCTGCTGATAAGCGCGGTAATGCTTGCAGTGATGCAGCTCGGCGCCTACCAGATGATGACGCTGATCGGTACGGTGACCATGCTCTCTTCGACCTACACGCCCTGGCTGTTGGTCGTAGCAGGCGCCTTCGGAGGCATCTCCGCCACCCTATATCCCCTGAGCGTGGCTTACGCTAATGACTACATCGAGCCCAGGGACATGGTGGAAGCCAGCGCGGGCTTGCTCCTCGCTTATGGTGTCGGGGCCGCTTTAGGCCCGTTGGCGGGCGCCGCCGCCATGCGATTCGCCGGGCCCCAGGGCCTGTTTCAGTACACCGCGGTGGTAGCTTCGGCGATGACGTTGTTCGCGCTCTATCGCACCCGCAAGCGCAGCTGGGTTCCGGTGGCCGATAAGGAATCCTTTGTGCCGATGGCAGACATTATCGCGAGCCCCATGCCCATGGAGCTGGACCCTCGTACCGAGGGCACGCAGCTAGAGCTGGACCTGGGTGAGGGAGCCACACCTGCTCAACCCAGAACCGCCACTATCCGGGCTGCCGATTAGATTGGCCCCAAAAGTTCATCAGCACGGGCTAGAGGAAAACCTATTGGACAGTATCTCCTGGCACGATTTCGAACGCGTAGAGCTGCGCGTTGGCACCGTGAAACGGGTGGAAACCTTTCCGGAGGCCCGCAAGCCGGCCTTCAAGCTGTGGCTGGACTTCGGCCCCGAGATCGGCGAGCGCAAATCCAGCGCGCAGATCACCGAGCTCTACACCCCTACTGACCTCGTTGGCCGCCAGGTGGTGGCGGTGGTCAATTTCGCTCCCAAACAGATCGGACCATTCGTGTCCGAGTGCCTGGTGACCGGCTTTCACCAGCCTGACGGCGCGGTCGTGCTGGCGGTGCCGGAACGCACGGTCGCCAACGGCTCCAAGCTAGCTTGAGCCCTCCTGCGGGCTGGCATCAGCAAACTGCAAACCTTCCAGCAAGCGCTGCAGGAGCTGCTCTGCCGGGGTCCGCTGCAATGGACCCGCGGCGTCCAGTCCCTCGCTTAGACCGAGGAAGTAGGCGAGGCGATAGAGCGCGCCGTCTCGGACCAAGACATACATGACCACGTCGGCATCCGGCGTGAGCTCGGCCTGTTGGCCATCTTCGCTGCGCACCAGGCTACAAGGCGCACCGGCTGGCAACCGATAGCGCACGAACACCGCAGGCCCCGCAGCCGTCGACACCGTGTCCAGGCGCTCGATCACGGCGCCCGTACCCACCAGCTCGCGGCTGACCTGCCGGCGCACCCAGGCCTCGAGCTCGACTGTCTCAGGCGCCGAGCTTCGTGCGACAGCGAACTCCCGGCATAGATCATCCGAGAACGTCACCAGCAGGGCGCCGTCGGCGCGGACCTCGTCCCGGACCCAGGCCCCTGGCTGCCAGAGTCGAGGTAGGCGCACGCTGAATCCGCGGTCAGGACTCGAATAGACCTGCCCATTCACCTGACCCCGGATGTCGTAGCTGATGGGCTCGATACCATCGGTGGTGGCGCAGCCAGCCACCAGGACCAGAAGCAGAATGCCCGGAAAACGCCAATCGCTCATGGGTGTCGCTCGGTATGGTCTTGTTACCGCCCGCTGCACCGCCGCAAAGTAGTCGACAAGGCGCAACAGTCGACAGACTTCAACGCTAGGGAGTCTTCCGTAACTGCTCGTAGGCGAGAATGGCCGCGGCCAGGTCCTCCAGCGAAGCGCCCACCGATTTGAACAAGGTGATCTGGTTGTCGCCGGTACGCCCCTCGGCTTCGCCGGCGCAGAGCTGGGTCAGATCTGCTGCAATCGCCTCCTCTTTCAGGACCCCGCTGGCCAGGGGCTGGACAATGTCGCCGGCCTCACTGCAGGCGCCGGCAAAGGTGTCGACGAAGACGCTGGCGCGCCGGACCGCCTCATCGTCGGCCTCGCGCATGTCGGGCCGAAAGCCGCCCACCAGG
Organism: uncultured Candidatus Competibacteraceae bacterium; assembly: GCA_964563515.1. GTDB lineage: Bacteria > Pseudomonadota > Gammaproteobacteria > Competibacterales > JAHEDQ01 > CAZLYT01. Next base: position 265 of record CAZLYT010000115.1, on the reverse strand, counting down.
TCCAGGTGGGTTCCGGGCCGCAGCCACTCGCCTTTCACCAGGGGCTCGGTGGACAAGGTCGCGCAGGTGACCATGTCGGCCGCCTCCACCTCCTGCGCCAGGTCGCCCGCCGGCTCTGCCGGCAATCCCTCCCGCTCCAGGGCCTTGGCCACGGAGCCGGCCTTATCGGCGTGACGCCCCCAGACCCGAATGCTATCGAGGGCGCGCACACATGAATGCGCCGCCGCCAAGTTTCCTGCCAGGCGTCCCGTTCCTACCACCAGCA
>CAZLYT010000114.1:0-2305 GCA_964563515.1 uncultured Candidatus Competibacteraceae bacterium | reverse complement strand
GACCGCTTCGCCCAGTTCGAGGCGTCGCGTGGCAAGCCCCTTCCCGAGCTGCTCGATACCTTTGCCGAGCTTCGCGCCGCTAATCTGCTTCGGCTCGAATCACTTGGACTCGGCGCGGATGACCTCCAGCGCCGCGGCAGGCACCCCGAGCTCGGACCCTGCACCCTCGCCGAGCTGCTCGCCACGTGGGTTGCCCATGACCTCAGCCATATCGCCCAGATCGCCCGCGTGATGGGGCGGCAGTACACCGGGGCGGTGGGGCCGTGGCGCGCCTATCTACCGATGCTGGGCACGAGATTACCCGGCTGATTACACTGGTTGCCGCCATGGCGGAGCAGATGGGAATCGGCGTGACTCCAGCGCGCGTCTTGAACTGAACCGTCGCCTGGATGTGATCCACACCACCGCGCCAATGCTCCTGTTGGCGCGATTCCTCCGATCCTAGATCCCGCGCTGCCTGGCGCCACGACATAGTACCTTCTGCGACTGAGACGGTCGTCATGCCCCCGAGGCCCTACTTAACCACCCTCGACGCCGTCGCGCTCATCGTGGGTCTTGTCGTGGGAGTCGGCATCTTCCGGGCGCCCCAGCTGGTAGCGCAGAATACCGGCAGTGTCGAGCTGTTCCTGGGAGTGTGGGTGGCGGGCGGGCTGCTTTCACTTATCGGCGCGCTGTGCTACGCCGAGCTTACGACCGCATATCCCAACGCCGGGGGCGAGTACCATTTCCTCCGCCGGGCGTTCGGCTCCGACCTCTCGTTCCTGTTCGCCTGGTCCCGGTCCAGTGTCATCCAGACCGGCTCCATAGCCCTTCTCGCCTACGTCTTTGCCGACTACCTCGCTCCGGTGCTGTCGCTCGATCCTGCCAGCTCGCCGGTGCTGGCTGTGGCCGCCGTGGTGACCCTCACCGGACTCAATCTCGCCGGACTTCGCCACGGTAAGCGTACTCAGATCATTCTCACCATCGCCGAGCTCACCGGCCTGGCTGCGGTGATCGTGGCCGGCCTTTTTCTGCTCGATGGCCCGGCCGTGCCGGAGCAGGCTGCAGCCACTGGCGGATCGTCGGGTATTGCGGGGCTGGGGCTGGCGATGGTGTTCGTCCTGCTGACCTACGGCGGGTGGAACGAGGCGGCATACATTTCGGCGGAGGTACGTGATGGCCCCCGGGCCATGACCCGGACGCTGCTCTGGGGCATAGGGCTCATCACGGCGATGTACCTGCTCGCCAACCTCGCTTACGTGCACGCCCTGGGATTGGGTGGCGTCTCGTCCTCGAGTGTAGTGGCAGCCGATCTCATGGGTGCCGCACTCGGGCCCTGGGGAGCCACGGTGCTCAGCCTGGCTGTGGCGCTGTCCGCTCTGGGGTCGGCCAACGCGACAATCATCACCGGCGCACGCAGCACCTATGCGCTCGGCCGCGACTTCGGCGCCTTTCGGCTGCTGGGGCGCTGGAACGACGAGGGAAGTACGCCTGTCAATGCGCTGTTTCTGCAAGGCGTCCTGGCCCTGGGCCTGGTGGCATTCGGAGCGGTCGCGCGTAGCGGCTTCGAGGCCATGGTGGCGTACACGGCTCCCGTGTTCTGGTTCTTTCTGGCTCTGGCCGCGCTGTCGGTCATCGTGCTGCGCCAGAAGGAGCCGGAGCGCCCCCGCCCCTTCAGGGTTCCTCTTTATCCGCTGACGCCGCTGATCTTCTTCGGTGCGGCTCTCTTCATGCTCTACGCCAGCCTGCGATACGCCGGCAGCGGCGCCCTGGTCGGCGTCGCCGTAATGCTGGCCGGGGTTCCCGTTCTCCTCCTGGTCCGCGCGAGTGCGGCCCGGGCGCTGGAGCGCCCCGAGTCTGGCTGAACCTCCTCGAGGTCTTTCATGTTCTCCTTACTGCGTTTCCAGAGAAGCTCTTCGCCGAGCGCTACGCTGGCGCTCGCTCTCGCAGTGCCCGCCACCGCACAGGAGGCACGTTCGCCGGATGTCCACTTCGTGCCGACACCACACGAGGTCGTGGCGGCAATGCTCAAGGTGGCCAAGGTCCGAAAGAGCGACGTCCTGTACGACCTTGGCAGCGGCGACGGGCGTATCGTGATTGCCGCGGCGAAAACCCGCGGCACGCGCGGCACCGGCATCGATCTGGACCCGGTCCGCATTGAGGAGAGCAAGGCCGCGGCCCGGAAGGCCGGCGTCACGAGCCGGGTGGAGTTCCGCCAGGCCGACCTGTTCGAAACCGACCTGCGGGATGCGTCGGTGGTGACCCTCTACCTGCTGCCGACTCTCAATGTGAGACTGCGGCCGAAGCTGTACAGCGAGCTGAAGCC
>CAZLYT010000113.1:0-2606 GCA_964563515.1 uncultured Candidatus Competibacteraceae bacterium | reverse complement strand
GCGAACAAAACTACTTGGTCGTTCTCCTGAGCGAAGTCCGGGTCGAAGGGAACGTGCATCATGACGTCCGCGGTGCCGCCGCCCAGGTAGTGCCCCTTCCAGATCCAGTTGCGCAAGTCGTCGCTCATGTTCTCGTCAGCGCCCACGGGCATCAAATCCAGTACCAACCCCATCCGCCCGGCCAGCGCGCGGGCGACATCCACGTCGATGCCCACGTAGCGCCCGCTCTCGCGATAGGAGTAGGGCGGAAAGTCCTTGTAGACAGCAACCCGCAATGATCCCTTGTCGCGAATTCGATCCATGGTCTCGTCGGCTTGCACCGCGACGCTGCCGCAGCAGATGATGGCCGAGAGCAGTAACGAGGGTAGTGCCAGCGACCTATTCCTCCACATACATCGTCTCCAGATAAGCGCGGATCGCCCACAGCGCCTCCTGGCTCAGATAGTCGGCCATCTTTGGCATATAGGTCACTCCGTTGCGCACGGCGCCCTCGCGAACCCGGTACACGTACCACTCGTCCCCTTCCAGGTCTGGCGACAGATAGCGCAGATCCGGGGCGATGCCCCCCGAGATGCCGTCCAGACCGTGACAGCGAGCGCAGTTCTGGTTGTAAGCCGAGGAGCCGATGGTCGTCGCCAGCTCGTTGCCGCGGTATGGATTCTCCTCAACCCATTCCTGCCCCAGGGGCTCGAGGCCGGAGGTGTCCACGGCCTGGGGGGCGACGTCACCGTGCCCTAGGGCATTCCCGCCGACAGCCAATGCGCCCAGCGCCAGCAGCACGCGGTGAGTGTGTCTTTGTAGCTTGCTCATGGTATTCAGGTCCCAACGTTTGGATTGACGCGACCGGGCAGTGCCCGGTCGCAGCCGTATCAGCTCAGCTGGCGAGCTTGAAAACCCACAGGCTCCCGCCTTGGTTGAGGAAGTTCACCCGCTTGGCGACATCGCCGCCCCACAAGGGGACCGCGCCACCCCAGCCAGAGGGCACGGCGACATACTGTTCGCCGTCCATTTCCCAGGTGATGGGGCAGCCGACCACGCCAGAGCCGGTCTGGAACTTCCACAGCTCCTCACCGGTGCGGGCGTCGAAGGCCTTCAGGTAGCCCTCCGGCGTACCGGTGAACACCAGGCCGCCGCCGGTGGCGAGCACGCCACCCCATAGCGGGGCGTTATTCTGGTACTCCCAGACGATTTCTCCGCTGGTGGGGTCGATGGCGCGCAGGGCGCCGATGTAGTCCTCGTAGATAGCTTTGATGTTGAACCCCGCTCCGAGATAAGCGGCGCCCTTCTTGTAGGTGACGGCCTCGTTCCAGATGTCCATGGACCATTCGTTGGCGGGCACGTAGAAGAGCTTCGTCTGCGGGCTGTAGGCCATCGGCATCCAGTTCTTGCCGCCGAGGAAGCTCGGCGCCGCGAACACCGTTTCGCCCTTGTCGCCCTCGCTGTCGGCGGGATTCCCTGGCCGCATCCCGGTTTCGACGGGGCGCCCGGTTTCAAGATCGATGCTCTCCGCCCAACCAATCTTGGTCACGAAGGGGAAGGCGTTGAGGAGCTTGCCGTTGCTGCGATCTAGCACATAGAAGAAGCCGTTGCGGTCGGCGGTGCCCGCCGCCTTTACGACGGCGCCATCCTGCTCCAGATCGAAGGAGACCAGCTCATTGACCCCGTCGAAATCCCAGCCGTCATTGGGGGTGGTCTGGTAGTGCCAGACGATCTTGCCGTCGTCTGGGTTGATGGCCAGGCGGGAGGCGGAGTAAAGATTGTCTCCCGGTCGTAAGTGCGAGTTCCAGGGCGCAGGGTTGCCGCTACCCATAAAGATCAGGTCAGTTTCCGGATCGTAGTTGGCACCGAGCCAGGGGGCACCGCCGCCGTACTGCCACATGTCCCCGGGCCAGCTGGCGTTCAGCTCGCCGGTCATGCCGTTCTCGACCGCCTCGCCAGCTTCGTAGCGGTAGCCCATGTGACCCTCGATGGTGGGGCGGGTCCAAACCAAGTCGCCAGTCTTGGCGTCGCGTGCTTGCACCTCGCCGACGACCCCGAACTCACCGCCGGAGTTGCCGGTGATGACCAAGCCTTTGACGATCAATGGTGCGGCGGTATAGCTGTAACCGGCCTGGTAGTCGGCGATGGTGTCCTTCCACACTGCCTTGCCGGTATCCCGGTCCAGTGCCACCAGCTTGGCGTCCAAGGTCCCGAAGATCACCAGGTTGTCATAGAGTGCAGCGCCGCGGTTGACCACATCGCAGCAGGGCAGAATGCCGTCGGGCAACCGGGCGTTGTATTCCCACTTCTCCTCGCCGGTGCGCGCGTCGACGGCAAAGAGCCGGGAATAAGAGGCCGTCACGTAGATGGTGCCGTCGTGGACTAGCGGCTGGGCCTCCTGGCCCCGCTGCTTCTCCCCGCCGAAGGACAAGGACCACGCGGGAACCAGCCGTTTGACGGTTTCCTGGTTGATTTTGTCCAGCGGGCTGAAACGTTGGCCTTGTGGCCCGATTCCCCAGCCGACCACGTTCTCGGTGTTATTGGCGTCGTTAAGGATGTCGTCATCGGTCACCGGTGTCGCCGCCAGCGCGTGGCTGCCGATGAGGGCGGCCGACAGTGTTACCGCG
>CAZLYT010000112.1:0-5612 GCA_964563515.1 uncultured Candidatus Competibacteraceae bacterium | reverse complement strand
TGACCGCCCCGGCACAGGGAGAGTGACTATTCCGAGCTCGCGCCACACCGATAACGCCGTTAACACATTCAGTACCACAAGTGCCGTAGCCGATGCCAGTGCGGTACCGACGAGTCCCCACGTCGGCACCAAGACATAAAGCAATAGCAGGTTTAGACCCGCGGCAACAGCCACGGCGTTGCGCAATAGCTTTTCGCGCCCTGTCATGGCGAGCAGATAACCCACCGAGCCGGTCGCCACATTGATGAATTGCCCCACGGCCATGATGGTCAGGGCCATCGCGCCGGCTCTGAACTCGGCCCCGAACAACCCCATGATCCACTCCGGGACCACTATGAGCACGAGCAGCAGCGGGCTGGCCGCGATCGTCATGAGCTTTGCGGTTGCTCGCGCCAGCCGCTCCAACCCGTCCACATCGCCATGTTCATGAAGTGCGGCAAAGGTCGGCGCCGAAATCGTATTTACCGCCACCAGTACGAAGCTGATGAGAGCTGCGGTTCGATAAGCGGTGCTATACAAACCGACCTGAGTGCTCTCGTGCCAGAATCCTAACGCCAGCACCCCGGCCCAGGAGACGCAAAGGTTCAATGCGGAAATGGACAGAAAATGTAGCCCGCTACGCAATAGCGCGTGAGCAGCGACTGCCTGCAATGGGCCTGGTTTCTTGCGTAGCGAAAGGTGCCAACGTGCAACCCCATAGCACAGCGCCACCAGGGCCCCAGCGAGATAGGCAGCGGCGGCACCCTGGGTGCCATGATCTTTCACCCACCAGGGCGCCAGAAGGATGACCGTCAGCGGTAGCAGCACGCTGACGGTCATCACCGAATCGCCGATCTGTCGAAGTCCTTGTAGGGCGGCGGCTTGCACTGTATAGGCGGACATCAACACGAGCGCAGGAGCGAGCCAATACAACAGTGCTCGCAAGCTGGGTTCTGCAAAGACATCGCGGGCCAGCCAACTCGCCGCCGCTGTCAACACCAGCGCCAGCGAGCCAGCAAGGATCAGACTGATGATCTGGGCTCTGGCAACGCCGCCCCGAACTGATCCCCAGCGCGACCGGCTGGCGTGGCCTGCCACCCAGCGCACCAGCGTCTGATCCATGCCGGCGGTTCCCAGGGCCGACCCAACCACGGCGAGGGTAAACCCCAAGTGAAAAATCCCCACTTCGGCAGCGCCCAGGATGCGGGCGAGCACCAAAGTGACCAGAAACGCACCGCCAGCACCGGCAATCTTTAGTACGAAGGCAAACGAAGCACCGCCCAGAAGTCTGCGGGTGGCCACGTCGATGACAGGGGGACGGCTCTGCGCTGTTGGCGCTGGCTCTCGCCCTTCGGGCCGCTCCGGCTTCCATCGATGCTCATTCCCCACGAGACCCCCAGCGCCCGCTCATCGGCGTATACCCGGGCACAGCATCAGGCTTGCGGCTGCGTCTGGGCATCCCGGCGCCAGGGTAGAGCCGGCGGCTGGAAATCCCTGGCGCAATAGCCGAAATCCCGGACTGCAGCGCTGAAGTCGAAGCAGAGATCCTGGTTCATGCGATCGACCATCTGCGGCGTCAGATGTCGCCAGCGCGGCACCCAGGCTGCCATTCTGAGCATGCCTCGCAACAACCCAGGCGGTAGGCGGAGAAATCGCGGGGTCACGCCGAGTGTTTCGAACACGCGCTCGACCATCTGGCGGTAGCTCAACACCTCGCCACCGGCGAGATCATAAGCTTGACCGTAGGTGCGCGAGTTCCCCTGTGCGGCCACACAAGCCTGGGCCAGGTCGTCTGCATGCACCGGTTGGCGTAGGCCGCGACCATCGTCCACGAGGGGAAAAAACCGAAATCGGACTATGAAGCTGGCGATCAGACTGACATTTCGGTCAAGACCCAAGCCGTAGACCATGGTGGGTCGAAACAAGGTCCAGGCCACACCCGCTCGATCACAGCGGTAGGCCAATGCCGCCTCCGATTCCGCCAGGCGCGCGGCTAGTGCGCGCTCGGCGGCACTGTCGGAGGCATATTTGCTGTAGCGGCTGGTGGAACCGATAGCAATCACCCGACGAATGCCACGCCGTGCCAACGCTTCCAGATGCATCGGCAACAATGGCAGCGGCGCAAGGTGAATCAGCCCACACTCCAAGCGCGGGACATCCTCAGCGAGCCTTTTGCCGAGGTCCAGCACCCGCCACGCCACCAAGCCATCGGCGGCTCTTGGGGGATTGCGGGAACAGGCTGTAATCGGGTAGCCGGCAGAGACAAGCCTCGGCAGGAGACATCGACCGATCTGTGATGTGGCGCCGGTGACGAGGACCGGTTGCCGGGGGGTCTCAACCCCTTGGTCGGGGCTCAATAGCGCCCTCCCCCTGAGTCCATTGCGCTTCAGCGATGCCGGAAGCTATAGGCGGCAAGGCGGGACGAGCACGGGACACTAGTCAGAAGCCGGCTCGGCAATTCGGCGGCGTCCCATGCGCGCCAAGGTGCGTTCCCCAAGCGTGAGCGCTGCCAGGCAGGCGAAGCGCGCCCAAACCGCGGTCGCGACCCCCCACATCAGTGGCAACGGGTATTGGTGCCGGAAAAATTTCTGGTAGAAACGCATCATTCCGCGATGTTTGTGCCAGAGGACGCGGATCGGCGCGTGCTGGCTGCACCCACCCTTGATGTGGACCACCTCCACGTCTGGCACGAAGGCAATGCGCCAGCCGGCAGCCCGAAAGCGCATGAACCAATCCAGGTCCTCGCAATGCAGAAAGTAACCCTCGTCCAGCAATCCAACCTCACGCACGGCATCCCGGCGTAGGAACATGCAAGCGCCTGACACTCCCTCCAGATACACCGGCGCCGTGGGCAGAGGTTGGCCCGTGAGCACAAAGTTGCGAAAGCGAGGATGCGCGGGAACCAGATGATCCAGGTGGAATATGCGCACAATCGTGCGCCAAGGAGTAGGAATGCTGCGGCGGGTACCAGCCTGCTCCGAGCCATCTGGGTTGCGCACCATGCAGCCAGCCAGCCCGATGCTTCGATCTGCCTCCATCAAGTCTCTCAGGCGCTCGATGGTGTCGGGTTGCACGAAGCAATCCGGATTCAGCACCAGCGCATAGTCCACATCGGAGGCCGCCAGGGCCTGGTTGCTGGCGCGCGCAAATCCCACGTTGCTGTCGTTATGCAGGATCTGCAATCGCGGATCGCCGCCGAAGGCAACCTGCAATTGTTCCAGGCTGCCATCGGCAGAAGCGTTGTCCACCACCTTGACCCGTACCGGGACGGTGGAGCGAAGCACGGCGCCCACACAGCGGATCAGGTAATTGCCGGAGTCGTAGCTCACGATCACCACGTCAACCGGCAGCAGCTTGGCTCGACTCTCACCAGATTTCGAGCTCGACCGCACCACCTCCAACGTGCTGGGGGTGGATCCGGCATTGATCTCCAGGGCGAGCAAGCCGCTGTCAGCGGCCCGATTGACGGGTTTCGGTGTGCTCATGCTGGCGCCGAGAATACCACAATGTTGCGCCGCATCAGCGCCCGGAAACGATGTCGTGAATCGGCCGTGCGGACAACCAGCGCTTGACCCGGCGCTGCACCGCATACGGCACGATTCGGGCGACTCCAGCCAGCATGGGAAGCTGGCGTAGTCGCACCAGCGCGGAGAGCAACCGTTCCCGACCGGTCAGGGGCGCGCCACTCGCCGCCGCTCGCACGCCGCGAAGGGCCAACGCCGCCGCCAACTCGAGCTGCTGCGACGGCACGGTCTTCGGCGTGATGGGTTCCAGGTAGTGATCCGAGTACCGGAAGGCAGCCGATCCCGGGCCGGCAGAGGTCCATGGCCGGCTCTCGGCGGCCGCCGTGTCTCGCAGTCGCTCTGGCAGGGCCGCGAAGAACTGGACCCAGTCCTCCGCCCCTCGATCCCAGGGCTCCACCCAACTCAACGGTCGGCCCCGGAGCCGCTCGGGAAAGGCGCCAATGTTAGGGGCAACCACTGGCAGAGCGGCATTCAAGACGGTGCTCAAGGTGTAGCTGTAGGTCTCCGGCCAGCACGCGGGAAACCAGACCACATGTGGCTCGGCATCGTTCAGCAGGGCAGCCAGCTCTGGGTCGCGATAAGGGCCCCACTGGGCTACCACGCCGTCCAGAGGGCGGTAGGCATAGCCGATCAGGGTGAAGCTGACGTGGATGCCACGGGTGCGGCAATGCAGGGCAGTAGCCTCCAACAGGTCGGCACCCTTTTCGCGGCTGATGGCACCCAGCACGGCGACCTTGAGCACCCCGTTGACGGCGAGGGCCCGAGGTGTCGGATAGGGCCAATCCCCTTCCCAGTCCGGGTGGGCGGCTACGGTGGGCTGCAGCCGTGGGAAATAGTGCCGATAGAGCCCCGCCGTGAAATGGCTGGGCGCAATGACCCGGTCGGCACCGTACAGCAGCACTTCCTGGTTGCGACGCCAAGTCGCCGCATCCACGCCTCCCGGGAGGGGGTACGCCAGCACGCAGTGCTCGTCCCGGGTCTCGGGATCGTCACAGTAGGTGGCGTCTTTCCCGATCAGCGTTGGATTGGCGTTGATCAAGTAGTAATCATGCAGGGTCAGGTCGAAAGGCACCCCAAGGCGTTCCGGCAACCCCCACACCCAAGGATTTAGTCCCATGGTGTGGTGAAAATGCACCCGCTCGATGGCAAGGTAGCGCAGCGCTTCGACCAGCACCTCCGCGTCATCGGGCAAGCGGAAGCCAAGTGCCGGGTCCCCAGCGCCGATACCGAGGCCAAGACGCACGCCCCCAACCTCGGGCCTCAGCACCAAGGGGGCCAGCTGCTCTCCCAATCGTGCCGCCAGGTCGACCAGGTGGCGCTCCGTCCCGCCTCCCAGGCCATGGCAGATGTAGAGGACCCGGCGGCCAGGGCCCTGCCGCACCAACTCCAGCTGCACCCGCAACCGCAGTGGACGCGCCGGGTCTTCCTCGATATGACGCAGAACGAGGGTTTGATAGTCGGGATAGCGCTGCGCCAACACCGCGATGGCGGCCTGCTCCAGGGCCTGCTTCTCGAGCCCGAAGCTACCACCACCGGCATGATAGACGTAGGTGTCCGCGCACAGGACATCGCGCCAGCCGAGTCTTTGCGCGCGCATGCAGAAGTCGTTCTCCTCACCATAGCCGCGGCCGAAGGTCTCCTGATCAAAGCCGCCCACCTGATGCAGGCATTCCCGCTTGATATACATGCAGAAGCCAATCCCGGTGGGGAGTCCGACGCGGGCGCCGGCATTCACTTGCGAGAAGACGCGATCAAGGTCCGCCACTGTCCAGCCCGCAGGCAGCTCGTTGAGCTCACAACTGCGGGGAAAGCTGCAGATGGTCGCGTTGTTGGAGAACGGCGTAGCGGTGCCGATGGTTGGCTCCGAGTACGCGCAGGCCTGGAGCCGTACCAACCAATCGTTGGCGACCCGGGTGTCGCTGTTGAGCAGTACCACGTCTCGAGGCGGATGTAAGCTCATGCCCCGATTCACGGTTCCGACAAAGCCCAGGTTGTGGGGATTGCTCAGAATTTGGATTCCGGGTTGCCAGCGCCCCAGTTCTCTCAAGTAGTCGCCCACTGCGGCATCGGGGCTGGCGTCGTCGATGACGATGAGCTGGTGGGGCAACG
>CAZLYT010000111.1:0-3099 GCA_964563515.1 uncultured Candidatus Competibacteraceae bacterium | reverse complement strand
GGAATGCTGCCCGCCGCCTCCGTCCAGCACGGGGCTCAGCGAGCCGGACGTCATCACCATCCGCGTCGGCTTGTTCGCAAGGGTCTTGATCCAATAGATCCGATCCTCGTCACGCACCGCCGGCACCGAAGGAGGCCTGCTCGCGGTAGTGAGCGATGCGCCGTAGCATGAGTCCGCGATCACGAGGACGTGCTTTGCCTTCATATCACTCAGAATGCCGGTAATGTCGTTGTTCGAAATCCAGTTGCTCGTCTGGGGGGCAGGTTCGGCATCGACCGGCAGCCAATAACCAGTCCTGCCGTCGATTTGACCGTGGCCGGCGTAGTAGATGAGCAGGTTGTCCATATCCGTCAGCTGAGCCTTGAGAACGTTCAGTGTGCCGAGTATGTCGTTTCGCGTCGCATTGTACTTCTCGACAACATTGTATCCGTATTTTTTTCTCAGAACATCAGCAACAGTCCGCGCGTCGAAACGAGCATTGGATAAGGACGAGCCATAGGAACCGTACTCATCATTCCCTATAATCAAGGCATAATACTCCCCAAATAACTCAGGAGGTAACTTGACCTGTGGAGTTTTTTGCTGTTCCAGTATCTCTATATGCTGCAGTAGTATCGCTATTTCTTTTTTATTTTGATCGAGCTCTGTTTCGTATTGGTCGACCTGTGCCGCTAACTGCGCATGGGCGGTCCCGCTGGCGACCTGCAAGCCGGCGATAACTTCATCCTGTTCATGCCGGGCTCCCTGCAGTGCCGAAACTTGCTGATTTAGGCGCTCCCGCTCGGCGACCAAGCGCTGACGCTCCGCCTCCACCTCGGCTTGCTTGCGGGCGAGTGACTCGCGTTCGTTCTCCAGCGGTCGGACGTCGGCGACAACCTGTTCGGCGGCTTGTTCCTTGCTCCGAACTTCTGCCTCGCGAGCACTCAGCTCTGCCGTCCGCCGATCCAGCGCGGCGGCCTGCTCGGCCAGTCCAGCTTCGCGGCTAGCCAGCGAAGCGCTCTGGCGCTCAACTTCGGCTTGCTGCGCGGCAATCTGATGGCCCGCGGCGACTTCCGCCTGGAGCCGATCACGTTCCGTCTTGATCCGCTCCCGTTCGCCGGCGAGTGTCGCCTGGTGCTTCTCGATCTCCTGGCGCGCCCGCTCCAGCGCCTCCCGATTGGCACTCAGCTCCCGGCGCGCCCGAGCTAAATCCTGCCCTTCCTGCGCGATGGCGACTTCTCTCGACGAAACGCCAGCAGTTCGACCGGCCAACGCCTCAGCCTCATCAGCGAGTGCGCGTTCGCGGCGCCGAAGATCCGCTTGCAGGCGTTCAAGTTCGGCTTGGCGCTGGGCCAACTCTGCAACCGCAGTCTCATCGTGTTTCGCTCGTGTGGGCTCGTCCGGAGCGGCGTCGGGACGCGCCGCTGGTGCGCCCGGCTTGCGCTCCAGCGTATTACGCGCCTCGGCCAGAACACGACGCTTTTCCTCGGCCTCCTGCTGGAGCCGGCTGAGCCGCTGCTGGGCATCCGCCAGTTCCGGGCTCGTCTCCTGAACCTGCTGCCGTACGGCGCCGGACTGCTGTCTGTGGCGCGCCGGCTCCTGCTGCAGGCCCTGCGATTCGCCCGCCGAAACCAAAGCCAGCCCGCCCTTAAGACCGACCGCGTCCCGGTACAGGTTGACCGCCTTCTGCACATCGCGTTCGACTCCACGACCTTGCTCATAGAGCCGACCGAGGCTCACTTTTGCGCTTGAACTCCCTTTGCTCACCGCTTGACGGTACCAGTTGGCCGCTTCGGCATAGTCGGGAGTGCCGGCAAGACCGCGCTCATAAATCTCACCCACGTAGAGCTGTGCAGTCGGATCGCCTTGCTGCGCCAGGGGCATCCAGATCTGCAGAGCTGTCGCGTAATTTGCCGGATCATAGAGAACGTATTCACCGCCTCGGATCGCGCAGTCGCGCCCGGTCGTCCTGTCCGCCCGTCGCTGCCCTGCATAGACGACGCCGCCAAGGCGCCGGACGTGCCCTGGAAGGAGGCAATCAACAATTGCGAAGTCCGCTGCTTCGGAAAGGGGCGCGCTGGTGCGGACGGTGGGGCCGGACGCTGTTGGACCGGACGCTGTTGGACTGGACGCAGACGAACCGGAACCGCCGGTCTCACAGCCCGCGAGCACAGTCGCGGTGAGCAGGGCTGAAAGCCCGACCGCCGCCAGCCTTGGCATTGCCCCCCGCCGAAGGGCGCGGTTGCGGTGGGTATCCCCGAGCAGCGTCAGCCTGGACATTAGCGTCACCTTTCTTACCCCGCGCTGTCACAAGTCCCGCAACGCGACGGGGCCTAATGGTTCCCCCCTGGCGCAGCCTCTAGCACGTCATGCAATTCCCGCATTTTCCCGCTATGTTCAAAGGTCCTTTCGAAACCCGGCGGCCACAGTGTGTATCATGTAGTCGGAAAAACCAACGACGGCGGCATAGTCGACGAAGGTCACCCAGCCATGCGGCAACGTCAAAGCAACTCCGGCGCCGAGATTGCCGTAGTTCCGGTCCGGATCCTCCGTCGTAATAATGAAGGCCGACAGCCCGGTTGGATCGGCGGCGTAGCGAACCGGCGCCCCGTCATTATCGTTCAAGAACTCATGGACGTATTCGCCCCTTACGTATGGAACGAGGACCCCGACGGGCGTGTCGACCGCATGCGACGCTTGCAGTCCGAGACGGGTCGTGAAAGAGTCAACGTCCTGATCCCCGTACTCGAGGTTCATTCCGCCAGCGCCCGTTTCAGTAAACCCGTCGATTTGAGCCGCCAAATAATGAAGACGCGCAACAGGCTGCAACTCTACCGCGCCGAGCGTGTACTGATATCCTACATTTGCGGCGATGCCGTACTGAATCCCATTGAAATCCCCCGATGCAGTCTTGTCGACGGGAACGACCATGGGGTTCGGATTCTCGCTGGGAATCACGACATGCCGTGTCGAATCATAGCCGCTGTATCCGATCGTGCCTATGGCCTCGGCAAAGAATCGATCGCCGAAAAAGTAGCTACCAAAGACCGAAAGGCTATAGCTGTTGCTATCGAGTGACTGCCCGGAAGGCGACTGTGCTGTCGTATCAAAATCGGCATC
>CAZLYT010000110.1:0-2932 GCA_964563515.1 uncultured Candidatus Competibacteraceae bacterium | reverse complement strand
AGCCTGACTCACGGATTTCCGTGACTCAACGATGTACTTCATCAATCGGTCTCCTCTCGCTAGACGTCGAAGCTCAACAACTGATCCCGCACCGTTTGCAGATGCTGTTTCAGGGCACGCTGGGCGGCCTCCGCATCGCGCTCTTTCAAAGCGGTCACTACGCCACTGTGCTGATGGTTGTAGAGCAGCCGCAGGCGGTCGTTGAGGCTCTTCTGTTTGAGCCGATACCAGCGCGGCGTATTGCGCACCAGGTTCAAGGCCCGGCAGTAGTCGATCAGCAGCCCATTCTTGGTGGCGCGGAAAATGGCGTAGTGCAACTGGCCATCCCAGTGCTCGAACTCGGTTGTGCCCTTGGCCGCCAGGCTCTGCTTGAGCGCCGACTCGATCTGGGCCATGTCGTCAGCGCCGAGCCGCCAGCGCCGCGGCTTGGGGCTCGATGATCAGGCGCACCTCCATGACGTCCGTAGGGCTGGCCGTCTCCATGCCACCCAACAGCTCGCTGACTGTGGCCTCGGGAGCCGAACGCACGAAGGTGCCCCGCCCCACGTAGCGCACCAGCAGACCCTCGTCTTGTAGCGCCTTCAACGCGCGCCGCACGGTCTTGCGGGCGACCCGGTAGCTCGCGCAAAGCTCCCGCTCCGGCGGGATGCGGTGACCGGAGAGCCACACGCCGCGCTGGATGCGGGAGACCACGTCGCGCATGACAGAATTCGCGGAACCCATCGGATGCATCGCTCGACTCGAATGATGTGAACCAATATGGACCAATGCTTCAGGACTGACCACCGCGGACGCCGGCTCCCTTAGCAGCGTTTACAACGGATCGGCCCGGGACCAGACTCGGTGAACAATAAGGCCCAGCGGTACAGATTTGGGCCCGGATTGATACACCAAAGCGAGTGGACGAGATGAAGCTGATGACCTACCGCGCCGACGGGCGCAGGGGCGTCGGCAAGCTGACTGCCGACGGCAGCAGCGTGCAGCCGCTGGCACTGCCTGAATGGGTTTCGGTGGACGCCGGGGCGCTGGCAGTGCTCGATGCGACCTTGCAAGGGGTGCGCCTGCAGGCGGCCGGCGACCCGTAGCCGTTGGCCCAAGTGGCGCTGGACGCTCCCATTCCCCGACCCCGTCGAAACATCTTCTGCGTCGGCAAGAACTACTACGAGCATGCTCACGAGTTTGCCCGTAGCGGATTCGACTCCAGCGCTGCGGCCGGCGCGGTACCGGAGGCGCCCATCATCTTCTCCAAGGTCCCGGAGTGCGTAGTAGCCACCGGCGAGCCAATACGATTGCGGCCATCAGTGAGTGCCGCCGTGGACTATGAGGCCGAGCTCGCGGTGGTGATCGGCCGCGGCGGTCGCGGCATCCGCGCCGAAGATGCCTTTCAGCACGTCTGGGGCTACACCATCGTCAACGACGTCACTGCCCGCGATTTGCAGGGCCGCCACAAGCAATGGCTCATCGGCAAGTCGCAAGACAGCTTCTGCCCCATGGGTCCCTCCCTGGTCACCGCCGGTGAGCTGGACGCCGCCAACCTGGAGCTACGCTGTTGGGTCAACGACGAGCTTCGCCAGAGCGCCAACACCCGCGACCTCATCTTCGACATCCCCACCCTGGTCGCGACCCTATCCGCGGGCATCACCCTGCTCCCAGGGGACGTCATTGCCACTGGCACCCCGGCGGGTGTCGGTATCGGCTTCGACCCTCCCCGGTTTCTGCGGAGTGGCGATCGGGTGCGCATCGAAATCGCCGGCATCGGGGTGTTGGAGAACCCTGTTGTCGAGGAGTCGCCGGCGCGATGATCATCCAGGTCATCGAACGCATGGTGGTGGAAGTGCAGTGACAGAGCAACCCGGTGGTGATGGTGCACGGGCTGGGGGGCACCTCCAACACCTTCACCCCCCTGGTCGGCGTCTACGCGGGCCGCAACCGGGTCATCCGTCCCGACCTGCCCGGCTCAGGACGCTCGGCCACGCCGGAGGCCATGGACCTGGATTCGATTGCCGAGGGAGGATCGCCACCAGGTCGCGGCGTTCACCGCCCGCCGCTGGCTCGTCGAAGAGGATGAAACGGGGCGCGCCGGAGCAGGTCACCGTCATGCACAACGCCGCCATCCTGAAGCACGGCACCCCGGCCGAGATCGAGGCTGATCCGGAGGTGCAGCGCATCTATCTCGGAGAGCACCATGGCTGAGGCGCGGGCCCAGGCGGCAGCCACTGCGCCGGTGCTCAGCATCTCCGGGCTTCACGTCTATTACGGGCATGCCCACGCCTTGCAGGGTGTGAATCTCACTCTGACCCAGGACGTGCTCGGCGTAGTGGGGCGCAACGGCATGGCAAGACCACGTTCCGCAACGCCGTCATGGGGCTGATCCCGGCCGCCAGGGGCAGCGTGAAGCGGCGTGGCCGTGAGCTACTGGGCCGCGATCCCAACCGAATTGTCACCCTTGGAGTCGGCTACGTGCCCCAGGGCCGCCGGGTGTGGCCGTCGTTGAGTGTCGACGAACATTTGCGCCTGGCAGCCCGTGGTCGCGGCGGCAGCTGGACCATAGAGCGGGTCTACGAGACCTTTCCGCGGCTGGCGGAGCGCCGGCGCAACGGCGGCGCCCAGCTCTCCGGGGGCGAGCAGATGCTCGCCATCGGCCGGGGACTGCTTGGCAATCCCTCGCTGATGATTATGGACGAGCCCACCGAAGGCCTGGCGCCGATGATCGTCGGACAACTCTCGCGTGCTGCGGGCGCTGGCCCAGGAGGGCGAGATCTCGGTGCTGCTGATCGAGCAGAACCTGGGCGTCGCCACCCATGTCTCCGACCGGGTCGCCATCATGGTCAATGGGCGCATCGCCCGCGAGCTGGGTGCCGCGGCACTCGCCGCCGACATCGAGCTGCAGCAGCGGCTGCTGGGCGTCGGGCGCCATGACGAGGGCGATCTC
>CAZLYT010000109.1:0-9146 GCA_964563515.1 uncultured Candidatus Competibacteraceae bacterium | reverse complement strand
TGGATGCTGTCGACCAAGATGATGCCGCCGGTGGGCGTGCTGATTCCCATCTACCTGTTGTTTCGGGACCTGGGGCTGTTGGACTCTGTAACCGGGCTCACCATCATTTACACACTGATGAATCTACCCATCGTGGTGTGGATGCTCTACACGTATTTCAAGGACGTGCCTTTCGAGATCCTGGAAGCCGGTCGGGTGGATGGTGCTACCCCGGTGCAGGCCCTGTTCCAATTGCTGATTCCGCTTGCCTTGCCCGGAATCGCCTCGACTGGGCTGCTGTCGGTGATCTTGGCCTGGAACGAGGCTTTCTGGAGTCTCAACCTGACCAGCTCCCAGGGCGCGCCGTTGACGGCGTTTATCGCCTCCTACTCGGCCCCACAGGGTCTGTTCTGGGCCAAGTTGTCGGCGGCATCGCTGATGGCCATCGCGCCGATCCTGATTGTTGGTGCGGCGAGCCAGAAGCAGCTGGTCCAGGGCCTCACCTTCGGCGCCGTGAAGTAAGCATCAACACCGCAAGCGAGGAGATTGGTAATGGCCGAGGTCACGCTCCAGAACATCCGGAAATCCTACGGCGACGTGGAGATCATCAAGGGGATCGACCTGGATATCCAGGACAAAGAGTTCTGCATCTTTGTCGGGCCCTCCGGCTGCGGCAAATCCACCTTGCTGCGCATGATTGCCGGGCTGGAGGCGATCACTTCCGGCGAGATGACCATCGCCGGCGAACGAGTGAACGATCTTTCCCCCTCCGATCGCGGCATATCCATGGTGTTTCAGACCTACGCCCTGTATCCGCACATGACGGTGCGAGAAAACATGGGCTTCAGTCTGAAGCTCGCCAAGATCCCCAAGCCGGAGATCGAGCGAAAGGTGAACGAGGCGGCGCGCATTCTCAAGCTCGAGCCGCTGCTGGACCGCAAGCCGAAGCAACTCTCCGGTGGGCAGCGCCAGCGGGTGGCCATCGGCCGCGCCATCGTGCGCAATCCCAAGGTGTTCCTGTTCGACGAGCCCCTGTCCAATCTGGACGCCTCCCTGCGGGTGCAGATGCGCATCGAGATCGCCCGCATGCACCATGAGTTCGACGCCACCATGATCTACGTCACTCATGACCAGGTGGAAGCGATGACGATGGCGGACAAGATCGTGGTGCTGCAGGCCGGCGTCGTGGAACAGGTCGGCTCGCCGCTGGACCTCTACCACCATCCCTGCAACCGCTTCGTCGCCGGTTTCATCGGCTCTCCCACCATGAACTTCATCGAGACCACGGCCCAAAGCGTCCAGGCCGAGTCGGTCACCGCGGGCCTGCCGGGGGGCGGTTCGGTGAGCGTGCCGGTCGAGGGGGACGGGGTGCGCAGTGGCGACAAGCTCACCCTAGGGGTACGGCCGGAGCACCTGATAGAGGGCGGGGGTGCCGATGGTCAGCTTGCTGGCCGGGTGTTGGTGGTGGAGCGCCTCGGCGGCTCCACTTTCATCTACGTGAAGATCGAGGGCGAACAGACCATCACCGCGGAGATCGATGGCAACAGTCCCACCAAGGTCGGAGATCAAGTCAATCTCGGCATCCAGGCGGAGACTTGCCACCTGTTCCGTGCCGATAACCTCGCCCTGGCGCAGACTGCGCGTCACCCCTTGGCCGACGTGGGCCGGGCTCAGCCCGTAACCCACTGAGCTGGTTTGGAGAGCAGCATGAAACTGCAGGACAAAGTAGCGGTGGTGACGGGAGGTGCTCGGGGTATCGGCCGGGCGATCTGCGAGCGTTACCTCGCTGAGGGCGCCCGAGTCGCCATCGCCGACATCGATCTGGCCGAGTCGGAAGCGGTGGCCGATGCGATGGGCGCGGGTGCTCTTGCCGTCCACCTGGACGTCACCCGCCAGGAGTCCATCGATGCCATGGTCGCTGCCGTGGTGAAGGAGGCCGGCGGCATCGATATTTTGGTCAACAATGCCGCCATCTTCGGCATGGGGCCGATTCTCGAGGTCACCCCCGCGAACTACGACAAGATCTTCGCCGTCAATGTAAAAGGTGTGCTGTTCACGCTGCAGGCCGTCGCTCGACAGATGGTCAAGCAGGGTCGTGGCGGCAAGATCATCAATCTGTCCTCCCAGGCGGGTCGCCGCGGCGAGCCCCTGGTGGCCATTTACTGTGCCAGCAAGGCGGCGGTCATCAGCATCACCCAGTCGGCGGGACTGGCTTTGATCAAGGACAGGATCAACGTCAATGGCATCTCTCCTGGCGTCGTCGACACCCCCATGTGGGACGAGGTGGATGCACTGTTCGCCAAATACGAGAACCGGCCACTGGGCGAGAAGAAGCGTCTGGTCGGCGAAGGCGTGCCCTACGGGCGTATGGGTCGACCTGAGGACCACGCGGGGGCCGCGGTGTTTCTGGCCTGCAGCGACAGTGACTACGTGGTGGCCCAGACCCTCAACGTCGACGGCGGCCAGTGGATGAGCTAGCCCCATGACCGCCAGGGAGCGACCGAGTGGATCTGATCATCTTCGACTGCGACGGTGTCTTGGTGGACAGCGAGACCATCGCCATTCAGGTTCTGGTGCGAGAGCTGGGGCCGCGGCTGCCGGGCGTCGACGTGGCCCGGCTGGTCCGCGACAGCGCGGGCATGACCACCGGCGCCATTCTGGAGCTGGTCGAGCACCAGACCCGGCACCAGTTTCCCGCCGGCACCTTGGAGCAGGTCAACGCGGCCACCGACCAGGCCCTGGACCAGCAGCTCGAGCCACTCCCTGGGGTGGTGGATGCGCTGGCCGAAATACCGATCCAGAAGGCCGTGGCGTCCAACAGCTTCTTGTCGCGGGTGCAGAGCTCATTGCGCCGGGCGCAGCTCACCGAGGTGTTCGAAGATCGGGTGTTTGCCGCCGATATGGTGGCCGAGCCCAAGCCCAGTCCGGAGCTGTACCTGCTCGCCTCGAAGCAGCTGGGAGTGGCCTCCAAGCGTTGTTTAGTGGTGGAGGACAGCGTAACTGGCGTCACCGCGGCGCGGCTGGCGGGTATGACCGTGATTGGATTCACCGGTGCCGGCCACGTGCCGGTGAATCAGGGCGAGCGACTGCGATTGGTGGGTGCTGCCGCCGTTATCGACCACATGGCCCACCTGCCGGAGCTGGTCAATAGCTGGCCAGCCAAAGTAGCAGGCCATGGCCGATAGGCTCCGAATGAGTCGCCTCGGGCGCGGGGAGAGTGGCAGCGCAAAGCTCCCCTGGCCACGCTGCAGGCGCCATCAGCAACGATCAACCGTTGACGGGCAGAATGGTGCCTGCCGTTACCGAAGCCCATGGAGGTTCGACAAATGAGTGACCCGAGCAGCCCGCGCAGACTGAACCAGGCCATCCTGGAAAGCCTCCCGGCGCAGGTGGCCGTGCCGCGTTACGATCGGTCGGCGGTGGGCCAGGCCATCGTGCACATCGGTCTGGGAGGCTTTCATCGCGCCCACCAGGCGCTCTACCTGGACGAGCTGCTGGGGCGCGATGGCCCCGGACCCTGGGGAGTCTGCGGGGTTGGGCTACTGCCGCAGGATAAGGCGATGGAAGAGGCGTTGCAGCCCCAAGACCTGCTCTACACACTAGTGGAGCGCGACGAGGGGGTCGAGAACGCACGGGTCATCGGCACCGTGTGCGGCTATCTGCATGCCCCCAGCGAGGCCGGGATGGTGCTATCGCGCATGGCGGATCCGGAGACCCGTATCGTCTCGCTCACCGTGACCGAGGGTGGCTACTATCAGGACGAAGGCACCCGGGAGCTGCAACAGGATCACCCCAACCTGCGCCACGATCTGGAGCGCCGAGACGAGCCGCCGATCTCGGTCTACGGCTATCTCGCCGAAGCCCTGGATCGACGCCGGCAAGCGGGAACGGCGCCCTTCACCGTGCTCTCCTGCGACAATGTGCAGAGCAATGGTGAGGTGGCGCGGCGCATGCTCACCGCATTCGCCGGTCTGCGCGATGCCGAGCTCGGGCGCTGGATCGAGGAGAATGTCGCGTTTCCCAACTGCATGGTGGATCGCATCACCCCGGCCACCACCGACGTGGATCGCGACGAGGTGCGGGAGATTCTCGGCGGCGTCGCGGATGCCTGGCCGGTGGTGGCCGAGCCGTTTCGTCAGTGGGTGGTGGAGGATCGGTTCTGCAACGGCCGACCCGCGCTCGAGACGGTGGGGGTGCAGATGACCGATGACGTCCACCCCTACGAATTGATGAAGATCCGCCTGTTGAATGCCAGTCACCAAGCACTTTGTCACATCGGCGTGCTGCTGGGCTATCGCACCGCCGACGTGGCCATGCGCGACGAGCAGATTCGCACCCTCTGCGAGCGCTACATGGACACCGTGCGACCCCTGATCCACGAGCCGCCCGGGATCGACCTGGTCGACTACCAGCGCACCTTGATCCATCGCTTCGGCAATCCGGCGGTGAAGGACCAACTGGCGCGAATCGCCTACGATGCATCGTCACGCATCCCTGGCTTCGTGCTGCCCTCGGCCCGGGAGCAGCTCGCCAAAGGGGGCTCCATCGACCTGTTTGCCCTGGTAGTTGCCGCCTGGATTCGGTATCTGGGTGGCAAGGACGAGGCCGGTACCCCGATCGAGGTCAAGGATCCCTTGAAGGACACGCTGCTCTCGAAGGTCCGTTTCGGCGATCCGGATCCAACGCCGTTCCTGGGGCTCCGGGAGGTGTTCGGCAGCGATCTCGGCAGCAACGAGCCCTTTGCCTCAGCGGTGCGCGCCGCCCTGGAGAGCCTCTACCAGAAGGGATGCCGGGATACCCTGTCGACCTATCTGGGAGCTTGAAAACTGATCACGAACAGCGGATAGCGAAGCAAACATGTATCTGGGTTTCGACATTGGCACATCGGGCGTCAAGGTTGCGCTCGTCGACGAGGAGGGGGTGGTCACCCATCAGGCCACCGCCGACTACCCCGTCTCCAATCCCCAACCGCTGTGGTCCGAGCAAGACCCAGCCTCCTGGTGGGACGGCTGCTGCCGCGCCACCGCGGCCCTGCGCCAGGCTGGTGCAGCCCTTGGATCAGTGCGGGCAATCGGTCTCTCCGGGCAGATGCACGGGGCCACTTTGCTGGACCAGCGCAAGCAGGTGCTGCGTCCGGCGATTCTTTGGAACGATGGTCGGAGCCATCTGGAGTGTGCGGAGCTGGAGGCAGCGGTGCCCGGCTTTCGCGAGCTCAGCGGCAACATGGCGATGCCCGGCTTCACTGCGCCCAAGCTGTTGTGGGTGCGCAAGCACGAGCCGGAGGTCTATCGCCGTATCGCTACGGTGCTGTTGCCCAAGGACTACATCCAGTATCGGATGTCCGGCAACTTCGCCACCGACATGTCTGATGCTGCCGGCACCCTATGGTTGAACGTGGCCCACCGGGATTGGGACGATACCCTACTGGCGGCGACTGGCCTGGATCGCTCGCACATGCCCAGTCTCCACGAGGGGCCGGAGCAGGTGGGGACCCTCGGCCCCGAGGCGGCCGCGGAGCTGGGACTGCCTCAGGTGCCAGTGGCCGCCGGGGCCGCCGACAACGCCGGTGGCGCCGTGGGCTGCGGCGTTACCGAGCCCGGTCAGGGATTTCTGTCCCTGGGCACCTCCGGTGTCCTGACGGTGGTGAGCGATCGCCACCACGCCTGCCCCGAGCGGACGGTGCACGCCTTCTGCCACTGTCTGCCCCAGCGCTGGCAGCAGCTCGCGGTGAGCCTCTCGGCCGCCAACTCCCTGGCCTGGTTGGCCCGCATCGTCGGCCAGCCGGTGGCGGATCTGCTAGCGCGCCTGGAGGCCAGTGGCAAGCGCGAAACTTCCGTCCTGTTTCTGCCTTATCTTTCCGGGGAACGCACACCGCACAACGATCCCTGGGCGGTGGCCCAGTTTCACGGCCTCACCAATGCCACCGAGCTCGACGACCTCACCCTCGCCGTCCTCGAAGGAGTCGCCTACTCATGCTGCGACGGCCTGGATGCATTGCGGTATGCGGGTACCGAGCCCGCTGAAATGAGCTTGATCGGTGGCGGCGCCCGCTCGCGTTACTGGCGGCAGCTGCTCGCTGACGCCCTGGGCGTCGATTTCAGCTACCGCACCGGCAGTGAGGTCGGCCCCGCGCTGGGTGCGGCGCGGCTCGCCATGATCTCGGCCGCCAGCGACGACATCGAAGCCGCCATCCACCGGATTTGCCCACAGCCACCGGAGCAGGAACGACACCAGCCACAGCCTGATCGTGGCGACTATCACCGCGCCAAGCTCGAGCGCTATCGCCAGCTCTATCGGCTGACCAAGCCGCTGCAGGCCGGCGCGCAAACCTGAGGCAGGTCTGGGGTCGATACCCACAGGCATGGCTTCTGACAGGAGGTACCAAACGATGGCTCATCCCGAAAGCCCCTTGCGACAGCTCAACGCCGCCGGTCAGAGCGTGTGGTGCGACCACATCCACCGCGGCATGATCACTACCGGCGGTCTCGGCGCCATGGTGGAGACCGACGACCTGCGGGGCATTACCTCAAACCCCTCCATCTTTGACAAAGCCATCAGCAGCACCCACGAATACGACGAGCTGATCCAGCAGGAGCTCGACGCCAACCCGGGAATGTCGAGTCGGGATCTTTTCTTTGCCTTGGCGATCCGCGACATCAGAGATGCGTGTGATGTCATGCGCCCGGTCCACGAAGCCACTAATGGCGTCGATGGCAAGGTGAGCCTCGAAGTCACCCCCGACCTGGCTCACGATTGTGATGCCACGGTGCGCGAGGCCCGCGACCTATGGGCCCGACTCGACCGGCCCAACGCCATGATCAAGGTTCCGGCCACCGAGGCGTGTCTGCCTGCCATCGAGACCTTGATCGAAGATGGCATGAACGTGAATGTCACCCTGTTGTTTGCCGTGGAGCGCTACCAGGCGGTGGCCGAGGCCTATATCCGCGGGCTGGAGCGGCGTCGCGACCGCGGGCTGCCGTTGGTGGGGATTGCTTCGGTCGCCAGCTTCTTCATCAGCCGAGTAGATGGGGCTCTGGATCCCCAGCTGGCCGAGAAGGCGCCGGAGCTACAGGGCAAGCTCGCCATCGCCAACGCCAAGGTTGCGTACACACGCTTCCAGGAGATCTTCGGCACCCCCCGCTTTGCCGCGCTGGAGGCGGCTGGGGCGGCCCCACAACGGCTGTTGTGGGCCAGCACCAGCACCAAGAATCCGGACTATCCAGAGCTGATCTACGTGGAGAGCTTGATCGGCCCGCAGACGGTGAACACCATGCCACCGGCCACTTACGAGGCGTTTCGCGAAAGCGGTGTGGTGGCGAACACATTGGAGTCCGACATCGAAGAAGCCCGCGGCAGTATCGCAGCACTTGCGGACGTCGGCATTGATTTGGACCAGGTTACCAAGCAGCTGGAACGTGATGGCGTGTCGATTTTCGACAAGTCGTTCCAGAACCTTCTGCAGCACCTGGAAACCAAGGCGTCGGCGTTGACCACCTAGCCTGACTTGCTGAATTCATTCGACCCCATTTGAGGGTCATTCGGCCCAGGTGCCGCTGCCTGGGGGCGGTACACGGTGTGGTTCCAGGTCGACGCCCACCACCCGCCGCCCCAGTAGCTCGACACGGCCCCGATACCGGCGACTGCCGTCGCTGGTGAACTCGAAGCCGTAGCGGCGGTAGAGGGTCAAATGTCCGTCGTTCCGACGACGCAGGCGGATGCGATCCAGCGCGACGCTGCGGTCCAACAGCTGGAGGCCGGCCTCGCGACAGCTGGCTTCGGCGGCGGCGAGGGCAGTATCCCGCGCCGAGATTGCCTTGAGCCCGTAGGCGACGGCGGCGGCCACCGACAGGGTTAGAAGTAATAGATCGAAGCTCATGGCAGAGGCCATGAAGCGGCGACGCGATCAGGGATCTTTGTCTCCGTTCTGCTTGCGCTGGGTGGAGCCGGTTGCCTCTGGCAGGTGATCTGCGCTAGCACGACCCTCTCCGCGCATGAACTCGCGCACCGAGCGCGGCAGCATCTGCGCAGTCTCGTCTTCCAGAATTGGGTCATCCTCCGCCAGCAGGCGGACGTGCTCGCCCTCCATATCCTCTTCCTCATTGCTCGGGTCTTGTAATGGACTCGGCCGCGATGTCATGCCGCCGATGTAGCCCTTCGCACGGGCCGGAGCATACTTCATACCAACAGGGTGTTCCAGCGGGCAGTTGCAGGTTTCTCTCAGTGTTCCTCGGTTCAATCCGTTAGCTGATCCATGACCCGTTCCAGAGGTGCGGGCACGAGATGCTTCGCCAGCCTGTACCACCAAGCGGGACTTGCGTCCATCACACGAATCAGCTGCGTAAAATCCGCCTCTCCGTTGGGATACATGCCGGCGAACTCAACGATTCGAAACTTGCTTCCTTCGATCTGATTCTCGAAAAAGATAATCCGATGCCCGTTCTGGTGTTTTTGCCAAGTGATCTTGGAGCTATTTAGCGTGAACGTATAACGTGTTCCATTCCACATCTCCAGCTCGAAGTTCCCGGCACGTAATTCGATTCGCCTGAGAACGCAACGTTTTGGTGTCAGCCACCACAAGGTGAGCGCTTTCGCAACAGACCCCATTTCGCTTGCTTCCAAAACGAAACTCTCGATGACTTCGCCACTTCGGCGCTGCTTGTTCACGACGCTTTCCTCAACGGCTGGCCGGCGGCCTTCAGTTCCCGATCAATAGGCTACATACAGCAGTAAGTCGGAAGTGTGAGCAATCAGCAATACCGAGGTGAGGAAATCACGCCGGCCATATTAGATCCGGGGCTGCAGCATGCGGGCTAGCTATCGTTGCCTATGGCACTTACCAAATTACCAAACGCAGCAGCCAGTTGGTGAAACCCGCCGAGGCGAGAAGCCACATGGCGACCTTCACCACCGCCGCCCGGCGGTTCTGTGAAACTTTCGGTGGTCGTTTCGCCGCCAGCGTCTGATATTCTTGCCGGATGTGGGTTCGAGCTACGGGGCGAGCGAAATACCTAGCCGCAGCAGCACTGGGTCGTCGGAATATAACCTGGTACAGGAATAAAATCTGGTGCCAGGTTTAAGGGGCTTAATGCATAACCAACGACCAAACCGGTCATGAGTTTCGCTAAGAGCGGAACGCCGGGGTGGTAAACTGCGAGATATAAGGCGTA
>CAZLYT010000108.1:0-4125 GCA_964563515.1 uncultured Candidatus Competibacteraceae bacterium | reverse complement strand
GGCGCGCCTTGTGTCGGCGCGGGCGCCCCGGGCGTCGGAGTGACCCCAGGCGTTGGCGCAGGCGCCCCCGGTGCCGGTGTCGGAGCCGCTGGGAATCATCCCGGGGATCGAGGCGGGCCCGTCAACCGGATCGGACGCAGGTGAACGCGCTTCCTGCGGTTCGGAACCGGGCGAACGCCGCTTATCCGGCCCGCGGTCGTGAGGGAGAAGCGATCTGCGCCCTGGCTACTCTTGTGCCTCACTGAGCCGATCCTCTCATCCGTCGGCCGCGCGTCAGTTGGCTGGAAGAGTGGGAAGTCCCTGAGGTGACACGAAAGCAACGGCAGCTTTGAGTACCGTTCCCAGAAGCGTCGGGCATTCTGTATTGGAGCCATTAAGGATGCGAGGAAAGGAGACATCGTTATGGCATGAGGCAAGCGTCGGCCACGATACGGCGTGCTGTCGGGGATCGAACCCACCATCGAGTGGGCAGGCGGGAAATTCGAGACAGAGTATAGGAAACCTTCAAGCTGGGCTTCACTGCCTCTAGCGGCGAACAAAGGTGAATTTCTCCGGTCGTTAGTGAGATAGGTACCGAAAAAATGCAACGGACATGACTTGAGGAAAGAATCACCAGCATGAACATGCCGCTTGTACACCTGAAAAGCAAAGCGCTGCATGAGGTAAAGCAGTTTTTTTGGATATTCGTCTATCTATGGCTGTGCTTCGGTTTGTTCGAGCTGTACAAATCGCTGATTTTGGCAGAACAACACATACATTATACAGCTTATGGCTTGGCGGCCGTCAAAGCGCTGGTGCTGGGGAAGGTCATCCTTGTTGCGAAAGCCCTGCATCTTGCGGAGAGACACAAGGATAGGCCACTGATCTATCCGACTTTGTACAAATCGTGCGTGTTCTTCGTGGTTCTTGTACTGTTTTCCATGTTAGAGAAAGTCGTGCGCGGTCCTTCGCGAACACACCGGTCGGGCTGAATTTCCTGCTCGCAAGTTATGGCTACACCAACGGTAATGTTGTGTTCAGCGCCGCGTCGCCGGTGACGGATGCCGAAGCCCAGACCCACGCCGGCATCCTCGCGTACGTGCGGTCTCTGGATGTAGGGGGCCTGTCGGGGAAGGTTGGAGTTGTCGTACCCTATGCCGGAGCATCAGGCAGCGCCGAACTGGCGGGGCAGCCCCGGGAGCGCGAAGTGTCCGGCTTCGCCGACCCTCGGTTCCGGTTCTCCGTCAACTTTCTCGGGGCTCCAGCGCTCTCGCTGGAAGAGTTCGCCAACTACGAGCAGGATCTGATCGTGGGAGCCAGCTTCGAGGTATCCGCCCCCCTCGGTCAATACGATCCGAGCAAGCTTTTGAACATCGGAACAAACCGGTGGTCGATCAAGCCAGAGCTCGGAGCGTCCAAAGCCCTCGGCCCAGTCACGCTGGAGACCAGTGCCGCAGTGACCTTCTTCACGACGAACGACGACTTTCTTGGCGGAAAAGCTCTCGAGCAAGAGCCGCTCTACTCCGTGCAGGGGCACTTGATTTATGAGTTTCGCTCCGGACTGTGGGCGGCGCTGGACGCTACCTACTACACCGGGGGGCGCTCGATCACCGAGGGTGAGAAGGGCGAGAAGCTGGAGAACGCGCGCCTGGGCCTCACCGTCTCGCTTGCCGTGAGCCGGCACAATTCGATCAAGCTGTACGGCAGCACCGGGCTTTACAGCCGCACCGGAGCCGATTTCGATACCCTTTGAATTGCTTGGCAGGTCCGCTGGGGCGGTGGGCTGTGAGCAAGGTAGGCCGCCGGCGGAGGCCGTGCGGGGCCGGTAATGGCGGATAGTGAACAAGAGCCGAACACTGAATACGTTGCTTATGGTCCTCTCTCTGGCCTGAGTTTGCGGTGTGTGAAAAACGGCTTAAAAGAGCTGAGGTATTTCAGCAGGCTGCGAGAGATCGAGAAGCGGCGTGTGCCTACAGGATGCGGCAGTTCGGCGGCGGTCAGGCGACCTCGAGGATGGTCTTTGGCGTTGAGATATCGAGCTTTTTCAGGACGTGGCGGGCTTTGGGGCGGATTTTGCTGGTCTGAACAATGCTCCGGCCCTCGGCAGTGTAGCGGACAGCCTTGATGGGGGTGAGCACCTCGTGGATCTGCCGCCAGGTCATCTCGGTGGCGATCTCCGCGGCACGCTGGATCATCAGCGCCAGGACGCAGAGCTTGACGTGCGCGGTGATCCGATGCGGCATCCAGTGGAACATCGGTCGCACCTCCAGTCCGGTGGTCTTCAGCCGCCGGAAGCAGCTCTCGATGATCCACATGCCTTTGTAGCCGAGGGCGATGTCGGCGACCGACAAGCTGTCGTCGTTGGTGGTGAGCACGAACTTGCCGTCGAGATGCTCGGCACGGCGGACCTTGTCCCGATCGAGGTAGGGGCGCGCGTTCTCGTCCTGGCTGAGATAGGGGGCAAAGCGCCTGGAGGAGAGCAGCTTGCAGGCGCGCTTGGGATGATCGGTCTTGAGCGCGGCGAGCGCGGCCTGCAGGGTCTCGAGCAACTCGGCCCGACGCCACTTCTGCCGATCGGCTTCCTCCTCGTTCAGGCACAGGATGTAGCGGCGCCGGCGCTCGCCGTCGCCGATGACGACTTCCTTGGCGCGCAGATTGGGGGCGATCTCGGCGTAGCGACCCGGGTGGGACAGCACCTCGTCCTTGATCTCCTTGATCCGACGGATCGGCGTGGCGAGGATGTACTTGCCGGCGCCTTTGGCCAAAGCCTCCAGATTGGCGGCGGAATAGAGACCGGCATCGCCAACGAACAAGGTCCGGCCCAGCCGCATGGCGCGCAGATCGTCCTTGATCCGCTTGACGGTGGTCACGTCCGGCGTGTTGCCGGCAAAGATCCAGGAGCGCACGGGCACGCCCTCGCGCGTGACGGCCAAGGCGATCACCACCTGCGGATCGTTGTCCCGTCCTTCCTTGCTGTGCCCGCGCTGGCGCAGCGGCGCGAAGGACAGACCGCGCCAGTGATGCTCGGCGCCATCTTCCTCGTCGGTCTCGAACCAGGCCGTGGTGGCGTCATAGAACACCAAATCCACATCGAGCTTGAACAGATCGACGCTGTTCCAGAACACCGTCTGCTCGATCGCA
This sequence comes from uncultured Candidatus Competibacteraceae bacterium, assembly GCA_964563515.1. Classification (GTDB taxonomy): domain Bacteria; phylum Pseudomonadota; class Gammaproteobacteria; order Competibacterales; family JAHEDQ01; genus CAZLYT01. The sequence goes on along the minus strand of CAZLYT010000108.1, from coordinate 1,005 downwards.
TCGCCGTGCTCGGCGAGCAGGTCGAGGGCACGATAGAGCTGGCCCAGAGCCAGATGCCGAGCTTCCGGCAGCCAGACCCGCTCCAGCCAGCGCTCATGACAGGCCAGCTTCGAGCCCGGCCGCTCCAGCCGCTGCATGGTCATCGCCAGTAGTGCTGCGAGATGGGGTGCCTTCAGCTTCTTCTCGGCGATCTTGGATGCGATCGCGGCACTGATCCCGAGCCGATTCCACAAGGTCTTGACCACATGCGCCACGCCGAGTTCGAAGACCGCCTCGATCTCGATGTCGCCGACACCGGCACGCTCGACCATCGGCTCGCCGCTTTCCTCGACCAGAACCCTTCGGATGCTGGCCACCAGCCGCTCCAGCACGGCCCGCTCGAGCCTGTCGGCGCGCCCGAAGCTATGCACGACCCGGGCTTCGACATGGCCCTTCTCGGGGTTGCGGGTGTTCTCCGCGAGCGCGTAGTAGCGCACCACGCTCCCGTCCTTGTTCCGCCGCTGGGTTGTCCGCAAGTACATGCCCACTGAAATAGCATGTCTCGCCCATGCAGTCGAACCCGTTCCGACGAATCGTGTGCCCACAGGTTTTCGCGCCGAAATGCCCGCGGCCTTACAAAGAAAGTTCATCAATTCAATAGCATGCCATCCGCGCCACCGCCCGAAACGGCCCAAACATGCCCACTGACCGCAAACTCAAGTCAGCGTCATCCATGCCAGACGTGCCATCGTTCCTCTCCTCATTCCCTGATCTCCGGCCCACCATAGCAGAGCGGGTTCGTGCGAGCGAGGTCACTGCCTTCCTGCGCTTCCCCCGCCGCCGCCGGCTTGCTAAGGTCGACGGGTCTTGAATCGGGGAGAAAAGGTGGTTGAAACAGTCGTTACCGCCGGCATCATCATTATTGGAGACGAGGTGCTCTCCGGGCGCACCCAGGACCTCAACCTCGCGTTTTTGGCCAGGGCTTTGAACGAGATCGGCATCAGCGTCGCCGAGGCCCGGGTGGTT
>CAZLYT010000107.1:0-23228 GCA_964563515.1 uncultured Candidatus Competibacteraceae bacterium | reverse complement strand
ACACCATGCGGGCTCAGATCAACAATCCAGGCTGGGTGAGGGCCGCCGAAGAGTTCGTAGACATCCTTCAGTTTTGCCCGCCCGGGGCCAGGGATTTCGGAATCGTGCAGGCTCGGCAGGCGTTCCTTTCCGGGCAAACTGCCATGATCCTGGACTGGGGCGATACCGCACAAAACGCCAACGATCCTGCTCGCTCGGAGGTTCGTGACAAGATCGGTTTCTTCATGCTGCCGGGGAGTCGGCAAGCCTGGGACGGGCGCAAGGGGAAATGGGACGAAATGGCCGTCTTCCACAAGGTCCCCTTTCTGGCGTTTGGCGGTTGGGTTGCCAGTGTTCCCCGCAACAGCAAGCACCAAGACGCCGCCTGGGACTACATCATGTGGTACGGGAGTCCACAGAACTCGTTGCATGACGTGGTCAGCCCAGGGTCAGGCATCAATCCGTACCGGTGGACCCATTTCGCTGACATCGATGCCTGGACTGGCGTTTTTTCTCGTGCTGCTGCTTCAGAATATTTGAGCGTGCTTCGGTCCAGCCTGCATTCCCCCAATGCCGCCCTGGATCTGCGTATCCCGGGATACTTCAGATACACCAGCGCGCTCGAGCTGCAACTCAGCAGGGTGCTGGATCAGGAAGTATCGACGAAACAGGGGCTTGATGAAGCGGCTGCCGAATGGGAGGCCATCACCGACAGCCTGGGGCGCAATCGACAGCGCCAAATCTATCGGATTTCCATAGGTCTTCCGCCAGAGCCAGCCGGACCTCGTCCTGGATCCGGCGCAGGCAAGGAGAAATTGGTGATCGGCTTCTCCCAGGCCACCACCACGGAGCCGTGGCGCCTCCAGTTCAACAAGGCACTGCGCGAGGAGGCCCGTCGTCACCCAGAGGTCGAGCTTATCGTGCGGGATGGTTTGGACGACGCAGCCAAGCAGTCCAAGGACGTGGAAGAAATGATCGAGCTTGGGGTGGACGCCATTCTGGTCTCACCGAAGGTATCAGAGGCGCTTACCCCGGCGGTGAACGAGGCCTTCGAGGCTGGCGTGCCGGTTTTCGTTTTGGATCGAGATGTCGCCAACGACCGCTATGCCCAGTTTATCGGTGGTGACAACCACGAAATCGGTCGCGCCGCTGGCCGCTACGCTGTGAGCTACCTGGGCGGGCCGGGACGTGCCGCCGGCAAAGTAGTCGAGATTTGGGGCGGGATGGGGTCCACTCCCGCGCAAGACAGGCATGATGGCTTTGCTGAGGTAATCGACCTGGAGCCTGGCATCGAGATTCTCAACCCGCCACAAGATGGAGATTGGAAGCAGGACCTTGGATACGAAATCATGGCGGCGGCGCTGGAAAAGCATCCGCAGATCGACTTGGTCTACGCTCACAACGACCCTATGGCCTACGGCGCTTATCTGGCGGCGAAAGACGCGCATCGGGAAGCTGAGATCGCGTTCCTGGGGATCGATGGCATTCCCGCTGAAGGCGTGCGCTGGGTTCACGAGGGGATACTCACCGCAACGTTTCTCTACAAGACACCGGGTGAAGTGGCCGTCCGTCAGGCACTGCAGTATTTGCGCGGCGAAAGAACAACCAAGCGTGTGATCCTGCCCACCATGACGATAGAGCGCTCCAACGCAGCCGCGATCCTCGAACAACACGGCTTGAACTAGAACCGATGCCGGTCACTCGAACTGCCCCGGCTCGTCACCCAGCGATTGCACCCGCTCGCATCGAGGCGAGCAAGCCACTGCTAATCCTGGCCTTTGCAGGCAGCGGGCTGATATTCGCAACCGCGGTGGTGGTGTCTTTGTATACCCAGAATCTACTGAATGCAGCGGTGCAGCGCACCACTACCCAAGCCTTGCCCGAGCTACTTGCTGCGCTCCGTTTATCCGAGCGCAACGCGCTATTGGCGGCAGCCACACCCACGTTGAGCACCGCGAGAGACTTGGACGAGTTGGCAGAAATCCGCACCCGTTTGGATGGATTGCTGGCAGACGTCGATAGTCAGCTCACGTTGCTCGACCGAGAGGAACCGGAGCAAACCATCAAACAGGTGCGTCGGTCAGCCGGGGTGATCAGAAGCAGTATCGGAAAGCTCAAAGCCGCGAACGAGCTTCGAATCCGCCTCGCTGCACAGCAGAGGGATGCACTGAATCGTATTCAGAGAATACATAGCGAGTTGATGGACACCATTAGCCCTGTCTTCTACGGGGTAAGCTCGTTGAACAACTTGTTTGCGCGCCGCGCACAACGGAGTCAGGGCCAGCGCTTGCGCGAGCTACGCGATCAATTGTATCCCCGGGTGTTCGCCCTACTCGAGCTCAAGTCGCTGGCGAGCGCCGAGCGTCTAACCGAGGAGTCACGCGTCGAGCTGAGACAGCGAGTCACTTCGCTACGCGATCTGATCTCGGACGAAAGTTCTGCAGAATTGTCGTCGGCAACCGCGGCCCTTGTGTCTTCTGCACCGCCTCTGGCCACCCTGCTCAGGTCCTACCGCGACTATCTTTCGGCAGAGATCGAGACAGCCAAAGCTCAGCTCGAAGCAGGATTCGACAATGCCACTGATCAGGAGGAAGGCTCGACACTCGCATTGGTTGAAGCAACAACCCGCGATCTCAGCATCGCCAGCGACATCCGAGCAGAAGGAAACCTACTGCTCGCCTTGTTGAGTGCAGTGGTGGACGTCAATCATCTGGACGCGCTAGCGGGACTCCAAACCCGCTTCAATGCGTCGCTTTCCACCTTTCAAGGGGCTGCGGAGGCGTTTGACGACAGTCCGCTTGCGCAAAGGAATCCAGTGCTGGCGGGCGCTGTTCGGAACATTGCTACCAACGTCGTTGAATTCGCTGAGAGCTCTACGAATCCTTTCGCCCTGCGCCGCAGGGAACTCGAGCTTCGCGCCGACATACTACAATTACTGAGCACCCACCGCGAAGTTGCCACCCAACTCACCCAGTACACGCAGCAAATGGTCGCGCGCCGACAAGGCGATACCGATAGCGTCGCGCAGAGGGTCGAGGCCACCCGCCAGGCGAGCCAACAGGTGCTGATTGCGGTGAGCATCGGGGGCCTCGGTCTCATGGCCTTGATCGCTTTCACCACCATCAAAATGTTGGTGCGGCGAGAACGAATGGTGCGGGGTGCGCAGGAGGCCACTTTATCGGCCAACCAGGTGCTCGACGCAGTTGGATATACGGCGCGCGCACTTTTGGGCAGCGAGTTCTGGGAGCAAGTCATTGACAGCGTCCTGGCCCGTCTTTGCGGGGCGATTGATGCCAGTCGGATGGCGATATACCGTCATGTGTGCGGTGAGGACGGTTCCTGTCATGGCCGCTTGGCCCACCTGTGGCCAACAGCGACGGACTCACCGACGAGCGCCCCAAAGCGGATCGACTATCACGCCCAGGGACTAGCGGGTTGGGTGGAGTGCCTTCGGCGCGGGGAGACTTTGAGCAGAACGCGTGAACAGTTGCCGGAGGACGAGCGGGGCATACTCGAGGCTTTCGGTTCAGGGGCGGTTTTGGTGGTGCCGATTCGGATCAACGAGAGGCTCTGGGGGTGCCTGATGGCGTGCGATAGCAAGGGCGATCGCACCTGGCTTTCCCAGGATCACGAGGCTCTGGTGGCCGCGGCTGACACCTTGGGTTCCGCCATCTCCCGGGATCGGGCCGCTCAAGATCTCCGGCAGGCCGCCATCGTCTTTGAAAGCACCCACGAGGGGGTGCTGATCACGGATGCCGCCGGGACGATCGTGGCGGCCAATCCGGCCTTCACCGAAAGCAGTGGTTATAGCGCGGATGAGGTCATTGGTCAGAATCCGCGCATTCTCAAGTCGGAGCTGCAGCCAATCAACCTGGCCCAGGGGATGTGGGCGGCACTATCGAAAACGGGATCCTGGCAAGGTGAAGTCTGTAACCGGCGCAAAGATGGCAACAGCTATACGGAATGGCTGAGAATCAACGGCGTTCGGGACACCACCGGCAAAGTCAGTCACTTCGTCGGTGTTTATTCTGATGTTGCCGCCATCAAGGAGACCCAGGCCAGGATTCATCACCTCGCTCATCATGACCCGCTGACCGACCTTCCCAACAGAATGCTGCTGAGCGATCGCTTGGGCCACGCCATTGAGCGAGCCCGGCGGGATAATTATCGGGTGGCGGTGCTGTTTCTGGATTTGGACCGATTCAAGAGCATCAATGACACGCTTGGTCACGGCGTTGGCGACACCGTCCTGCGTGAGGTTGCAGTGCGTTTGCAACGACGAGTGCGCGCCGAGGACACGGTTGCCCGCCTGGGTGGCGACGAATTCATGATCGTGATCGACCATCTCCGGCATCTGGAGGAGGCGGGACTGGTCGCACAAAAAGCCTTGGACGCCCTGGCAGAGGAGATAAAGGTCGACGAGCGCCAATTCTATCTCACTGGGAGTATTGGCATCAGCTTGTTTCCCGATGATGGCAGTAACGTCGACGAGTTGATCAAGAATGCGGACACCGCCATGTATCGCGCCAAGGAGCGTGGTCGGAACGGCCTTCACTATTACACCAGCGCGCTCTCAACGGATGCGTTGGAGCATTTCGAGCTCGAGAACAGCTTGCGGCTGGCCTTGGAGCGCAACGAGTTCGAGCTGCACTATCAGCCACAGCGAGAGCTGGCGTCGGGCAGACTGGTGGGCGTGGAGGCCTTGTTGCGCTGGCGACACCCGGACCACGGGATCATCCCGCCGGACCGCTTCATCCCGGTGGCCGAAGATGTGGGCCTCATGGTGCCGATTGGTACCTGGGTGCTGCGAACGGCCTGTCACCAGGCGCGGCTCTGGGTGGACGCGGGCTTACCGCCCCTGAAGATGGCGGTGAATCTGTCCGGCAGCCAGATCACTCGCGAGGATCTGCCGGATCTGGTGGCGCGGGCGCTGCAAGACAGCCGTCTCGATCCCGAGTGCTTGGAGCTCGAGATCACGGAGAGCTTCGTGATGCACCAGCCGGAGCGCGCCATCGCCACCCTCGAGCGCTTGCGAGAGATGGGCCTGAGCCTGGCCATCGACGATTTCGGCACCGGGCACTCGTCTCTGAGCCACCTGAAGCGGATACCGAGCCATGTGCTCAAGATCGACCGATCTTTCGTTCGAGACATGCCGAGCGATCCCAACGATGAGGTGATCGCGCGAGCCATCATTGCCATGGGCCATGCACTTTCCTTGAAAGTCGTGGCCGAGGGTATCGAGAACACGGCTCAAGCCGAGGCACTAGAGGATGCCGGCTGCGATGGGGGGCAAGGCTATTTGTTCGGGCGCCCCCTTCCTGTGCGCGAGGCCTACGCCTTGCTTTCGTCCGAGCTGCTTGCCAGTACCAGTGGTGCCATGCGCGGGTAGCTCGAATGGTTTCCCATTCCAGGGTCACAAGGCGCCACTGCTGGGGGCTAAGGCGAGATCCACAAGTTCCACTGCTCGCTGACTTGTAGAGCGTCCGTTACGGTCGTAACCGGCGCCCTCGCAATGTTGCGCTGAACAACCAATACTCGGTAGTTCTCGTAATTGGATTGGTTGCCCAGATACAGGCATCTACAGAACTCTGGGTCCGATTCGCTGTGACTACCAGGTGGGCTTCGTCAAAGTGCGTCCCGAGGACGTCAATAATTTCCGCTCAGCCTCCCAGCCCGGCCAACCACTCGTCGTCGGACTTCTCGTCGATGCCCTCGAACAGGAAAGTGCTCAAGTAGCGCTCGCCGGTGTCTGGCAGCATCGCCAGGATCACGCTGCCGCGATCGGCCTTCTCGGCGACCCTGAGGGCCGCGGCCACCGTGCCTCCGCCGGAGATGCCGGTGAAGATGCCCTCGTCACGGCCCAGCGCCAGCGCCACGTCGCGGGACTCCTCGTCGGTGACCGGGATGTTTTCGTGATAGACCTCGCGGTTCAGAACCGCAGGGATGAAGTCCGGCGTCCAGCCCTGAATCTTGTGCGGCTGCCATTCTTTGCCCGCCAGCAGCGCGGCGCCGGCGGGCTCGGTTACCACGATTCGCACCTCCGGGCGCGCCAACCGAATCATCTCACCGGCTCCGGTCAGGGTGCCGCCAGTGCCGTAACCGGTAACCCAGAAGTCGAGCCGCTTGCCGGCGAAATCCCGCAGGATCTCCGGGCCGGTGGTGTTGCGGTGATAGGCGGGGTTGGCGGGGTTCTCGAACTGCCGCGCCAGAAACCAGCCGTGCTCTTTGGCCAGCTCTTCGGCAACCTTCACCATGCCGGTGGCGCGGTCTTTGGCGGGTGTCAGCAAGACCTTGGCGCCAAGCGCCTTCATGATCTTGCGGCGCTCGACGGAGAAGGTCTCCACCATGACCGAGACGAAGGTGTAGCCGCGGGCGGCACAGACCATCGCCAGGGCGATGCCGGTATTACCGGAGGTGGCCTCGATCACCGTGTCGCCGGGCTTGAGCTCGCCGCGATCCTCGGCGTCGCGGACGATGCCGTACGCCAGCCGGTCCTTCACCGACGCCATGGGATTGAAGTATTCGGCTTTGACATACAGGGTGACGTGGTCGGGCCCCGTGCGCTGCAGCTTCACAATCGGCGTATTGCCGATGGTGTCCAGGATGGACTCGTAGATCATCGGTAGAGCTCCTTCGGTGCAGTTGACTGACTTCGATCATGCCATGCCGGGCGATCCAGCCACCCCAGAGCTTAGCCGGGCGCGGGCGTGACAGCAGTCGCCGTTGAGTGGCGAATTGCGCTAGTACCTCCAGGTGATCACTGAGCTGTTCAAGGAAAATCGCCCGGCTCGCGCGGAGTTCGTGGGGTTGGGGCGCAAGCTCTCGCTGGCGGAGGTCACTACCCGACAACAGGTCTTCGCAGCCAGTCGTACCTGGGTACGCCCGCAGACCAAGTGGTCAGCACCCTGGTGCCGGGGGGACACATCGGCTCGTTCGTGGGCGCCCGCACCCTCGCCGAGCATTGGCCAGGAATTGCCCGCTGGATTGCGGCCGGCGGCGCGGTGACCGCCGACCAAGAGTACGTATCAGCCAGCTCGCGAGCGTGGCCAGCGCCCCACTAATTTTGCAGTGCGTGACGGGGGAGGTTTCCACCACGACCGAGCCGAAGGTGATGCTTACGGAGCACAGCTCCGGTTATCTTGTTCCCCTCTCCCGTTCCCGGGAGAGGGGTTAGGGGAGAGGCGCCATGACCCGTCGCGACCTCGCGAAGCGCTTGCGAACGAACCAGACCGAAGCCGAGCGGAGGCTGTGGTATCACCTGCGTGGCCACCGCTTCATGAGTTTGAAGTTCAAGCGACAAGTGCCGATGGGGCAATACGTTGTCGATTTTCTCTGTCACCAGCACCGGCTAATCGTCGAGGTGGATGGCGGACACCACACCGGGCAAATGGGCTACGACCAGGAGCGCAGTGACATGTTGCGTCAACGAGGGTTCCGCGTGTTGCGATTCTGGAATCACGAAGTCATGCAGCAGCTCGATGGGGTGCTGGAGCAGATACGTTTGGCTGTGCTTGAGCCCTCTCCCCCGTCCCCTCTCCCGCTCGCGGGAGAGGGGAATGATCCGCCCTCTACCTCGGGCCTGCTCCCGCGAGCGGGAGAGGGACGTGGTCTGGCGTCTCTCCCTAACGGCGTGAAGGACTAAGCAGAAGCTTCTTGTTCCCTCTCCCGCGAGCGGGAGAGGGGCCAGGGGAGAGGGCCCTCAGCCCGACAGCTTGGCCGCAATGCTCGCTACGTGCTTGCCCTGGAAACGGGCCATGGACAGCTCTTTCTCGGTGGGCTGGCGGGAGTTGTCGGGCCCGGCGATGGTGGAGGCGCCGTAGGGCGATCCCCCCTTGAGCTCACTGAGATCGGTCAGCTCCGGCGCGGCGTAGGGCAGGCCCACGATGACCATGCCCTGGTGCGCCAGGGTATGCCAGGTGGCGGTGATGGTGGTCTCGTTGCCGCCGCCGGTGGCCGTCGAGGTAAATACGCTCCCCACCTTGCCGATCAAAGCTCCCTTGATCCAGTGGGCGCCGGTCTGGTCCCAGAAATTGCGCATTTGGGAGCTCATGTTGCCAAAGCGAGTCGGGGTGCCGACGATGATGGCGTCGTAATCGGGTAGCTCGCTGGGTTCGGCCACGGGTGCGGCCTGGTCCAGCTTGAATCCGCTGTCCTTGGCGACCTTCTCCGGCACCAGCTCGGAAACGCGTTTGATTGTCACCTCCGCGCCCGCGTCGCGGGCGCCAGCGGCCACGGCATTCGCCAGCGTCTCGATGTGGCCGTAGCTGGAGTAGTAGAGGACTAGCACTTTGGCCATGTGTTGGTCTCCTTCATCAAGGTCGGTGCAGGATCTCGAGGCCGCGGCCTGTGCGGCCTCGCCAGCCGGCGGTGGCGGGAACCCGCCCCAGGCGGTCGCGCAGGCGTCAGTCCTAAGGTGGACCATGACTAGCGCGACGAATTCCACTAAGCGAAGCCCTCGACCGAGGTTGCAGAGCGAAACGGGCATTCGGATGCCATGCTTCAATACAAACAGGTGTCCGACCAGAGGGTTCCGTTATCTTGGAGCACATCGCCTGCGCTTTCTCGGACAGCCCGCGGGCGGCCAAGGCCTACGCTGCCTTGTGCCGCCGCTACAGCTTCGTCGACGTGGAGCACGCCGACGTGATCGTGGTCCTGGGTGGCGATGGTTTCATGCTGAGCTGTCTGCACCGTTACGTGGGTCTCGGCAAGCCGCTCTACGGAATGAACCGCGGCACGGTGGGGTTCCTGATGAACGAGTATGCGGATGACGCGCTGTCGTTACGACTCCATCAAGCGGAAGCCGTGCGCATTCATCCACTACGCATGCACGTGAAGGACACCGGCGGGCACCCGGTCGAGGCGCTGGCCTTCAACCAAGTGGCGTTGACCCGCCTCGAGAATCAGGCGGCCAACATCGAGGTGCGCATCGACGGCAAGGTGCGACTCGACCGACTGGTCGCCGACGGCATTCTGGTGGCCACGCCCGCGGGCAGCTCCGCCTACAACTTCTCCGCCCACGGGCCGATCATTCCCATCGGCACGCCGCTGCTGGCGTTGACGCCCATCAGTCCGTTCCGGCCACGGCGCTGGCGTGGAGCCCTGCTGCCTGGGGCAGCCCACGTGCAGCTGCGAGTGCTGGATCCGGACAAGCGGCCGGTACGAGCCTCCGCCGACGCCGCGGCCGTCGATCGAGTGACAGAGGCCATTGTCACGGAGGATCGCGGCCTAAGCGTGGAGATTCTGTTCGACCCGGGGCACTCGCTGGAAGAGCGAGTGGTGCGGGAGCAGTTCACCGGTTGAGCCGAATCAGCGTCGGCCGACCACGTTTCCAGGGAGAAATGTGATACCTCTTTAGCCCCGATCTTCCGTGTAGGCCCGTAGAAGGAGCGGCACACGCCGCGATGGGGCGCAACGTGTGCCTCTCCTGGCGGCAGCGAAGACAGGCGGGTCCGCCATCGCGCCTCGCGTCGCTCCTGATAACGCCGGTTGGCACGGGGATGCCGACAAATCCTACCGGCCCAACTGCCGGCCCCCGAAACGACGCAGCAAATGCTTTGTCGGGTGGTAACCGTTAATCACTTTTCTGATGAGGACACGCCCTTGAGTGGGAGCTATGGACCTCCCCGACTGGCCACCCTTGCGAGAGTCGTGCTGCCAAGTCCTGGTATTGCGCCTGATGGGTCTTGAGCCAATGAACCTGCTCGTCTGGAGTGCGTTGGGCGTCGACGAGGATTTTGCTTTTTGCCGTAGTGTGGGGGCGCCGACTGTGTTCTGCTCCTGGCCCAACACGCTCGCCGCAGGATGGCCCAACCGCCATGTCATTTCCAGTGTGGTCATTGTTCCTCGGCGTTCTGCTGATCTCGATGTTGTTGGCCGGCACGGTGATCGCCCGCTTATTGCTGAGCAGCGCCATGATCTACCTGGCCGTGGGCTACGTACTCGGGCCGGGAGGGTTGGGCGTGATCATGCCCGACCCAATTCGCCATGCGAACGTGCTCGAACGGGTCGCCGAGATCGCGTTGCTCATTTCACTGTTTACGGTCGGGTTGAAGATGGGCGTCATAGGGTTCGACCGACGCTGGATTCTCACGCTTCGGCTGGCTTTCATCACCATGGCGGTCACGGTGGGGCTCGTAGCCGCGGTAGGGGTATGGATGCTGGGACTGTCGGTGGGCGCGGCAGTGCTGCTGGGTGCGATCCTGGCCCCCACCGACCCCGTCCTGGCCTCGGGCGTGCAGGCCCCGCGCGGAGCGGACGCAGACCACTTACGTTTCAGCCTTGCCGGCGAAGGTGGGTTGAACGATGGCACGGCCTTCCCTTTCGTGATGCTGGGCCTCGGTCTGATGGGTGGGCACGAACTCGGCACCGGCGGTTGGCGTTGGTGGGCGATCGATGTGTTGTGGGCCACGGCAGGCGGGCTGTTCATCGGCGCGGCTTTGGGTGCACTGATCGGCAGTCTGGTGGTTCGACTGCGTACACAGCGCCAGGCCGTGGGGCTGGACGAGTTCTTGTCCCTCGGCCTCGTGGCGATGACCTATGGCGCTGCGCAGGTATGCCTCGCGTCGGGATTTCTAGCTGTTTTTGCCGTCGGTGTGGCGCTGCGACGGGTGAGGGAACGGCCTCTTGGCGGCACGCCCTCGCTGGAAGTGGCCTCCAGCGCGCGAGACACGCACACCCTTCAGGCCAGCGCGACGATGTCGCAGGCGGTGCAGGGGTTCAACGAGCAGTTGGAAAAGTTGGCCGAGCTGGCGGTCGTGCTGCTGGTGGGCTCGATGCTGCCGTATGCGGTGCCGTCGCTCGCCTTGTGGTGGTTCATTCCAGTATTGTTCCTGCTGCTGCGTTCGTTGGCGGTTGTGGCTGGCACGGTCGGCGAGCCGATAGGCCGCCATCAACGAGCAATGATCTGCTGGTTTGGGATCCGCGGGATCGGCTCCGTGTTCTATCTGATGTTTGCGCTTCGCCACGGCGTGCCGGGCTCGCTAGCGCAGGAGCTGATCACGTTCACGTTGGTGACGGTAGCCGTGTCCATCGCGGTACACGGTGTCTCGGTGAGGCCGCTGATGGAGTGGTATGTCAGGCGCAGATGCTAGGCGGCAAGACGGACAGCAGGCAGCTCACGCGGCCCGGAATTTCGGCGCGGCAGGCGTGGTCGGCGCATTATTCTCCCTGCGGCAGCCCGGCACTTACCTCCGCTCCACACACCGCATGGTGGCTCGACTGCGAGATGCGCTGTGACGGCGATGATCGAATCCCTTCTGCTCACTGCGGCGCGCATATTCACCTTCGATCAACAGCGGCTGCTGACAAATGCGAGCGGTTTCTTCTTCGAGCGCGACGGACGGTTGTTCTTGGTGACCAGCCGGCACGTGATGATCGACGAACCCAGCAAGCACCTCCCGGACCGCATCGAGATCGAGCTCCACATCGATACGGCCAACATGGCCCAATCCACGGGGTTCTCGATTCCGCTGTATCGCTACGGCAAGAGCGTGTGGCGACAGGGTGTCGATACGGCTGGAGAGATTGACGTGGCGGTGATCGAGATCGAACGCTCGGCGCTACCGGCGACGACGGTCTACCGCGCTTTCACGCCCCAGCACCTGCACGACCCTCAGGACCAGGTTGAGGTTGGCACCTCGTTGCTGGTAGTGGGTTTCCCGCTAGGTTTCCACGACACGCTGCACCACATGCCGGTGGTGCGCCATGCCATCGTCGCATCGTCCTTCGGCCTGCGTTTTCAGGGCAAAGGCTACTTCCTCACCGATGCACGCACCCACCGGGGAACCAGCGGCGCGCCCGTTGTGATGCGTCGTTCCGAGAAAGAACCGGCGCGCGGCGACTTGCCCTGGATTCTGCTCGGCGTCCACTCGGCACGGCTCGATGTGGGTACACGTGACCTGAAATTGGACGAGGCCCTCGGGCTCAACTGCGCTTGGTACGCCGACATCCTGCTAACACTCACTGAACGCTGAGCGCAGCTTACACAGCTCAATGACAGCCCGGATGATTCACCAGGGACTCCGGACTCTGGCATTCGGGCTAGTGGCTTCGGATCGTCCGGTCCTGCTTCCACGGAACCCGAAGGCCGGCAAAGTCGTTGATGAAGCTAGCTGTGACCGGCGCGAGTTGTCGGTTGCACTCTCGCTACAAGCAAACACAACAGGGGGCGACGATGGCGGTCAACTTGTGGAATGAGCTGAGGCGGCCGGTACCGATTGGGCTACTGATCTTGGCCGCAATCGGCTGGTTCTTGGTGATCTACCTCTGGGTCTCGCAATCTACGCTCGAGACGGATCTGACCGCTAAGATCGAGCAGTCCGAAGCCGCCCGGCTCGCGGCTTCCGATCAGCTCGCAGCGCAACAGGAGGCAACCGGCACCATCGATGAGCTCGAGGGGCGCATCGAATCCCTGAGAGCGGAGGTCGACCAGTTGAGCGGCCAGCGCGACTCCGCCCAGGCTGCGGTCTCCGAGGCCCAATCCACACTCTCCGACGTCGAGGGCGAGACCGAAGCTCGGCGTGCCGAACTGCAAGCGCTCGAGGCTGAGCTGGCGCCGAAGAACGAGCAGCTACGTACCTTCGCGTCTCGTCTCGACGAGGCGGAGCAGCGGGTGGTCGCGCGGACGCAGGAGCTGGCCGAGGTTGGCGAACGTCTCAAGGAGGCCCGCGAGCAGGAGGCTGAGATGCAGCAGACGCTGGCCAGCCTCTCGGGGGATGCCGCGAAGCTCTCTGACGAAGCTGCCGCGGCCGAGCAACGCGTGCAGGAGGCCCGCGAAGCCGAGTCCTCGCTGCAGGCTGAACTGGAGGCCGCCCGCGCGGAACGCGCCCGCATCGAGAAGGAGCGTGCGGGGCTCGAGCAGGCGGTCAACCAGCTCAGCGAACGCCGCGAAGCCGTCGCCAGCGACCTTACCGCAGTGCAGCAGCAGCGTGAGGCGCTGCAGGAACAGGTCACCGAGCTCTCCGAGACCCTGGCAACCCGGAGCGATGAGCTTGCCGAACTGGAGCGCCGCATGCGCGATCTGCAGACCAAAGGTGCCGCCGTCGATCGGGCGATGGCCGCTGGACTCGTTCCGGGCGTCTACAAGCTTGGCCCGGTCACCGCGTCCTTCGCCCCGGATGGCACCTTCGAGATGTCGGGCGCCGACAAGGTCGAGAGCGTGAGCGGCCAGTACGACGTGAAGGACAACGTCCTCTCGCTTCACGAAGTGACCGGCAACACCGGCGCGGCGAAGTTTCCGATGCAGTGCGGCATCGAGCCCTATCCGAACGGCTTTCGGCTATCGGCCCAGGAGGGCTCCTGTGAGGTGTTCGCCGGCCAGACCTTCGAGCGCAGCGACTGAGGTCTGCGGCCGACCGGACGGAGGCTTGAGGATTAAGCCGCCTCCGAGCGACGGCTCGAACATCGCCGGAGCTAACAACAGGCATGCAAGGTTATAACTAGCCCGGATCAGCGCACCGTCACGCAGGTGCAAGGTGCCAGATGGTTCACCTTGTGTGAGACGCTGCCCACCATGAGCCCGCTGAGGTCGCTCAGGCCGCGAGTGCCCATGACAATCATGTCGGCATCGATAGACTTGGCCTTGTCCACGATGACCTTCGCCGGGTCGCCGCCGCTGGTGTCGAGGTTGCTCTCCACTCGGGTGCAACCCTTCTCCTTGGCGATCGCGGCGGCCGAGTCCATGACTTTGCGGCCGGCCTTCTCCAGCTCCTGCGGCGAGGCATGAATGGTGATGGCGGCACCGCCCAGAACCAGGGTCCTGTCTTTGTTGGGCGCCTGCGCCACGTGCAACAGGTGGAGGATGCCGCCGAGCTTGCTCGCGAGCTCGCAGGCGAGCTGAAGCGCCTTCTTCGAGTGGTTGGATCCGTCAACGGCTACCAGGATGGTTTTGCTCATGGTTGCTTTGTTCTCCCTGGGGTGCACCGGCTCGCGCCGGCAACCCCATTGTTGTTCGACCTACGACGGAAGGCCTCCAACGGTGCGAAGGCCTTCCGGTTTGTGATTGGAGCTGCTGACCAGCCTCCCGCAGACTACCGGGGCTCCGCTTTCAGCCCCCGGTAGGTGCTATAGACCATCACTACCAGCACGATGGCGAACGGAAAGCCGGTGGCGATGGCCGCTGCCTGCAGCGATGCAAGACCGCCGCCCAACAGCAGTGCGATGGCCACCAATCCCTCGAAGGTGCACCAGAACACCCGCTGCACCACCGGTGCGTCAACCTTGCCACCGGCGGTGATGCTGTCGATCACCAAGGAGCCGGAATCGGACGAGGTGACGAAGAACACGATCACCAGCACGATGCCGATGAAAGAGGTGATGCCCGACAAAGGCAACACCTCGAGCATCCTGAATAGCGACAGCTCCGGGGTCCAGTCCTGGATGGTTTCCACCACTCCGGTGTAGCCGGTATCGAGGAACTGAGTGACCGCCGTGCCACCGAAAGCATTCATCCACAGCACGCACACGAGCGTCGGCACGATCAACACGCAGATGATGAACTCGCGCACGGTGCGTCCCCGCGAGACCCGGGCGATGAACATGCCGACGAAGGGCGACCAGGAAATCCACCAGGCCCAGTAGAAGGTGGTCCACCCGTGCATGAAGTCGGTGTCTTCACGCCCTACCCAGTTACTGAGCGGGGCGAGGTTGGTGAGATAGCTGGCAAAGCCCGAAAAGAAACCGCTCAGGATCCCCACCGTTGGCCCAACAGCAATGATGAAGATCAGCAGCAGCAACGCCAGCGTCATGTTGATCTCGCTGAGCCGCTTCACTCCCGCGTCCATGCCGAGCAATACCGAAACCAGAGCTGCAGCGGTGATGACCGCTATCAGCACCACTTTGGCAGTCGTGGTGGCCGGCCAGCCGAACAGATAACCAAGACCGGCAGTGGCCTGCTCGGCGCCGAAGCCGAGGGAGGTGGCGAGGCCGAACAGGGTGGCGAACACCGCCAGGGTGTCGATGAAGTGGCCGAACCAACCCCATACCCGGTCACCCAGCAGTGGATAGAAGGCGGAGCGCAGCGTCAGCGGCAATCCGCGATTGAAGGAGAAGAAGGCCAGCGCCAACGCCACCACCGCATAGATCGCCCAGGGGTGCAAGGCCCAGTGGAAGATGGTCGCCGCCATGCCAATGGCGCGGGCGGCCTCCGTGTCTGCGGGGTCGATGCCAAGGGGCGGGTTTTGAAAGTGGTAGACGGGCTCCAGCACGCCGAAGAACATCAGGCCGATACCCATCCCGGCCGCGAACAACATGGAGAACCACCCCGCGTAGGTGTAATCCGGCTTGGCATCGATGCCACCCAGCCGCACATTGCCCAGGGGCGTCACGATCAGGAGCAGGCAAAACAACACGAAGATGTTGGCCGCCCCCATGAACAGCCAGTCGAAGGTGGAGGTGAGCCAGGGTCGGAGCTCGCCGAAGTACGTGGCCGTGGATTCCGGAAAGATCAGGACGATGGCCACGAAAGCGATGATGACGAGAGCCGAAATAACAAAGACGGGGTTGTGAATGTCGAGCCCGAAGGGCCTTATGTTGTCTTGTCCGACCTCATAGTCGATGTCGTGGATGGTACTCGCTTCTTTCACCCTAGAGTCCTCCTGGCCATCCCGAATTGCGACACTTGGAATGGCTGCGCTGGTATGGATTGAGAGCCGTTGTGGTCCCGGCACCCATGTTGTCGTTATGTCATTGGCGTGCCGTGGTAAGTGCCAACACCCGTTGCCCCCCGTGTCTAATTGCTTGTTCTCAATGCCCCGTGGTCAATGGCAAGAAGGCTCGGCAGGACATCGCGCTGGCTGCTGGTCAGGCTGACGCTCCCACATTACGGGACGATACGTCGTGGCGGCGAGGGCCAGGGAGCGAAGAAGCGACACCGGGGTGTCAATTTGCGCTGTGTCGGCAGGAACCAGTGGCGAGCTCAGGCGCTATTGAGACCAGCCACCCGCGGGCGCATCGGTCGCCTAGTGGACGCCTGTCGCCTTGCGCAGTCGCAGCCCACGGTCTAAACCTTCATGGGGTGGCGTTGCGAGCGTCCGTTCCCACGGCAACAGATTGAGTCTATGGCCACCAGAAGCACCGCGACTGCCGAGCACAGCGGCTCGGCTACCCATATCCTCACTGACCACGACATCTATCTCCTCAAGGAAGGGTCCCACAGCCACCTGCACCAAAAGCTCGGTTCGCACCTGGGGACCGAGAACGGCGAGGCCGGCTGCCGATTTGCGGTGTGGGCGCCCAATGCGAAGTCCGTGTCCGTGATCGGCGAGTTCAATCAGTGGGATCCTAGTGCCCACCCCCTGACCGCGCGGGAGGACGGCTCCGGCGTGTGGGAAGGCTTCGTGACCGGCGTCGACCGCGGCGCGGTCTACAAGTACCGAATCGTGTCTCATCAAGGCGGACAGAGCTTCGACAAGGGCGACCCCTTCGCCTATTACTGGCAGATTCCCCCAAACACGGCTTCGCGAGTTTGGGATCTGGCCTATTCGTGGGGGGACGGCGACTGGATGCAGTCCAGAGCCAGGGCCAACGCCCTCGACGCCCCCTGGTCCATTTACGAAGTCCACCTGGGGTCGTGGATGCGGGTGCCGGAAGAGGGCAACCGGTCCATGACCTATCGGGAGCTGGCGCCGCGGCTGGCTCAGTACGTCCAGGAGCTCGGCTTCACCCATGTGGAGCTCATGCCGGTGATGGAGCATCCGTTCTACGGTTCCTGGGGCTATCAGTGCACCGGTTACTTCGCGCCCACTTCCCGCTACGGCACGCCGCAGGATTTCATGTACCTGGTGGATGTGCTGCACCAGCACGGCATCGGCGTGATCCTGGACTGGGTGCCCTCGCACTTCCCCGGCGACGCCCACGGTCTGGCCTACTTCGACGGCACCTACCTGTTCGAGCACGCCGATCCCAAGCGCGGCTATCACCAGGAGTGGTCGAGCTACATCTTCAACTACGGCCGCCACGAGGTGCGCGCGTTCCTGGCGAGCAGCGCCCTGTTCTGGCTCAACGCCTATCACGCCGACGGCCTGCGGGTGGATGCCGTGGCCTCCATGCTGTACCTCGACTACGGCCGCAAAGAGGGGGAGTGGATCCCCAACGAGCAGGGTGGTCGCGAGAACCTGGAGGCGGTCACCTTCCTGCGTGACATGAACGGCGCCGTCTACCGCGATCACCCCGAGACCCAGACCATCGCCGAGGAGTCCACCGCCTGGCCCATGGTGTCGCGGCCCAACTACCTGGGTGGCCTCGGTTTCGGCATGAAGTGGAACATGGGTTGGATGCACGACACCCTGGACTACTTCGCCCAGGACCCACTGTATCGGCGTTACCACCAAAACGAGCTCACCTTCAGCATCTGGTACGCCTTTACCGAAAACTTCGTGCTGGCCCTCTCCCACGACGAGGTGGTCTACGGCAAGGGCTCGATGCTGCGCAAGATGCCGGGCGACGACTGGCAGCGCTTCGCCAACTTGCGCCTGCTGTACGGCTACATGTACGCCCATCCCGGCAAGAAGCTCCTGTTCATGGGCAGCGAGTTCGGCCAGTGGAACGAGTGGAGTCACGAATCCAGCCTGGACTGGCATCTGTTGGAGCAGGGCCCCCACCAGCAGATGCACCGCTGGATGCAGGATCTCAATAGCTTCTATCGGGCGGAGCCCGCCCTGTGGCGCAACGATTTCGCCGCTGAGGGCTTCGAGTGGATTGACTTTCACGATGCCGAGCGCTGCATTCTCAGCTTCCTGCGCAAGGGCAAAGACGGTGTCCCGGTGCTAGTGGTGTGCAACCTGACCCCGATGCCGCGACCGAGCTACCGCATCGGCGTACCGCGGGGGGGCTACTGGGTCGAGTGCCTGAACAGCGACGCCCAGCTTTACGGAGGCAGCGGCCAAGGCAACCTCGGCGGCTCGGAAGCGGAGCCGGTCGGAGCCCACGGCCGTTACCACTCACTCACCTTGACCTTGCCGCCGCTGGCGGTGCTCTATTTCAAACCCCAGGAGGGAGGCCAATGACTGCCTCGGAGCATCCCGCGGACGGCCGCCGGCGGGCGGTGCTGGAGGGGCTGGAGCCACAAGTGGACGCTGGCCGCTTCCCGGTAAAGCGGGTGGTAGGCGACACCGTGGTGGCCCGGATCGATGCTTTCACCGATGGGCACGACCAGCTTCGGGTACGGCTGCGGTACCGTCACGAGAGCGCCAGCGAGTGGCGCGAGTCGCCGATGCAGGCCCTCGGCAACGACCGCTGGGAAGGTTCTTTCGCGGTCTCCGAGCTGGGGCGCTATCGCTACACCGTCACCGCCTGGGTCGATCACTTCCTGTCCTGGCGTCACGACTTGAAGCGCCGGGAGGATCCCAAGGACGTGGCCGTGGCGCTCGAGATCGGCGCTGAGCTGGCGCGCGGGGCCGCCGGCCGCGCCAGCGGCGACGACGCGCGGCGGCTGGAGCAGCTGGCAGATGCGCTGGCCGGCAAGGAGGCACTGGAGAGCCGGCGCGCGATCGGCGTCTCCGAGGAGCTCGGTGGGCTGATGGGGCGCTACCCGGAGCGCGCGCTCGCCACCGACTATCCCCGGGAGCTAGAGGTGGTGGTGGACCCGCTGCACGCCCGCTTTAGCGCCTGGTACGAGCTGTTTCCGCGCTCGTGCACCGACTCGCTGTCCCGCCATGGCACTTTCGCCGACGTCGAGGCCCGGTTGCCCTACGTGGCCGGGATGGGCTTCGACGTGCTCTACCTGCCGCCCATCCACCCCATCGGTCGGATCAATCGCAAGGGTCCCAACAACACCCTGAACCCAGGGCCGGATGATCCCGGCAGCCCCTGGGCCATCGGCGCCGACGAGGGGGGTCACAAGGACATACACCCCGAGCTGGGGACCTTGGAGGACTTCCGCCAACTGGTGGTGCGCGCCGAGGAGCACGGTCTCAAACTGGCAATCGATATCGCGTTCCAATGCGCGCCGGACCACCCTTACGTGAAAGAGCATCCACAGTGGTTCCGCTGGCGGCCAGACGGGCAGGTGCAGTACGCCGAGAACCCGCCCAAGAAGTACCAGGACATCTATCCCTTCGACTTCGAGTGCGACGACTGGCAAGCGCTGTGGGCGGAGCTGAAGAGCGTCTTCAGCTACTGGATCGACCAAGGTGTGACGGTGTTCAGGGTCGACAACCCCCACACCAAGCCGTTTCCCTTTTGGGAGTGGTGCATCACCGAGATCAAGCGCGAGCACCCGGAGACGTTGTTTCTATCCGAGGCATTCACCCGCCCGCGGGTCATGCATCGGCTGGCCAAGCTCGGCTTCAGCCAGTCCTACAACTACTTCCCCTGGCGCAACACCCGCTGGGAGCTGGTGGAGTACCTCACCGAGCTCACCCAGGAATCGGAGCGCGAGTACTTCCGGCCCAATTTGTGGCCGAACACCCCGGACATCCTGCCGGAGTACCTGCAGCTCGGAGGGCGTCCGGCCTTCATGATCCGCTTCGTGCTGGCGGCCACCTTGGGTGCGAGCTACGGCATCTACGGGCCGGCCTTCGAGCTTTACGACAACACCCCGCGGGCGCCCGGTGCCGAGGAGTATCTGGATTCGGAAAAGTATGAGATCAAGGTGTGGGACCTGGAGCGGGAAGACAGTCTGCGCGAGTTCATCACCCGAGTGAACCGAGTTCGGCACGAGAGTCGGGCCTTGCAGCAGGATTGGAATCTGCGTTTCTACCCGGTGGACAACGAGCAGGTCATCTGCTTCGGCAAGCACACCGAGGACTTGTCCGAGGTGCTGGTCGTGGTGGTCAGCCTCGATCCCCACCACCGCCAGGCGGGCTGGGTGGAGCTGCCGCTCGATCTGTTCAAGCTCGATCAACACCGTCCCTACCAGGTGCACGACCTCTTGAGCAACGCTCGCTACCTCTGGCACGGGGCCTCCAACTACGTGGAGCTCGAGCCGTTAGCGCCCGCGCATATCTTCCGATTGCGGCGGCGGGTGCACACCGAGCGCGATTTCGACTACTACCTTTGACGGGACCCAACTCCGTCACAGGCGCCGAGGCCTTCCCCATGGAAAACAACAATCCGGTCCAGGACTGGTTGAACGACCCGCTGTGGTTCAAAGACGCCATCGTCTATCAGCTGCACGTCAAGGCTTACGCCGATAGCAACCACGATGGCATCGGTGACTTTCGCGGGCTGATGGAGCGGCTGGACTACGTCCAGGCGCTGGGCGTGAACACCGTCTGGCTACTGCCGTTCTACCCGTCGCCGCTGCGCGATGATGGCTACGACATCGCCGACTATCGCAACATCCACCCCGACTACGGCACTCGCCGCGACTTCAAGGCCTTCGTGCGCGAGGCCCATCAGCGCGGGCTCAAGGTTATCACCGAGCTGGTCATCAACCACACTTCCGATCAGCACGGCTGGTTCCAGGCCGCGCGGCGCGCTCCCAAAGGCACCAGCAAGCGCGACTTCTACGTCTGGAGTGACAGCGACCAGCGCTATTCGGGTACCCGCATCATCTTCACCGACACCGAGACCTCGAACTGGGCCTGGGACCCGATCGCCCAACAGTACTACTGGCACCGCTTCTTCTCGCACCAGCCAGATTTGAACTTCGATAATCCCAGCGTGGTGCGGGCGGTGCACCGGGCCATGCGCTTTTGGCTGGACACCGGTGTCGACGGCCTGCGCCTGGACGCGATTCCCTACCTGGTGGAGCGCGAGGGCACCAACAACGAGAACCTGCCCGAGACGCACGCCGTGCTGAAGGCGCTGCGGGCGCTGGTGGACCGGCACTACCCCAACGCCATGTTGCTGGCCGAGGCCAATCAGTGGCCCGAGGACGTCAGCGACTACTTCGGGGACGGTGACGAGTGCCACATGTGCTACCACTTCCCGATCATGCCGCGCATGTACATGGCAGTCGCCCAGGAGGATCGTCACCCCATCGTCGAGATCATGCAGCAGACGCCGGAGATCCCGGCCAACTGCCAGTGGGCGGTCTTCCTGCGCAACCACGACGAGCTCACCCTGGAGATGGTCACCGACCGGGAGCGGGACTACATGTACCGCACCTACGCCGCCGATCCCCGCATGCGCATCAACGTGGGCATACGCCGCCGGCTGGCACCGCTGATGGACAACGACCAGGACAAGATCAAGCTGATGAACAGCTTGCTGATGTCCATGCCGGGTTCACCCATCGTCTACTACGGCGACGAGATCGGGATGGGCGACAACATCTATCTCGGCGACCGCAACGGCGTGCGCACGCCCATGCAGTGGAGCCCGGATCGCAACGCTGGCTTCTCCCGGGCCGATCCCCAGAAGCTGTATCTGCCCCCGATCATGGATCCCCTCTACGGTTACGAGGCGGTCAACGTGGAGGCCCAGTCTCGGGAGCCGGCCTCGCTGCTGAACTGGATGAAGCGGTTGATCGCCGCGCGCAAAGGTCATATCAGCTTCGGCCGCGGCACTTTGCGGATCCTGCGGCCGGGCAACCGCAAGATCCTGGCCTACCTGCGCGAATACGAAGGGGAGGTCATTCTGTGCGTGGCCAACCTTTCCCGTACCGCCCAGCCGGTAGAGCTCGATCTCGCCGACTACAAAGGACGGGTGCCGGTGGAGCTGCTGGGGCGAACGCCGTTTCCGCCGCTGGGTGACCTGCCTTACCTTTTGACCTTGCCGCGCTATGGCTTCTATTGGTTCGAGCTCACTGCCGAGGCCCGTGAGCCATCCTGGCACACGGAGCACCTCGCCCCCACCGCGGAGATGCCGGTGCTGGTGTTCTCGGACGGTTGGAAAAGCTTCTTCCCGGATCAGCTACCACCGTCTCGGGCCCGCGTAGGCGAGCGACTGCGGCGCGAACTGGAGCGTCGGGTGCTACCGGACTATCTGGGTGGACAGCGCTGGTACGCCGCCAAGGCCCAGGGGCGGCCAGAGGTCTCTTACCAGCCCTGGGGCGAGTGGGCCGGCGGTTCCAGTCGGTGGCTGCTGGGGGCCGCCACGGTGGCGGCCGGAACGGCCCAGGAACAACGCTACTCGATGCCCCTGGGCCTGGCTTGGGAAGGCGCCGCCGAGGAGATTCTCAGCTCACGCGGGGCCAGCGTGCTGTCCCGGGTGCGCGAGCAAGCGCGCATGGGGGCGCTCTATGACGCCTATGCCGATGAGGACTTCTGCCGCGCGCTGGTGACCGCCGTAGGTGGTGGCGGCACGGCCTCGCTGGCGGCAGGAGAGCTGCGTTTCCGGCCCACGGCGGCTTTCGCCGAAGTCGCGGGCGAGGCGCCCGACGCGTTGCCGGCGAGCGTGCTGCCGCCCACCAGCAGCAACACCGGGGTCATCCTCGGTGATCGACTGTTCATGAAGGCGTATCGGCGGCTTACCACTGGGATCAACATCGAGCAGGAGATGGGGCGTCATCTGACCGAGATCGCGCGCTTCGAGCACGTGGTGCCGCTGGCCGGCGCGGTGGAGTTCGTGGATGCCAACGGCGAGCTCACCACGCTCGCGCTGCTGCAAGGCTTCGTGCGCAACCAGGGCGACGCCTGGGCCTACACCCTGGGCTATCTGAGTCAGTTCTTCGAACAGTGTCTGCTGCAGCAGGATCGAGACATCGCCCCGCGGCTGGGTGAACTGCACGCGGTCAACGTCATGATGATGGAGACCCTTGGTCGGCGCACCGGCGAGCTGCACGGAGCGCTGGCTGAACCGAGCGACGACGAGGCTTTCGCGCCGGAGCCCATGGCAGCGTCCGACCTCACCGTCTGGACCGAGAACGTGCGCCGTGAAGCCGGCGAGACCCTGGAGCGGCTGGCGACCAAGTCGCCTGGCTTGAGCGAGCATCAGGCCGAGGTGGCGCGGCGGGTGGTGGAGGCGGGCGCGGCCATCGGCGAGCACATTCGCGCGCTGGGGACACGGGAACCGAAAGCCGCCAAGATCCGTTATCACGGCGACTATCACTTGGGGCAGGTACTAGTGGTCGAGAACGACTTCGTGATCGTCGATTTCGAGGGCGAGCCTTCGCGCACTCTGGAGGAGCGGCGCGGCAAGCATTCACCACTGCGCGACGTGGCCGGGATGCTGCGCTCCTTCGATTACGCGGCGACTACCGCCTTGCAGCAGGCCACCAGGGACCGTCCCGAGGAGCACAGTCGGCTGGAGGCTTATGCCGACGACTGGCAGCGCCGCGCCGCCGAGGCCTTCCTCGCCGGCTATCGCGAGGGGGTCGCCGGCGCCGCCTGCTGGCCGGGGGATGCCGAGCACGCCCACGACCTGAT
>CAZLYT010000106.1:0-2064 GCA_964563515.1 uncultured Candidatus Competibacteraceae bacterium | reverse complement strand
CTCACCCCCAGCATGGCCTCCGCGGCCGTGCTGCCCAAAGCGAGGATCACTTTCGGCCTGATGATTTCCAGTTGGCGATGTAGATATGGAATACAGGCGGCGATCTCATCGGGCAAGGGCTTTCTATTCTCGGGAGGACGGCACTTGACAATGTTGGTGATGTATACCGAGTCGCGCGGCACTTCGATAGCCTCGAGAATCCCGTTGAGCAGATTTCCTGCCTGACCCACGAAGGGCTTGCCTTGCGCATCCTCATTGGCGCCGGGTCCCTCGCCCACCAGAACCAGGCGAGCCTCTGGATTGCCATGGCCCGGCACGGCGTTGATGCGCTTGGGGCACAGCGCGCAGCAGTACGTGGTGCGGATCCGTTCAGCGACTTCGTCGAGCGTCCTCAGGGCGACAAGCTCGTCACCCAGCGCGTGGCCCGGAGACTCCACGGCGAGGCCGGGGCCGGGGATCGGGGGGGCGCCGTGAAGCCAGCGGGGCAGCGGGGCAGCGGGGCCGTTTGGTTCACCAGACGGGTGTCCATGCAGAGCAGTTGTTTCAGCCACAGACAGCGGTGGGTGTGCCGTTTCTGCCCCGCTGCCCCGCCGCCCCGCCGGTATGATCACCTCCGAACCTCCCAGCTCGATCTGCTGCTGCAGATACCTCCGCCACTCATCGGCCAAGGGACTGCTCCACGATGTCGAGGATTGCCTCTGCTACATCGCGCTTCGACTGCAGCGGAAGGATGCGCCTCGTCCCGTCCCGACCCAGCAGGGCGACTCGGTTGGTGTCCTTCTCGAATCCGGCACCCGGCTCCATCGCATCGTTCACCACGATCAGATCCAGGTCCTTTCGCTCCAGCTTCGACAGACCCTTGGCCAGCGCGTCGCCGGTTTCCAGTGCAAACCCAACCATGACGCTTCCCTTCTTCCGCTGGTCCCGAGTCGAGCCGAGAATATCCTCGGTCGGCTCCATCGGAATTGCCAGCGCGCCTTCCACCCGTGACCGCTTGCTGTCGCTGGGGCTGCTCGGCCGGTAGTCGGCTGGGGCCGCGGCCATCACCAACACGTCAGCGGTCGGGAGCTCGGCCCGCACCGTGGCCTCGAGCTCGCGGGTGGAATCGATCAGCCGCAATGTCACGCCCACCGGTGCGGCCAGCGCCGTCGGCCCGGAGATCAGCACCACCTCGGCCCCCCGCTCCCAGGCGGCCTCCGCTACGCGGTAGCCCATCTTGCCGCTGGAACGGTTGCTCACGACCCTGACCGGATCGATCGGCTCCCGGGTGGGTCCGGCGGTTACCACCACCCGTTTCCCCGCCAGCCCGCCACCTCGAACCAGTCGCGCAGCGTGCGCCAGAATCGTCTCCGGCTCGCTCATTCTGCCTGGCCGGTCGGATGGTCCTTCGGCGAGAGGACCTGTCTCCGGTCCCACGAGAGCCACACCGCGCTGCTTGAGGATATCGAGATTGGCCCGGGTTGCCGGATGGGCGAACATCTCATCGTTCATGCTGGGTGCCAGCAGAAGCGGCGCCGTGCGTGCCAGGAGCAAGGCCGTGAGCACGTCGTCGGCCAGTCCCTGCGCGACCCGGGCGATCAGATGGGCAGTAGCCGGCGCTACGATGATAATGTCCGCCTCGTGTCCGAGGCGTACATGCGAAAGCGCCCCACCCGGCTCCCAGAGCGAGCTCAGGACAGAGCGCCCGGTGAGCGCCTGAAATGTCAGAGGCCGCACGAACTCGGCGGCGCCCTCTGTGAGCACCGCGTCTACCCGGGCTCCCGCGTCTACCAGGCGGCGGGCGAGAATGCAGCTCTTATAGCACGCGACCCCGCCCGACACGCCAAGTACGACGTGCCGGCCCCCCCACATCCTCAGGCCTCGGAGCGGCGACGGCGGATGAGCTTGTAGTTCAGGTCGCCGTCCACCAACTCCTGCATGGCTTTGGTGGTCAGCTTCTCGGAGGGCTGCTGCAGCTGATCCTTGGGAAACTCGTTCAGGTAGCGGGCAAACTTGGCAGCCACGAGCACGCCGAGATACTTGTTGCCCGCCTGCTTGGCGACTTCGTGGGGGGTGATGATTCGC
>CAZLYT010000105.1:0-3112 GCA_964563515.1 uncultured Candidatus Competibacteraceae bacterium | reverse complement strand
GCCCGCCCAGGAATTGTTGTCAGCTATTCAATGGTGAACAGCGAGTCGTTGCCGCCGGAGGCAGTGGTATCGATGCTGACAGCACGCTCCAGGGTGAAGCGGTGCAGGTAGTTGGTGCTGCCGGCCAGCGGCGAACCGGGTGCGCCCCCCTCGTGCTCGGTTGTAGCGAACGGGATCAAGGGGCGGATCGGGCCGCTGCAGTCCGCCAAGATGCGCGTCACGGCCTTGGCTTGGCCCGCGGGTCCGGCAAAGGCAATGGCATCTGCGCGGAGGTCGTCCACGAGCCCCCGGATGGTGCCGTCATCACCCGCGGGAATGGCGCCAATGACCTTGTCGGGGACGCCGGCCTCGCGCAGTAGCTTCTCCACCTGTTGCGCGATGCGCGGGTCGGCATGCCAGGCAATAACCGCATTGCCGGCTGCCAATGCGGCGCCGGCCTGGGCCGCCAATGCCGCGACGCCGTGGCTACCCGCTGCCAGGCAGGCAACCACTCCCCGGGGCGGGTAGCGGATCTCATTGCGCTCGCCGGTGGGACCCGGGAGAGCCTCCGGCTCCGCCAGCTCCGACTCGGCCTGGGCGGCATAGAAGCGCAAGAATTCCGCGGCCTGGGCAATGCCTTCGTTGCCTTGGGGATCCAGCTCCGCCAGCCCGTCGCTGGAGCTCTCCAAAGCGGCTGCGGCGCGCTCCAGAATGTCGCCCCGCTCCGCTACTGGCTTGGCGGCCCAGCTTGCCGCGGCGGCGGAGGCCCCGGTCAGCGCCTCCTCCAGTCGCGACCTGGATAGCGTCATGCCACCGAACTCGCCGTTGCTCGGAGCCGAGGTCGCCGGTTCGGGAGCCGCGCCATCGCCGACGGTCTCGGTGCCAAATCGCGGCAGATAGTGGGGTCCGCCTGCCTTAGGGCCGGTTCCGGAAAGGCGCTCGCCGCCGAAGGGCTGCACGCCTACCACGGCGCCGATCTGGTTGCGGTTGACGTAGGCGTTGCCGGCGTGGATGCGCGCCAGAATGTGATCCCGAGTGTGGTCGACCCGGGTGTGCACGCCGTGGGTGAGGCCGTAGCCAGTGGCGTTGATGGCATCGATGACCCGGTCCAGGTGATCGGATTGATAGCGGATCACGTGCAGCACCGGGCCAAACACCTCGCGCTTCAGCCGAGAGAGCTGGTCCAGCTCGAAGGCCGCGGGCCCGACGAAGGTGCCGTTGCCGCTACCAGCCCCCGGCTTCACCTGGCGTAGCAGCTTGGCCTCACCGCGCATGCGCTTGATGTGGTTCTCCAGCATGGTCTGGGCTTCCTCATCGATCACCGGTCCGATGTCCGTGGACAGATAGGCCGGATCACCCACGTTGAGCTCCTCCATGGCGCCGCGGATCATGTTGAGCATCTTGTCTGCCACGTCCTGTTGTAGGAACAGCACCCGCAGCGCAGAGCAGCGCTGGCCTGCACTCTGGAAAGCCGACATCACCACATCCCGGGTGACCTGCTCGGGCAGTGCACTGGAGTCCACGATCATGGCGTTCTGGCCACCGGTCTCGGCAATCACCGGATAGATCGGCCCATCCTTGCGCGCCATGGTGCGGTTGATGATCTGTGCCACCTCCGTGGAGCCGGTGAAACAGACCCCTGTTACTCTCGGGTCCGCCACCAGCTTGCCGCCGACCTTGGCGCCGTCGCCCGGCAGCAGGTGCACGACTTCGGTGGGAATGCCGGCTCGATGCATCAGCCGCATGCCAGCCGCGGCGATCAGGGGCGTTTGCTCGGCGGGCTTTGCCACCACGGCGTTGCCGGCCGCCAGCGCTGCCGTGATTTGGCCGGTGAAGATGGCCAGTGGAAAGTTCCAGGGGCTGATGCAGCAGAATACCCCGCCTCCCACCAGATGGCCGCTGCGGCCCAGGTCCCGCGGCACCCGCAGGCGCAGCGCCTGACCGTAGTCGGCTTCGGCGCGCAGGGCGTAGTAGCGGCAGAAGTCCACCGCCTCGCGGACCTCGGCCAGGGCATCGTTCAGTGTCTTGCCCGCCTCGCGCACGGCGATGGTCATGAGCTCGGAGGTTTGCTCCTCCATTAAGTCCGCCAGCCGGCGCAGACAGGCGGCGCGCTCACCCGCCGATGTTGCAGACCAATCCTTGGCGGCCTTGGCGGCCAGGGTCAGCGCCTGCTCTACATCTTCGGCGGTCGCGTCGGTGAGGTGCCCAATGACTCGCGAACGGTCAGCCGGCGAGCTCACCGCCCTCGCGTCCCGGTCACGCTGCTCGCCGCCGACGATGGGACCCCCGGACCAGCCGACCTGCTCGGCCTTGCTCATGGTCGCCGCCAGTGGGCGTAGTTCCGCGCGGTCGAACAGATCGATGCTGCGGTAGTTGGGCCGCGCCTCGCCATATATGTCCCGCGGCCGCGGAATGTGGGGGTGGGAACCTAGGCCAGCGCCTGCACCTGGGAGATCGGGTCGGCGATGATTTCCTCCACCGGCAGCGACTCATCTTGGATGCGGTTGACGAAGGAGCGAGCGCGGCATTGCTGGTGGACGAGGTGTTTCCCGAGCAGCCGGTGCGCCAGTGGGGTGAGGTGTGTCCGTTGGACCGGTGGACCAACGCAGCGCGCCGAACGGCCGGACAGGAAGTCCGGCCTGGAACGTGGCGCCAGGGTAGGCTGTTACCGTCGACGGATGAAAGTGCGTCACGGTTCGCGAGCCGCCCTGCCCTCATGGGTCAGGTGCTCGGCATCGTCTACCGCTGCATCGCCACCCACCTGATCAAGAAGGCGGGGTTTTCCCGCAAGACCGCCCAGACCGGCGCGGTCACCCTGATCCAGCGCTTCGGTAGCGCTTTGATCTCAACATTCACGTCCACATGCGGTTCCTCGATGGGGTGTATGTCGAGCATCCCGACGGCTCACTGCGAATCCGCTGGGTGGAGGCGCCGACGGGTGCCGAGCTCCCCCGACTGGCCCAGATCCTCGCGCTGCGCAACGGCCGGTCCCTCGAACGGCAGGGGTGGCTGACGCGTGACGCGGAGAACAGCACTCTGGCCGGCGACGACCTCGAGGCCGGGCCGATGGGTGGCCGAAACCGAAGTGACTCATGTCACTTCGCAGTTCGGCGAACGCCCGGCCATGGAAGGC
>CAZLYT010000104.1:0-2140 GCA_964563515.1 uncultured Candidatus Competibacteraceae bacterium | reverse complement strand
CGTCCCACCGCACCTCCGCACCGTTCACAAAATTGCTGCCATTCACCGTCAGGGTGAAAGTGCCAAGGTTCGCCGTCCTTGCCGAGGGGTTGAGGCTGGAGATGGTGGGCGCAGGGTTGTTAACGGTGATCGTAAGCGCCTGTGTATCGGTCCTCAAGAGAAGGTCAGTGACACGAACCGTGAAATCAAAAGTGCCGCTGGCAGATGGCGTGCCGGAAATCGTTCCCGAAAGGGAACCGAGGTTGAGTCCGGTCGGCAAACTTCCCGATCCGCTTACCACGCTCCATATGTACGTTCCCAGCAGTCCGCCCTCGGCGGTCAAGGTACCGTTGTAACCCACTCCGAGAGTGCCGTTGGGCAGAGTGTTGGTTGTGATATTGAGACCCGCACTAACCGTGATGGAGAGAGCCTGCGTGTCGATACGCCCGAGGTTGTCGGTGACGCGAGCAGTGAAGTTCAACGTCGTCGCCGTCGTCGGTGTTCCCGTGATCGTGCCGTTCGAGTTCAGCGTCAGAGGAGCCAGCGAGCCTGCGGACACATCCCAGGTATAGGGCGCCTGCCCACCCGTGGCCGCCAGCGACTGGTTATAAGCGGCACCTACCGTGCCATCAGGCAGAGACGTCGTCGTGATGTTGACAGCCGGGCCAACCGTGATGGACAGCGCCTGTGTGTCTATCCCTCCAACGTTGTCAACGACTCGCGCGGTGAATGTCAGCGTCGTGGCCGACGTCGGTGTCCCTGTGATCGTGCCGCTCGAGCTCAGAACCAGCGGAGCCAATGACCCTGCCGACACATTCCAGGTATAGGGCCCCTGCCCGCCTGTTGCCGCCAGCGACTGGTTATAGGCGATGCCAACCGTGCCTCCGGGCAACGATGTCGTAGTGATGTTGACGGCAGCGCCAACCGAGATGGATAGCGCCTGTGTATCGATGCCACCGAGGTTGTCGGTGACTTGCGCGGTGAAGTTCAGCGTCGTGGCCGCAGTCGGCGTCCCCGTGATCGTGCCGTTCGAGTTGAGGACAAGCGGAGCCAGCGATCCCCCGGACACCGCCCAGGTGTAAGGTATCTGCCCGCCCGTTGCCGCGAGCGACTGGCTATAGGCGACGCCAACCGTTGCCCCCGGTAACGTCGTTGTCGTGATACTTACGCCCGCACCGATAGTGATCTGCAGCACCTGCGTGTCCACGCCCCCGAGGTCATCAGTGACTCGCGCGACGAAGCTCAGCGTCGTGGCCGTCGTCGGTGTCCCCGTGATCGTGCCGCTCGGGCTCAATGTCAGCGACCCAAGCGAACCAGCCGACACATCCCAGGTATAGGGCGTCTGTCCGCCCGTGGCCGCCAACGACTGGCTGTAGGGAACGCCAACCGTACCACCTGGCAACGACGTGGTCGTGATGGCAACGGCCGGGTTGATCGTGATCGAAAGAGCCTGATCGTCGGTAGCGAGGTTAGAGTCCGTTACTAGGGCGGTGAAGTTGAGCGTCGTCGCCGTCGTTGGCGTACCAGTGATCGTCCCATCTGGGTTCAGTGTCAGCGAGCCAAGCGAGCCCGTGGACACGCTCCATGTGTAGGGGCCGAGTCCCCCGGTGACAGCCAGCGCTTGATTGTAGGCGATCCCAACCGTGCCCTGGGGGAGCGACGTTGTGGTAATCACTGGCTGCGCACTCGCCACCCCCGCCGAAACCAGCAGCAAGGCCATTGACGCCAAAAGTAAACGTATGCGTTCCATAGTTGCCAAAATTGCCGAATCGCGGGGGGAGGTGCGATTCCTAATCTGGTAAGCCTGTTTGTCTCTACTTCCCGTTCGTCTTCCAGCTCGCCGCGCCCCGCCAGGGAAAGCACTGGCTCACCTTGGCAGTTCATCGCGCGGTGGGCGTAGCACGCTACGCCCCTACTCCACCGCCGTCACGCTCAACCGCTTCCTCGCGTTCACGAGCGAAGACCGCGGATCTGCAAAAAGCGCTAGATCCGCGCTACGGGTTGCGTAACACCCTCAAGCCGCCATACCTCGTCTTACCGCGGCGCGCCAACCGTCGGGTTGCCGGGCGTGATCGTAATCGTCGGCGGAGGGGTCCCAGTGCCGCCACCGCCGGTGCTGCCGCCACCGCCGGAAAGTCCCAACGCCGCGCCCGCCGCCGCG
>CAZLYT010000103.1:0-1676 GCA_964563515.1 uncultured Candidatus Competibacteraceae bacterium | reverse complement strand
GCTGCGGGCGTCCTCGAGGATCTCCACGTTGGACTCCCGGTAGGCGTCGTCGGAGAAGCTCGCAGCCGCGCCGGCGCCGGCCTCCATGGCCACCGTGAAGCCGAGCTTCTGCAGTTGCTCGGCCGATTCCGGTGTCGCGGCGACGCGCTTCTCGCCGTGAGCGATTTCCTTGGGTATGCCAATCTTCATCGCGTCGCTATCCCCGCTTGTTGTCCGCTTAAGTAGTGGTCGCCGGAAACATTTCGAAGCGTAGACGCGCTCACAGGGCCTGTCTGCTATCGAATTGCTGGGACTTGCCGCGTGTGGTAGGAATATCACCCCATGCGCGCGGGCATATCGGGTCGCCAACGGTTCAACAGCGCGTGACCAGTGCGTGCGGCCCTTGCGTCAGACACTGCTGCAGAAACTGCACGCACACCCGCACCTTGGCGGAGGTGGCAAGGCGTGAGGTGGACACCGCCCAGACGTCGGCACGCTGACGGTGGTCGGGGAGCACCCGGACCATCTCCCCAGCCAGCAGGCTGCCGCTCACGTCCCAGATCGCAGACATCAGGATGCCGTGGCCGTCGAGCGCCCAACGGGCACGATGTCGACGCTGTTCGACGATAGCGGACCCGTCACTTTCACGGTTTCCAGTCCCGCTGGCCCCTCCAGCCGCCAAACCCCGAAAGCCTGGTCGCGCTCCCGAAACACCAGGCAGGCGTGCTGAGCCAGCTCGGCCACGCTGCGGGGCGTGCCCTGCGCTTCGAGATAGGCTGGAGCCGCACAGAGGATTCTGTCGCTGGGTGCGAGCCGGTGCGCAATCAGGTTGGGCTCGCCGACCTGGCCGATGCGGATATCCAAATCGAAACCCTCGCGGATCAAATCGACCTGCCGGTCCACCACCTCCAGACGAATATCCAGGCCCGGATGACGTCGCACCAGCTCCGACAGCGCCGGCCCGATGTGCTCTCGCCCCAGACGGAAGCTGGTGCTGATACGCAGCTGGCCCCGGGGCTCGGCGCGGCCGCTGACCAGCTGGTCGCACATCAGGTCTACGTCTTCGAGAATTCGCTGCGCCCACCGGTATACGGCTTCCCCTTCGGCCGTGATGGTCACCCGTCGCGTGGTGCGGTGAAAGAGCTTTACTTGCAGCACGTCTTCTAGGATCGCAACGCGCTTGCTCACGTAAGCGGGAGAGGCCCCAAGCTCGCCGGCAGTGCCCGCGAAGCTCGACCTTCAGGCTGCAGACAGAACAGCTGCAAGTCGTCGAGGAGGGGAGATTATTCACGTTTCGAGAACTCTGATTCTGCGATCCGCCGGATCCTAGCTGACCAGAGCTGTAATAGTCTGCGCTCAACCCAGCAGCAAGCCCGCCCCTGCCCTCACCCAACGTGCTGGTGAGCCCGGCCACCCAGGGCGAGCGCATCCGCATCGAGGGTCACATCTACGACGGCGCCGGCAGCCGAGTGCGCGATGCCCAGTTTGAGCTTTGGCAGGCCAATGCGGCGGGCCGCTACAACCATCCCGCCGACCGTCAGGACAAACCGCTGGATGCGGACTTCAAGGGCCGGGGCCGTGCCGTGTGCGACTTCGAGACCGGGCTCTACTGGTTCGAGACGGTCAAGCCCGGCGGCGTGATCGGTCGTCACGGCCGCGAGATGGCGCCACACGTCAATCTGTGGATCGTGGCCCGG
>CAZLYT010000102.1:0-3880 GCA_964563515.1 uncultured Candidatus Competibacteraceae bacterium | reverse complement strand
AGCGGCCCACAGGCGACGCGAACGTTCATCGAGCACCCCGCTGAGCGCCACGTACTTCTGGCGTATCACCGCGACATCTGGCATACTCCATGTATCGTAGGCGCTTGCTTATTTACTTTACGTTATTTCTTGACGAGCCCTTATTCCGCGCGGTCGAGTCTTCTTGCCACTCGAGTGCTCTCCCGGTGTCAACCCGAGGAACGCCATCAACTGCTTTGGATTCTGGAAACGGGTGATGTCACCGACCTCCGTCACAACACTCACTGCGATTATCAATGCAACGCCGCGCAGGGCTTGGAGCGCTGTGACCAGTGGCCCCAGAGACCATTGGGGCATCAGTTCACGGATCTGTTCCTCAAGCTCCGCTCTTCGTGAGAGCGCATGCTCCATCGCGTTGAGGTAGTTCTGGAAGGCAATCTGTTGGGCTGTCTGCGGGAAGCTCCTGTTCGCCAGCCAGGTACGGTGTCGTTGTGTCCACGACTTCTTCTCATAAATGCAACTGTGTTTTAGCAAGAAACTCTGAATACGCTGTCGAGCGATCTTAAGATCCCGGCTCGCGGCGTGTCGAGCCCGCACGACGTCGCGCATTGCCTCGTGAACGATATCCGGGACCCAGACATCGGTGAGTTCACCCGCTCGGGACAAACGCGCCAGTGTCATCGAATCACGATGATCGTTCTTGACCCGGTCGCCGGGACGGCGAGGGATGTGTGACGGTGCAACCACGTGGCATACATGTCCCAGGCTGGTCAGCTGCCTATGAATGGCATATCCACAAGGCCCCGCTTCGTAGGTGAATTCGACCTGGCCATGCCGCTGGACAATTCTTTGGACCGTCCGGCGCAAATCTTCCGGGCGATTGGCGAGATTCCCCCAGAAGCGCACTTCGCCTTCTCGTGTACCGTCGGCGATCGCAACGGCGAGAGTATCCTTGTGCACGTCCAATCCAACGTAGGCTCGTACATCTGCCATGATCTTCTCCTTGCGTATGCTGGCATGGGCACCCAGCACGCACTGAGTGCGCCGCCATGTGACGCATCCTACTATTAGGAGAAGGTCATACCATCTGGCTATTCATCGGCAGCGTGCCGGCCGGTGAACGTGCCGCCGACTTCCTGACCCTGGTCAGCAGCGCCTGGCGCAATGACCTCGATGTCTGGGCGTACCTCAAAGATGTGCTGGATCGCCTGCTGGCCGGTGACACCGACTACGCCGGCCTTCGTCCCGACGCCTGGCGGAGGACCCACCCCGAGGCCGTTCGCGAATACCGCGTCACCGAACGCCGCGAGCGCGTCAAACGCCAGCGCTACCGCCGGGCCAAGCGCCGCCGCGCCGAGCTGCAGGCCCGCTGAACCACGCCCCGGCCCAATGGTGCTGGTGGGCGCTTACGTCTCAATGATGCCAGGTGGTGATGCGATTCTGCTAGCCGCAAAGATGGCTGCCGGTCAACTTGTGACGACTGAGGATCTCGTATACGCCGCCCTGTCTATTGGTGGTGGTGCGGCGATCCTGAAGATTGTCGGCAAGTTTTGGAAGACGCGACGTATCGTGAAGGCACGCGATAGTGGTAGAACCATATCGCTACCAGTTCTCCAGCAGCTCTGCTTTGCACGCGGAACAAGAGTCTGGATGAGTGATGGTTCTACGAAACCAATCGAATCCATCAAGTCCGGTGATCTTGTCATGTGCGATAGTGATCCAGAACTCGCCAACGGGGCCGAGGAGTGTGTGGTAGAGCGCACATATGAGCGTGTGGCTCCCTCTATCTTGATTATCGAAGTTTCGTATGGGGATGGTGCGTTTGAGATAGCCAGTACACCGGAGCACCCATTTTTTTTGCAAGAGCGTAGAGTATACATAGCGGCAGGAAAACTCAGGGTTGGGCAAGAATTTCATTCGGCTGGCCAAGTGGCTTGTACTGTGCGCAAAAAGAGCGAAGTAGTTGATCCTATTGTGGTATACAACTTTGAAGTAAGCCATGCTCATAACTACTACATCGGTGATGACACGGAAAGCATTCAGTTACTTGTCCACAACACATGT
The DNA here is from genome assembly GCA_964563515.1 of uncultured Candidatus Competibacteraceae bacterium. GTDB lineage: Bacteria > Pseudomonadota > Gammaproteobacteria > Competibacterales > JAHEDQ01 > CAZLYT01. The sequence continues at coordinate 1,837 of CAZLYT010000102.1, read as the reverse complement.
CCGTTCGAAGAGGTGTTCTCTGAAGTTGGGGATGCAATCGGCATAGACGCGATATGAATGGATATGAGGTTGTTGGCAAGGCAGCAACTAGAAATCAGAAATTAGTGGATGCAGGCTTTGACACGGTATACTACGTTACGGTAAGTAATGGACAGCAATACACGGTGTTTTACAATAAAGTGGATGAGGTGTTCGGTGGAGCTCACCTGTCAAGCAGCAACTGAACAATCGCTTGGGATACATGGACGTAATTGAAGTTGTACAAAATACGTTTGGTCCTCCGTTGTTCAAGTCTCTAAGCAGCGCGGTAGGCCATGTGAGTCCTCGCGATGAGCGAGCAGCGCTAGACTCTGAGCGACTCCAGGGTGTACGAATAGTCAGTGGAACATGGACGGATGAGCAATTGACACTGGCCCTGTCCAACGGATTGGCGTTAACGATTCTGGCACACAAAGGCGTTGCTGATTGGAGTATCGGGGAAGGGGGCAATTCAGTTTCTGAGCAAGTAGCTGCAGATGTTGTAGAGCTCAAGTTTGAGAGCGGCGCACGTGTGATGTGGGACCGCAGAAGTTTGCTCGATCATCGAATCGGGAAGAGGATCAAGCGAATCTGTGCCAATGAAGCGTGGCTGTTTCTGTACATCGAGGATGTTGACATTTTGCTATTTTCGGTATTACAAAAAGCTCATACTCATGAGCCGTTGTTGGAATGGAGTGAGACTGACTGAGCGGACGTAGTGTCTTGTTCGATCTATGAGGAGATATGTGCAAATCTTGTGGATCGAGTCATGATCAGGCGGCCTCTTTCTTGATTCCATCTACGAACTGCACGCCGCGAATAACATCGTGTCCTTTCGGCAAGGCTGCATGAATCTCCCGGGGCGGATGTGGTAGGTTCCGGCTGTCGAATCCAGAACAGGTGGAGGACAGCCCATGAAGTCGCGGACCCCTTCTGCTGTGCCCGCACAGCTGGAGACTGCCCGGCAGGTTTTTGTGCGCTGGCGGCGGAGCCGTAATCGCTCGTGGCGCATCCCGGAGCGGCTGTGGTCGCGGGCGGTCCGGCTAGCCGGCGTTTACGGGGTCTGCCAGACGGCCCGGGTCCTGGGCCTGGACTACAGCGCCCTGAAGCAGCATGTCCGCGGTTCGCAGTCGGATACACCGTATCCGTCCTGTGAACCCCATCTTGACGGATCGGCTATTCTCGGGGCCCCGAAGCCGCGTGCGGTGGTCGCCGCGGCTGCGGGGAGTGACCGAGAACCGAGGAGCCGATCATGGGCAAACGGAGCGTTGAGAAGGAACGGCATTGGCGGGAAGTGCTGGGGCGATTCGAGGGGAGCGGTCTGACGATCCGGGCGTTCTGCCGACGGTCGCGGATCAAGGAGCATCAGTTCCACACCTGGCGGCGGCAGCTGCGGCTCCGCGACGCGGCCAATGGTGGCGTCGATTTGTGCTCGGCGAGCCCCGGCCTGAGCCTTCGCGGGACATCCACCTGGCGCCCGGCGGCGTTCGCCGCGGTGCATGTCGTGGATTCAGCGCAGGACAAGACGCCTGCGATCGAGATCATCATCGGCAACGGCAGGCGTGTCGCAGTCAGGCCGGGGTTCGAACCGTCAACATTGACCCAGGTCCTACAGGTGATGGAGGGCTGGTCATGCTGAGTCTGCCGGTTCCGATCAAGATCTTTGTTCATACGGCAGCGTGAGCGCACACGAGAACCATTCTTGACCGGGGGGTTATCCTGGCCTGCGAGCGATCTGAATCCTCACAGCCCAGGAGGGCCCCATGTCCCGTTATTCCAGTGATGCGACGCGTCGCCTGTGGCAGCACCGTCTGGCCCG
>CAZLYT010000101.1:0-15862 GCA_964563515.1 uncultured Candidatus Competibacteraceae bacterium | reverse complement strand
TAGATCCCTGACGTCGCGCCACTGCGCTCCGACGCTCCCGACAACAATCGATAGCAACAGCTTCGAGGAGAAGGCACGATGTTGAGACGAGCCGCTGTTGTCGCCTGCCTGGTCATTGCCGCGTCCGCCGCGGTCTGGGCCCAGATGCCGCGCACGACGGCCCCCGAAGGCGCCGCCGTGTACTTCATCGCACCCCAGAACGGCGGCACAGTGGCGTCTCCGGTAGCGCTGCGTTTCGGGCTCAGTGGCCTGGGGGTGGCACCCGCCGGTGTGGCTAACGAGAACACCGGGCATCACCATCTGCTCATTGACGTGGCCGAGATGCCGCCTTTGGATCAACCACTACCGGCGACCGACAACGTCAAGCATTTTGACGGCGGTCAGACGGAGACCACCATCGAGCTACCGCCAGGGACCCACACCCTGCAGTTGCTGGTGGGCGACATGAATTACGTTCCCTTCGACCCACCCATGGTGTCAGAAGAAATTACGATCACCGTGGAGTGATGCAAGGGTCGAAGGCTACTCTGGAAAGAATGACGGCGGCCCTAGGGCCGCCGTAGCATGCTTTGCGGCGGAGCCGAGAGTATCGGTTCCGCTCAATGACTCAAGGTCTGTAACAGCAAGCTCATGAGGGTTGCGATCACGCCAACAAGCGTAACCATGGCCATGAGCTGCACCCGGCTGTAGCCAGCCGCGCGCACCTGAGTCCTCATCAGCATGTTGCCTTCTCCTTTCTTGTTGTTGTAAGGGAGATTGTTATTGTCATTTATTATTGTTCCGGGCTACCCCACTGACCGGGGCTTTGAGCGCCAATCACTTTAGGGCCACCCGGTGCTGGTCTAGCATGAAGCGGGCCAGGCCCCCTGGGAGGCATTCAAGAGGATCGAGCGTTGCGTCCAGAATTGGTGGAAGCCGTGGCGCGTGAGCGCGGAGCACTGGAGCTAATGGACGAGGCCCTCATTGCGCAGGCGCTCCAGGACGCCAGGAAGTCGGCGCGGCAGCGCTCGAACTACAACTTCCACCCCCGGGCCGAGGACAACCCACACCGCTTCATCAATGCCATGTGCCGCGGTACTTACGTCACGCCGCACCGGCACCAGCGCATTCCCAAGTCCGAGACGTTTCTGGTATTGCGCGGCCGCGCCGCATTTTTCTTGTTCGACGACCACGGGCGGATCGAAACGACCTTGGTACTCGGACCCGACCGACGCCGCTGCGGTGCGCTCGGCGTAGACCTGCAGCCTGGCCACTGGCACACCGTGGCGGTGTTGTCGCGAGAGGTGGTCTGCTTCGAAGTCAAGCCGGGGCCCTATGATCCGATCACGGATAAGGAGTTCGCGCCCTGGGCGCCGGAGGAAGGCAGCCCGGAGGCGCCCGCCTATCTGGCTTGGCTAGTGGCCGAACATCGGCGGTTGGCGGCGCGCTCATGAGATGACGCAAGAGTGACGCAGCCCTCAACTGGCAACCATACCGCCGCGGCGCCGGCCTGGGTGCCAGCGCTGTTCGTGCTGCTGTGGAGCACCGGCTTCCTTGGCGCCAAGCTGGGCCTGCCCCACGCCGAACCCTTCACTTTCCTGGGAATCCGGATGGCCATTGCCAGTGGCTTGCTGTTGGTCTTCGCGTTGGTCACCGGCGCGGCGTGGCCCAAGAGCTGGCGCGCGACGGGCCATATCGCCGTGGCCGGAATTCTGCTGCACGCGATCTATCTGGGGGGCGTGTTCACCGCCATCCATCGCGGCCTGCCAGCCGGTATTTCCTCACTGATCGTTGGACTGCAACCATTGCTCACGGCGGGGCTGGCCATGGTGTGGTTGGGGGAACGGCTCAAGCCTCGGCAGTGGCTCGGCCTGGTGCTCGGATTCGGCGGCGTTGCGCTGGTCATGTCGGGTCGGCTGGGATCGGCGGCACCCGATTGGGCCGGACTACCGCCGGTGCTGGCCGGGTTGGTGGGCATCACTCTGGGGACGCTCTACCAGAAGCGCTACTGTAGCGGGATGGACCTTCGCACCGGTGGCGTCGTCCAATACGCCGCCACTGCAGCGCTCATGCTACTCGGCGCGCTGCTGCTCGAAAGCCGCCAGGTGGATTGGACGCCGGAGTTCATCTTCGCACTGGTCTGGCTCATCGTGGTCCTCTCGGTGGGCGCCGTCGGTTTGCTTTACACCTTGATTCGTCGTGGCGAAGCCTCGAGGGTCGCCAGCCTGTTCTATCTGACGCCGCCCACCACCGCCGCTCTCGCCTGGCTACTTTTCGATGAGCGACTGGGGCCGCTGGCGTTGCTGGGCATGGCGGTCACAGCTCTCGGAGTCGCGCTGGTGATCTGGCCGTCCCGCCTGCGTTGAATGCAGCGTTGCTGTCTGCGGCAGGCCTCTATGGGCGCGCTCACGCGCACCATCGCGACGCGTGTCGCTCTACAGCCTCGGTGGATTAGCGTGCGGGTAATGCACCGTCCTCCCGCCATGGTTGGACGGTGGGCTACGTTGCGCTAACCCACCCTCTCAGTAGCGCGCTGCCGAGGGCAGGGCCGAGCCGTTGACGGCAATTCGCGGCTCAGGAGCAGCAAGCGCCGCCGATGGTTTCGGCCGGAGCACAGCAGGCCGCGACCTTCGCCGTGGGTATGTTCTCTGCCCTGGGTGCCAAACCATGGCTGCGGAAGCACTCCCAAGCCACACCCTGCGGGTCGGTTGCCCAGACCTTGGTGGAGCGGTGGTAGCAGCATTCCACGGCGGGCTCCGGGTCGGTCACCTGGGAGGCCGCCTGCAGCCGGCGATCGACTTCCGGCACCAGCGCATCGTCATCCACCTCTATGCCCAGATGGTCGACTCCCCCGCCAGCGGCAAAGGTGCTGACGGCGAGATTCAGCGGCGGGTCGTCCAGCGACCATTTGAGATAGTCGTCGCGCTCGATTGCCGGCTCGGCGCCGAGTAGCGCACTGTAGAAGCGCCGGGAACCTTCCAGATCACGAGTGCCGACATGGACGTGTACACGTTTCATCTTGGTAACTCCCTAGCTATCAGAGGGGCTCGTTGTACCAACCGCGGGTGGCGCCGACTATGCGGACCACCGACAACATCACCGGCACCTCGTTCAGCACGCCGACCCGGTGGCAAGTGCAGCGGCGGACTGGAATCCGAACAGGCTGATGGCGGTGGCCACCACCAGCTCGAAGAAGTTGTTGGCGCCAATGAGCGCCGAGGGTGCCGCCACGCAATGGACCTCGCCGACCAAACGGTTGCGCCCGTAGGCAAGCATCGAGTTGAAGTAGCCCTGGATCAGGATCGGCACTGCCAGCATCAAGATCACCAGGGGTTGGGTCAGGATCCGGCCGCATTCCCACTGCGATGCACAAGAACACCCATACGCTCAGCTAGCGCTCGAAAATCCCATCGCCGCGCCGGCGGCGCGCCGGGCCGTGATTTCACACTGGGCCCTCACGAGCTACTCCTGGGCAACGGGCTCTGCGAGGCGCGTGCGGCCAATGGCGCGCAGCTGCTCCTGCAGCCGCAGGCGGTCCAGGCTCTCCAGGCGCAGACTGGTGAAGATCTTGATGCGGTTCTCGAGCTCGTGGAATACGCGTCGAAACACCAGCATGCGTTCCTTTTCATCCCCGTCAGCCTGGGCCGGATCTTCCACACCCCAGTGCGCCGTCATCGGCTGCCCCGGCCAAAGCGGGCAGGTTTCGCCGGCGGCCTTGTCGCAGACGGTGAAGACGAAATCCAGCTGGGGCGCCCCGGGGGCGGCAAACTCGTCCCAGGCCTTGCTGTGCAAGACCTCGGTGGGTAGGGCGAAGCGCTTCAGCAGCGTGAGCGCCAGAGGGTGAACTTCACCCTCGGGGTGGCTGCCTGCGCTGTAACCGCGAAAGCGGCCTTGACCCCAATGGTTGATCAACGACTCTGCCATGATGCTGCGGGCAGAGTTTCCGGTGCAGAGAAACAGCACGTTGTAGCGATCATTGGTCATGGTCAGCGTTCCCTGTAGTTGGGATGTGGTGGGAAGGCAGCAGCGACCGCCGGGCCGGTCGGGCATGGTCTGCAAGCGGTCGCGGTCGTCCACGTATGGCGGTTGGTTGGCAACCGCCAGCGCGGTGTTGTCGATCAGGCTCTGAGCCCAGGCGGGTAGCTCGGGATGGAGGCGGTAGTACACCCACAACCCGGAACGCCGATCCGTCACCACGCCGAGCTCGCGCAGCTGCGCCAAGTGACGTGAGATCTTGGGCTGCACCACCTCGAGGGCATGGGTGAGCTCACAGACGCAGAGCTCGCCCTCCCGCGCTAGCAGCACCAGCGCTCGCAACCGAGTCCGGTCGGAGAGGGCACGAAACAATGCTTCTGGCTGCGCCGTCAGCATCGGGCCTCCGGTGGCGAAAATAGAGAGGCGTGGAGAGTTCGCCTGCTCGTTGAGGCGAACGGGGAGGCCGGGCAGTGGCTGCCGCGCGGGTTGAACCAAATCCCGAGCTCGCAAGCCCAGGAGCTATACCCATTGCGAGCCGTGATTGGCGAGTTGAGCAATTGGAACATCGGGAGCCGGGATTGCAGAGTCAGCGGCTAATATATACGGATACACATATATATGGAACACCGTATATCGCTACCCTACGGCTGCTACGGGGCGGGCGAGTGGTCGGCTTGGTGACGGGGATTCGGCGGTACACCGTTCCGGGGCTTCCGCCCTACTCGCTACTCACGTCGCAGGGAACATGGCGTGGCGCTACTGCAGCAGAACAATCAAAGGGTTGACGCCGGATCGCCGCGTCAGCAGAGATCGATGGCGTGGCGCTTGAGGTCTTTCAGGCTGACCAGCTCCAGCGCGGCCTCGTGGGTGGCGGTTAGGATCACCGGCGGCGCCACGCCAGCTTCCAGCGCTTCCTGCCAACGTGCCACGCACAAGCACCAGCGATCGCCTGGACGCAATCCCGGGAATCCCATCCACGGGGCTGGCGTCATGAGGTCATTGCCCTGAGCCTTGCTGTAGTCCAGGAACTCCCGGGTCATCTGCGCACACACCGCGTGCACGCCCGGGTCATCGGGACCGGTGGCACAGACGCCATCGCGATAGAAGCCGGTCATCGGCGAGCTGCAGCAGAGCTCGAGCTCGCTGCCAAAGACGTTCTTGGGTGTCGTCATTCAGGCCTCCGAGGATCCCGCGAATGATCTGCACTACCCGGCGCCTGCTCATCAGACCACCGGGACACCGAACAACCAGCCGTGCAGGCGCATGACTAGCAGATACACACCGATCCCGATGGCGGCTCCAATCAGATCGCGCACGACGGGGTAGCGCTTGGTGGTTGGACGGGTGCCGCGTCGGTTGGCGCATGCCATGGCCGCCAGGGAATAGAGCGAGAAGCCGCCAAATAGGATCAGCGCCGCAAGGTCACCATTGGCGAACAGATGGCCGATCGCCCACAGCACCACACCCCAGAGCATCGGATGGGCGGTGAAGCGGCGGATATTGCTCGGAAAGTAGGCTGCCACCAGCGAGACGAAGGCCAGGGCCAGCAGCAGCCAGGTGACATGTCGTCCCCAGGACGGCGGGGCCCACAGCGCCACGAATGCGGCTTGGCTCATGCCCCACACCACCATGCCGATTCCACCGGCCGCGAGCACCGAAAATGCAGCCTTGTAAATGCCCTCGCCTAGACCTTCCACCAGCCGCTCCCGCATGCCCGGGAAGCAAGGAACCGCGTGGACGACGGCAAATACCAAAATGCCCAGAATCAGCGCAGCCATGCCTGCTCCTTGTCGAGGGCGGGCGCCCCGGGTAGATGCAACCCGATTTAGTAAAAGCGTTCCAGGGTGAGTCCGTCCAGTTCGATACCCGGTGGATGACCGTCGATCACGTCGGCTACCACGGCCGCGCTACCGCAGGCCAGGGTCCAGCCCAGCATGCCGTGGCCGGTATCGAGCACCAGATTGTCGTAGCCGCAGCCGCCCAGGATGGGTGCGCTGTCCGGCGTGGCGGGCCGGAAGCCGGCCCACTGATGCTGGACCCGGCCGTAGTCGCCGCCTCGGGGGAAGGCCGCACGGCCGGCATCCAGCAGGCGTTGAATCTTCTCTGGATCGGTACCTTCGTTGTATCCGGAAAGCTCCGCCATGCCGGCAATCCTGAGTCGATCCCCTAGCTTGCAGAACACGACCTTGCGTTGGGTGTCGGTGATGCTGACCGCGGGTGCCCTGGGTCCGACCGGCACCGTGACGCTGTAACCCTTGAGCGGATACACCGGCAGCGAGAGACCCAGGTCCCGCTCCAGCAGTGGGCTCTGGGGGCCCAGAGCCATGACGTAGAGGTCTCCCTCGATCGCCCCGGCAGCGGTACGCACCGCCCCGACGCTCCCGCCCCCCACCTCGAAGCCGGCGACTTCCACGCCGAAGCGAAAGCTCGCTCCCGCGCTGGCGCAACAATCTGCCAGCGCCTCGGTGAAGCGGTAGGCGTCACCGGATTCGTCCAGGGGGGAGAACACACCGCCGGCAATGGGGCCCACCCAATCCGTAAGTGCGGGCTCGCGGGCGCGGCATTGCTCGGCGGTCAGCACCTCCTGCGGACAGTCCCAGGTGGCCTTCAGCGCCACCCGCTGCCGAGCCTTGTCCAGTCCCGCCGCGTCGGCGTAGACATGCAGCTTACCGTCTCGACGGTAGTCGAACTCCAGCGGCTGGGCGGCCAGCAGTGCGTGCAAGCGCTGCCGCGAGTAGAGCGCCAGCCGCAGCACGTTGCGGGTGTTGCGAAGCGCCCGCTCAGCGGTGCAGTTGCGCAGAAAGCGCAGCCCCCACCCGATCAGCTTGGGATCGGCGGAAAGGTTCAGTTCGAAGGCGGGATCCCGCCCCATCACCATGCCGGGCATCTTGGGCAGCAGTGCGGGATCGGCCAGGGAGTCAGTATAGGAATAGCTGAGCTGCCCGCCGTTGGCGAAGCTGGTGGCCAACCCTGGCGACGCTGCCCGATCGACGACGGTCACACCATGGCCGCGCTGCAACAGCTCCCAAGCCAGAGTGACGCCAACCACACCGGATCCCAAGATCACGATCTGCATCGAAGCCCCACACCGACGCGGCCAAGGCACCGGGGGGCCCTCCCGTGCCGTTGCACTCTACCCGGAAGGCCGCGGGCCCGGGCGGCTCATATTCGGTACCAGCACCAGTGTAGGACAAGTGCGGCGTAGAGCGCCGTCATTCGGAACCGACCTAACTTGGGCCAGAACCGGCTTCTGTAGGCCGACCGGCGGCTAACAGAGCGCGCCGCGAGCGACTAACCTTGGCGGATACGGGCACGTCGCCCACAGCGGAGACTGAGCACATGCGTGTCATCGTGGTAGGTGCTACCGGCACCATCGGCAGCGCGGTTACCAAGGCATTGTCCGGGCAACATGAAGTGGTGGCCGTCGGCAACACCCGCGGCGAGCTGCAAGTCGATCTTTCCTCGAGCGAGACGATTGCCGCTCTTTTCAGGGAGACCGGACCTTTCGACGCGCTGGTTTGCGCCGCTGGGCGCGCGGCCTTCGGCGGATTGCACGAGGTCGATGAGGAGGGTTTCCGGCTGAGCCTGCTGAACAAGGGATTGGGTCAGATCAACCTGGTAAGGCTGGGAATGAATCAGGTGCGAGACCGTGGCTCGTTCACCCTCACCAGCGGTGTCCTAAGTCGCGAGCCCATTCCACAGAGCGTCGCCATCTCGCCGGCCAATGCAGCGGTGGAAGCCTTCGTCGCGGCGGCGGCTCTGGGAATGGAACGAGGGGTCCGGGTCAATGTGGTGAGCCCGCCATGGGTGGCGGAAACCTTGGCGCAAATGGGTTCGGACCCCGCATCGGGCATGCCAGCGGCGCAGGTGGCGCGAGCCTATCTGGAAAGCGTGGAGGGCCAACGCAATGGGAAGGTCATCGACGCCCGTGAGTTCCGCTAGCAAAGCAACTCCGGCTCACAGCCGTAGCACGCGACTGGCGGGTATGCGTCGCCTCGGGGACGAGCACCAGATCCGATCGCCCCGCCCAACGACTGCCGCAGCCGATCGCTCTCAAGCTGACCACCGCTTGCAGACCCTCGCAGCTCACATCGTCGAGACCGTGGTGGCTGCCCAGCGTGAACCATACCGGCCGGGCGGGATCGGGCATGCTGCGGCCACTGAGGCGCAAGGTAGCCACCCTGGCGCGGGGATGCGGCGCCAGGGCTACCCCGAGTACCTCGCCCCGAAACTCGAAGCTCTGATCCTCCCCGTCGGCGAGATCCACCAGAAAGCCGGGTACCAGATCGAATAGTCGGCTCAGAGCGCCGGCAACATGTCCGTGGATCTCGACCCGACCCAGCAATGGGCCAGGATTGAGCTTGGTCTGAGCCAGGCGGACGAGGAAGCGCACGCAAAGAGTCACCAACGAGCGCTCGCTCGCTCGAGCGTGGTCGGCTGCTCCCCCGCTTGCAGCCCCGGGGCACACCAACCTCAGCTCCAAGCTTTCGATCACTGCCATCCCGTTCGCCCACGTCCGTAGCCGGCAGGACACTAGCGCGCGCCGAGATCCAGGTCGGTGAAAAATTCACGGGAGCCCCGCGGCGTCAGGCGGGGGCCTCGGCCCGGCCCTCTGCGGCAGCTCGGTGGCGAAGTCGGTGGCGAAGCGCTCTACCGCGTTCCAGTCCGTGTACTCGTGGTCCTGACGACCAGCCGCAGCCGGATCCTTACGTCGGATGATGGCGCGCATGATCCAGCGAGTGAGCAGACCGTAGCGGCCAAAATGGACCGCGCCGGCGATGCTTGCCGATCGGCGCGGCTGCCACTGCGCCTCCTCCAGCAGCTGCTGCATGATGCAGCGCGCGGCGCGCTGTTCCTCGGGATCCGTGCTGGCTGCGGACAGGCTCACCGAAAAGAACGCCGTCGGCAGCCCACGCAGGGGCTCCCGGTAGGCCCGCAACCAGCGCAGCAGGTCGGCTGGATGGTGGCCGCGGTGGATCGAGGCGCCGACCACCACAGCGTCGAAACCTTCCGGCCCCATCTCGGGATGATCGTGACCGGCACTCAGCACCACTCGATGGCCGAGAGTGCGCAGGGTCTGGCCGATGCGCTCCGCCACGGCTGCGGTCTGCCCTGCCTGGCTCCAGTAGACGACCAGCACCTCAGCCACGGAAGTGACACTCGCTCGGCAAAGTGGGGAGCGGCTGCGAAGCTGCCGTCGCGGGCGATCTAGCCAGCCCGCTCTTCCACGGCCGAGAGTTGGAGCGTACCCCCAATGTCCTCGGCCAGCGCTTCGACGCCGCGCTGGGTGAGCGCCGGCTGGGCGCCCTTCACCTCCACCACGTAGTCCCCGACTACCCGGCCGCTACGGACATCGACCAGATGGGCCTTCAGGTAGGCGAACAGGAAGCTCGGCTTGTGCAGCCTCCCCACCACCACGTAGTCGGCTCCACTCGTCGCGGCCAGCTCGGCCGCCGCCTCCGGGTGCTCGAACAGATACCCGACCCCCTGATCGGCCGCTTGCTGGCTGGTGCTCGGGATTTGGACCAGGCTCAAGCCGGGGCGCTCGATCAAAGCCTGTTCCAGTAGCGGCCTGAGCGACGCAGTTCGTTCCAGCTCCTCGGACGTGCCCGGGTCGAGGGTCAGGTCGTTGAGCTCGAAATCGAGCACGGCAAGGTGGGTCGACTCCGCTGCCGGCACGCCGATCACTACCAGAAGCAGCCCGGATATCAGCCATTGACCGATTCGGGTCATGTAACACCTCGGCTGGACAGATTCCTTGACCTCAGAGGTTCGCAGGGGCACGGCCTGGTCTGAAAGTCGATATCCGCAGCTCGATCATGCTCCGGGATCGCGCGGTACGGTCCCCTGCATCGCCGGGCGTTGGGAGAAGGACTCGTACCATTCGGCCAGCGCGGGATGGCCCCTGCGCCAATCGAGATCCGGGATGCGAAACTCGGTGTAACCGAGCGCGCAGCCCAGGGTCAGGGTGCCGATGTCCAGACGCTCCCGAAACGCGCCCACCTCCCCCTCGGCCACGTCCAGAGCCCGGGTGAGGGAGCCCAGCTGGCGTTCGATCCACTCCGCCCAGCGGATCTCCTGGGGACGCATCCGTCGCTCCTGAAACACCAACACGGCGCACTCCAGGATGCCGTCGGCCAAGGCGTGGCGGCGCAACGCGTCCCAGCGCTCGGGGCCGCTCGGCGGAAATAGCCGGGGCGAGTCGGTGAGCGAATCCAGGTATTCGCAAATCACGACGCTGTCATAGAGGATGGTGCCGTCTGCCAGGCGCAGCGCCGGCACCTTGCCCAGCGGGTTGTCGCGCCCGATGTCGGAGTCCGGCTCCCAGGGATTGGTGGCAATGGGCTCGATGGCCCCGGCCACGCCCTTCTCCAGGGCGGTGACGGAAACCTTGCGCACAAACGGCGAGGTCGACGAGTAGCGAAGCTTCAAGGGTCACTCCTGAATGTTTGCCGTCGCTCCACCATTGGGGCCGCCCAGGCAGACAGCGTCAGCCCGAAAATCCTTCGCTGGTAGCCAGCCATGCCCGCTCCTCCGGAGTGCTGTCACGGCCCAAAATGCGGTTGCGGTGCGGAAAGCGCCCGAAGCGGCGGATGACGTCGCGATGGTGGAGAGCCCATTTCAGGCTGTCTTCGAGCCCTGCCGACTGGCATAGCGCCACCGAGCGTTCCTGATCTTCCAGGCGCTCGCTGTGCATGTAAGGGAGGTAGAGGAAGCCCTTCTGCTCGTCGTCGAGCTCCTGGTCGAAACCCCGGGCAGTGGCGCGATCGGCTACCTCTCGAGCGGACTCGGCAGTGGAGTAGCGGCGGGCGTTGTCGCGAAAGATGTTCAGCGGTATCTGGTCCAGCAATATCACCAGTGCCAGAGCGCCGATCGCCGCCTGTTCCCAGTGCGCGTGGAGACCGTCACGGGCTGCCTCCCAGTCGCCCAGAAAGCGCTCGCGCAGCTCGGCGTCGAACTCGGGCGTCGAGTCGAACCAACGCGCCTTGACCTCCGGCGAAAACCAGAACTGGACCAGCTCCTCGGGCTCGCTGCTCATCAGGTGTCCTCTGCCTCGGCATCCGGCGACCAATGAATGGTCACCTCGCGCCGCCCCCACTCCAGGGCCGCGTCCACATCATCGCCCATGTAGATGTCGATCTTGCGCTCCCAGCGCGCCGGCATCTTGTCCATGACCTGGTACTCGCCGGGCAGCCCTTCCACTCGTATCCATGTACCGCGGGTCAGGCCGAGCTCCAGCAAGTCCGGCGACACGGCGACGGCCTTGACGCCTGGCCGCAGCTCATCCCCCCACGCGCCCAATGCCGGGTCGCCCTCGGTCTGCTCGGGAACCGAGTTGTAAGCAGTGGCGGTGACGTCCAAAGAGCGCTCCGCGGGTACCTCCGCCGCGCACCCCGGAACCCAAAACACCGCCAACGCCGCCAGCAGCCATGAGACACGGTCGGGCCGCTTCATTGCCAGATCTCCCGCTGTTCGAGCCCAGCCACTCAAGTGATCAGTTTAGGCCCAGGCGACAGCCAGCACGACCCGGGCGAGCAAGTTCTCGTCGACTTTCGAGACTGGGCGCCAGTGGCCCCTCGTCTGCTACGATCGCTTTCCGAGTAACTGTCGAGAGCAGGCGCATGCGCTGGAGACGGGGCCGCCGCAGCGAGAACGTGTTGGACTATCGCGGCCGCAGTCGCCCAAGACGCGGCGGGGTCAAGCTGGGCCTGGGCACGCTGATCGCGTTGGCGGTGGCGTTCTTTCTCGGGGTGGACCCGCGCATGGTGCTGGAGATCATCGGTGGCGGCAGCAGCGAGATGCAGGCCCCGCCATTCAACCCCCGCACCGAGACCGCGCCGCCACCCGGCGATGAGCTAGCCGACTTCGTCTCCGTGGTCCTGGCTGATACCGAGGACACCTGGACGGCAATCTTCGACGCCGCCGGTAGTCGCTACGTGCCGCCCAAGCTGGTGCTGTTCTCCCGCGCCGTGGAATCGGCCTGCGGCGTGGCGGGCTCTTCGACCGGCCCCTTCTATTGCCCTGGAGACCAGCGGCTCTACATCGATTTGGCGTTCTTCCGCCAGCTTCGGGACCAGTTCCGGGCCCCCGGTGACTTCGCCCAGGCTTATGTCATTGCCCACGAGGTGGGCCACCACGTGCAGAACCTGGTGGGCACCATGTCCCAGGTCAACCGGGTGCGGGCAGCCGGCAGTGGTGGAGACGCCAATGCGTTGTCGGTGCTGCTGGAGCTGCAGGCCGACTGCTTTGCCGGCGTGTGGGCCAATCACGCGCAGCGGGCCCGCAATATCCTCGAGCGAGGGGATTTGGACGAAGGGCTTCGAGCGGCCGCTGCGGTCGGAGACGACACCATCCAGCGCCGATCTCAGGGCTATGTGGTACCCGACGCATTCACCCATGGCACGGCCGAGCAGCGCGTAACCTGGTTCCGACGCGGGCTCGAATCGGGTTCGCTAGAGGCCTGCGACACCTTCGCGGCGACCGCGCGCTGAGGTAGCCGGCCGCCGCCACGAAATTCCCCCCTCGAACCCGACTCAGACTGAACTCCACCTGGGAGACCAGGGCCGACAGCTCCCCAGCCGCGACGATACGCTGGGCTGGCGCAGGTCTCGGATTCAGCGCCTGCACCAGCTCTACGAGACGCGAGGCACACGCATAGCCCCGGCGACCTGGGTGCAGAGCTATGTGCGGGTTCCGGCGCAACGGCAACTGCTGTTTGCTCTCGATACCGCCCGCCGCTCCCGGTTCGAGGCTCACGGGCAAGACCCCCGACTTCGACCCGATCTCGCGAAGCCTCTCGAACCTGCTACGCATGAGGGCCGAGCCATGATCGGGCGGGCTGATAGCTTCGCCAACAAAGAAAGGCCGCGGTGCGCCCCATCGCGACGCGCGCCGCTTCTGCGACAGAGAGGCTCCGGGGCATTGGCATCCCGCGAGGGTGCATTTGCGAACGCGTAGGGCACCATTCCCCCCGGGCGGTTGGATAGCGGATTGCGCTTCAGGCTAAAGCGCCAGCTGGCCGACCCGCTCCTCCAGCTGCGCGCGGGATCGCACGGTCACACCCAGATCCTTCAGCAGACCGTCGGCGAGACCATAGACCCAACCGTGCACGGCCAGGTACTGACCCCGCCGCCAGGCATCCTGGACGATGGTGGTGCGCGCCACGTTGAGAACCTGGTTGACCACGTTGAGCTCGCACAACCGGTTGACCTTGTCCTCCTCGCATTCCAGCGCCTCGATCTGCTCACGCTCCCGCAGGTAGACATCGCGGATGTGTCGCAACCAATTGTCGATGAGCCCATGGGGAAGGGGGTCCAACACCGCCCGCACGCCGCCACAGCCATAATGGCCGCAGACGATAATGTGCTTCACCCGCAACGACTCGACGGCAAACTGCAGCACCGACAAGCAATTCATGTCTGAGTGCACCACCACGTTTGCAACATTGCGATGCACGAACAACTCCCCGGGCAGCAGGTCGACGATTTCGTTGGCCGGAACACGACTGTCCGAGCACCCGATCCAGAGGTACTCGGGGGCCTGCTGAGCGACTAGCCGGCTGAAGAAGTCCGCATCTCTGCGCACCATGCGATCGGCCCAGGCCCGATTGTGCTCGAAGAGCTCGCTTAGATCGTCGTCCATAGAGGGGGATCTCCGTCGCCGCTTGGTATTCGACGCAGCGTGTGCCGATTCGGGCTCGCCTCGAAGCGCAGCCGATTCACGAGGCGTTTCCCGGGGCCTCGCGCTTACGATCCGCGTGTCCTAGCGACTTCTCGGGCGCCACCCGGTCGCGCACCCGCCGCTTGAGCTCGGTGATCTCGGGGAACCGTCCTTCCCCAGCGCGAGACCAGACCAGTGCGTCATCGACCCAGACCTCGAACACCCCGCCCTTGCCTGGGCGCAAGGAGACTTCCCCCAGCTCGTCGGCGAAGGTGGTCAGTAGCTCCTGCGCCATCCAAGCCGCTCGCAGCAGCCATCGGCACTGAGTGCAGTAGTGCAGGACAACACGAGGTCGCGAGGCGGTCACGGTCTGGCTCCGATGATGGGTCACAAGCAGTTTAGCGGCTGGGCGACCAGGGGGCGCCTAGACTAGGTAATTCAAGGCCACCGCGCGACCCGCGGCCCCCCGGTCTGGGCCGGCAGCCTCGCGCCCAGACCGGAGCCCAAGCAGGTGTTTGAATCGGCGGAACTGGGTAACGAGGTCGACAAGGCGACCTTCAAGCAGGAACAACCGGCCCTGCGCGAAGCGCTGCTGAACGCACAATATGATCTGCTGGCGGATGGCCGTTTGGCAGTGTTGGTCATCGTCGCCGGCCCGGAAGGCGCCGGTCGGACCGAGACGGTGAACCTGCTGAAGGAATGGCTGGACCCGAGGCACCTGGTGGTCAAGGCCTTCGGCGCCTGCTCCGACGAGGAGCGCGAACGACCGCCCGCCTGGCGCTATTGGCGCGATCTGCCGCCTAAAGGCCGGATCGGCATCTTGTTCAATGCCTGGTACTCGGACCTGTTCGCACACCGCATCCTGGGGGGCGGCAATGACGCCCAACTGGAGCAGGAGATGCGCCGTGTCATGCGCCAGGAGCAGATGCTAGCCGACGAGGGCATCCTCATCCTCAAGCTCTGGATCCACCTGTCCAAGAAAGACTTCAAGGCGCGCGCGGAGGAGCTCGCCAAGCATCTCCGGACGCGCTGGAAAGTCACCGCCCAGGAGCATCGCCTCTATAAGAGCTACAACAAGCTCAAGGAGATCGCGGGGCACGTGCTACGGAACACCAGCACCGGCCAGGCCCCTTGGGTGGTGGTCGAGGGCGCCGACTGGCGGTATCGCAATCTGACCGCCGCCCGCCTGGTCC
This sequence comes from uncultured Candidatus Competibacteraceae bacterium, assembly GCA_964563515.1. Taxonomy (GTDB): domain Bacteria; phylum Pseudomonadota; class Gammaproteobacteria; order Competibacterales; family JAHEDQ01; genus CAZLYT01. The sequence continues at coordinate 1,055 of CAZLYT010000101.1, read as the reverse complement.
TGGACCGTCTGCAGGCCGCCGTCGCGAAACCGGAGGCGCCCGAAGCTCGGCCGCAGAGCTCGCCGCTACTCAGCGCGGCCGCCCCGGTCAACTTGCTGGACAGGTTGGACCTCACGCTCAAGCTGGAGCGGGACGACTACCGCGACCAGCTCGCCATGTGGCAGGGCCGCCTGGCGCGCGCCCTGGTCAAGCCCGGGTTTAGCAAAATGGCCGTGGTCGCGGTGTTCGAAGGCAACGACGCCGCCGGCAAGGGTGGCTCGATTCGCCGCGTCACCCAGGCTCTGGACGCCCGCGCCTACGACATACACGCCATTGCCGCGCCCTCGGACGAGGAGCTCGCTCACCCCTACCTGTGGCGGTTCTGGCGCCGAATACCACGACTCGGGCGGCTGGCGATCTTCGATCGTTCCTGGTACGGGCGGGTGCTGGTGGAGCGGGTAGAAGGGTTGTGCTCGGTGCACGACTGGATGCGGGCCTACGGCGAGATCAACGAGTTCGAGGAGCGGCTCGCCGAAAATAACATCCTGGTGCTGAAATTCTGGCTTTCCATCAGCAAGGACGAGCAGTTGGCCCGCTTTGAGGAGCGGAAAAAGAGCCCCTTCAAGCGTTTCAAGATCACGCCCGAGGATTGGCGCAATCGAGAAAGATGGGGTGACTACGTGGATGCGGTTTGCGACATGGTGGACCGAACCAGCACCGAGTACGCGCCCTGGACCCTGGTACAGGCCAACGACAAGCGCTATGCCCGGGTCAAAGTGCTGACGACCTTGGTACAGCAGATCGAAGACGCCCTATGAGGGCCCGCAATCAGTGGCGGCTGAAGACTGCCACCTCACCGCGCTCGTCGAAGCTGAGCACGTCGTAGCCCTTCGGCTCTCGGCTCATCATGCCGGGCGAAAGCTGTGGCATGCCCGGGGCGGTGATGCCGACGATTGGGGGTCGCTCCCGCAGCAGGCGACGAATGTCATCGGCGGGCACGTGCCCCTCGACCACGTACCCATCCACCAGCGCGGTGTGGCAGGAGGCGAGACTGGGGTCGGCCAGTCCTACCCGGG
>CAZLYT010000100.1:0-23953 GCA_964563515.1 uncultured Candidatus Competibacteraceae bacterium | reverse complement strand
GCATGAAAGAACTCGATGTGATGCTTGCGCGCTATCTCGACGCACGCTGGCCCGATGCGGCTGCAGCGGAACGCGCCGCGTTTGCGTCGTTACTCGAGCTGCAGGATCCGCTGCTGTGGGACTTGCTGATGGCGCGTGGCGCCGCAACGGATGCGGACCAAGACGATGTCATCGAACGGATTCGCGCCCTGTCGAGTCTTTGAACTCCGGCGTTCGCCGCGCCTCGCGACCGTGTTGGCGGCGCTGCACGCGACGGCCCTGGTCGCGCTCCTCGCCGCGCAGTTACCCTGGCTCGTCAAAGCCGCCGCGCTCGCCATGGTCGTCGCCTCCGCCAGGCAAGCGTTGCGCACGCATGCCTTCCGCACCGCGCGCGACGCCGTCGTCCGACTGGTGCGGCGCGAAAATGGCGACTGGGTCGCCGAACGCCGCGACGGCACCGCGTTCATCGGCCCGCTCGCGCGCGACAGCGTCATCCACCGTCATCTGGTCGTCGTCGGCATCGTGGACGGTTGGCGCACGCGCTTCACGCCGGTCCCTGCCGACGCACTGAGCGCCGATGACCATCGCCTGGGTCGCCGCAGGATCAAGGGAAGGCGGGCATGGTGGGTTCGGTGCCTTCCACGTGAGCTTCGGGATGGTGTTCCTTTACCAGCGCGCCAATTTCGTTGACCCGGCTCTTGGGCACGTCGAGAAGCATCAATATTTGTCCCTCAGCCAGCGCTTCCTCGAAGCGCTTGAGCCGGCTGTTGGGAGCCGAGATGCCGATCATGCTGGAAATCCAGGCACCGGCCCCGGCTCCCAGTAGGCTGGTCGCCAGCACCGCGCCGCCACCGATAATCAGGCCCGTCGGCAGTAGCAGCGCCGCCACGCCTGCTACCAGACCGGTGGCACCGCCGACTGCGACACCACGCTCGAGCGACGGAACGAAGTCACTTTCCTCCAGCAGCGACGCCTCCGGCAGATGCTCCCTCTCCAGGGCTGAGTGATCTTTGGCGATGAGGTGAATGTGGCGCTCTTCGACCCGGGCAAGAAGTAGCTCGTCAACAATCTTCTTGGCGGAATCGGTATCTGGCACCAGAAAATAAAGGCGTCTCATGGCGCGTTCTCCTTCGTCGCCCGAGGCGGGCACTGGTGAGCCTGGAGTGAGCCTGGCTATGGTTTGAGTCTAGCTTGCGTTGGCATCGATGCCCGGACCTTTCGGGATTCCCTGATTCGATGCAGCACCTGCAAAGAATAGACGGCACCGACCTGTGGTGGTTACAGCAGGTACGTCCGGCTGCGGAATCGGGATGTGGTCGAGAGGCTAGGCAAAGCTCGACCAATCGTTTACTCGGCCTCGTCCCGGTGTATCGTCGAAAATGCATCCAGCGGGAGCTGGGTCGATCCGTAGTTGCGGGCCCTCTGGCTCATGGCTCGGCATCGAGGGCAGCGGTCGGTAGAGGAGCAGCCCGGATGGCGGAAGGTGGACGCAAGGAGCTCTTGGAGTGTTGGGAGATCCTGGATGGCATTGGTCGGCGCAGCTTGCTGGACTATGCCCGTTTTCTCATGCACCGCGAGCAGCGGCAGCAGCCTGTGCTGCCCGTCCCCCACCACGAGTCGCGCCCGGCGGACGAAACCGTGGTGGCTGCCATCAAGCGTCTGACCCGGGTCTACCACATGGTGGATCGACGCAAGGTGCTCGGAGAGACCACCCTGCTGATGTCGCGTCACATCATGGAGGGACTCGCCGCGACCGAGGTCATCGACGAGCTGGAGCAGGTTTTTGCCAGCCACTATCGCAGACTCACTGACAGCGAGTGAGTGACGGCACCGAGGCGGGCTGCAGGTGTTGGGGGACGCCGCACTCCCGCCGGCGGCCTCGGATTTGCTACATTGGCGTGTGCCTCGATTGCATCAACCCGCTACCGGGCCCGCTTTGGCATCGACGGCCTAAGTCTCGATGAAGCTCATCACCGATTGGTTCAAGGGCGTCTTCTCCGACCGGCAGGCGGTGATCCTGGCCATGATCCTGCTCGTCGGCACCGCAGTGGTCGTGTTCATGGGCCAGATGCTGGCGCCGGTGATTGCCGGCGCCATCATCGCCTATCTGCTCGAGGGGCTAGTGGGCTACATGGAGCGCCACGGCATGCCTCGAATGATGGCGGTGAGCGTGGTGTTCGCGCTCTTCAGCGCTTTTCTGCTGATCATGCTATTCGGGTTGGCGCCATTGATCTATCGCCAGCTCAACGAGCTGGTGAGACTGTTCCCGACCATGTTGGCCAAGGGGCAAGCTGTCCTCATGCAGCTCCCGGAGAACTATCCGCGACTGGTGTCGGAACAGCAGGTTAACGAAATCGTCACCATGATCCGCGGGGAAATCGGCAGCCTGGGGCAGAACATCCTGTCCTGGTCGCTGGCTTCGGTGGTGGGATTCATCACCCTAGTGGTCTATCTGGTACTGGTTCCATTGCTAGTGTTTTTCTTCCTCAAGGACAAGGAGCAGATCGTGCGCTGGTTTCGGGCCTTCCTGCCCACCGACTACAGCCTTGCGAGCGAAGTCTGGCGCGAAGTGGATCTGCAGATCGGCAAGTACGTGCGGGGCAAGTTCTGGGAGATTCTGGTTGTCTGGGCGGTGAGCGCGCTATCGTTCACTTTCCTCGAGCTGCAGCTGGCGGTGCTGCTCGGGCTCATGGTCGGGGTGTCGGTGCTGGTGCCCTACATCGGGGCTGCCGTAGTCACGCTGCCGGTGGCTATCGTCGGATTTACCCAATGGGGATTCAGCTCCGACCTCGCCTGGCTGCTGGGCGCCTACGCAGTCATCCAGTTCTTGGACGGGAATATCCTGGTGCCGCTGCTATTTTCCGAGGTGGTTGATCTGCACCCCATCGCCATCATCGTAGCGGTGCTGGCGTTCGGCGGTATCTGGGGCTTCTGGGGGGTGTTCTTCGCCATTCCGCTGGCCACGCTGGTGCAAGCGGTGTTGAAAGCGTGGGCGCACCGCAGCAGTCAGGCCAGGGCTACCGAGCAGTTGGCGCAAGACCATCGGCACCCGGAGCGGGAGCACCCGGAGCGGGAGCATCGGGACGTGGCCGTCGGTTGAGCGGCCAGCAATCGTCGAGCTGGTGCTGAGCTGCGCTGGGCGTGGAATCAGCAAAGGGTAGGGCGAACAACCAGCAGCTCTGCGCGCAAAAGCATTCAGAGCGCTTCGTTGGCGAACTCTGCCAGGCGCGAGCGCTCGCCTCGAGCCAGGGTCACGTGGCCGCCATGCTGCCAGCCCTTGAAGCGATCCACGACGTAGGTCAGGCCTGACGTGGTCTCCGAGAGATAGGGGGTGTCTATCTGGGCCACGTTGCCCAGGCACACCACCTTGGTGCCCGGCCCGGCCCGCGTGACCAAGGTCTTCATCTGCTTGGAGGTCAGATTCTGGGCCTCGTCGATGATTAGGTACCGGTTCAGGAAAGTGCGGCCACGCATGAAGCTCAAGGAGCGCACTTTGATGCGGTGGCCGAGCAGATCGTTGGTGGCGGCGCGGGCCCAGCTGCCACCCGCTTCGCTGCCGCCGGTCAGCACCTCCAGGTTGTCCATCAGCGCGCCCATCCAGGGCGTCATCTTCTCCTCCTCGGTGCCGGGCAGGAAGCCGATGTCCTCGCCCACTGGAACCGTGACCCGGGTCATGATGATCTCCCGGAAGCGGCCCCCCTCCAAAGTCTGCTGTAGCCCCGCGGCGAGGGCCAGCAACGTCTTGCCGGTGCCGGCGTTGCCGAGCAGGCTCACGAAGTCGATTTGGGAATCGAGCAGCAAGTTGAACGCGAAGCTTTGCTCCAGGTTGCGGGCGTTGATGCCCCACACCTTGTGCCCGGGTAACTGGTAATCGGTGGCGAGCTGGATCACCGCGCCCTCGCTCTCGAGGCTGCGTACCAGCGCCTCGAAGGGTGGCTCTCCCGGCAAGTTCAAGCACAAGTTGGGGTACCAGTTGGCCACCTCTGGTCCGGTCACCCGGTAAAAGGTGCGCCCGTCCTCCTTCCACGACTCCATGGCCCGACCATGGTTTTCCCAGAAGCTCTGCTCGAGGGTCACCACGCCGGAGCGCAAGAGACTGACGTCGTCCAGCACCTGGTCGTTGTGGTAGTCCTCGACCCGCAGACCCAGGACCGTGGCCTTGATGCGCAGGTTGATGTCCTTGGACACCAGCGTCACGGCGGTCTCGGAAAGCTCCTGCTGCAGGGCAATGACGGTGGCCAGGATCTGATTGTCGAGGTTGCTGCCCGGCAGCGCGTTTGGCTGCTGAGGTGGCACCGGGCGGGTCTGGAACAACAGTCGGCCGCCTGGCGCCGCCGTGCTGCCGCCGTTGGACACCGCGGGCAGCTGCAGGCCGCGCTCGATGGCATCGTGGCTGGCATCTCGCACCAAGTCGTCCAGAAAGCGGCTCACCTGGCGGGCGTTCCGCGCCACCTCCGACAGGCCCTTCTTGCCCCGGTCGAGCTCCTCCAGCACCACCATAGGCAGGTAGATGTCGTGCTCCTGGAAGCGAAACAGAGCTGTGGGATCGTGGAGCAGAACGTTGGTGTCCAACACGAACAGATAGCGGTGCTGGTTGTCGCGGCGTCTCATGGGCTCACCAGGTGAAGGGGGAGAGGTCGCGGAGCGGTCAGCCGGCTCCAAGTTCACGGGCAGCCTGCAGGACTTGGTCGGCGTGTCCATTGACCTTGACCTTGCGCCACTCGCGGCGCAACACTCCTTCGGGGTCGATCAGGAAGGTGCTGCGCTCGACCCCCAGCGTCTCGCGGCCGTACATCTTCTTCATCTTGATCACATCGAACAGCTTGCAGAGCGCTTCATTGGGGTCGGAGATCAGCTCGAACGGGAATTCGAACTTGGCCTTGAAGTTTTCGTGCGACTTCATGCTATCGCGGGAAACCCCCAGCACCAGTGTGTTGGTGGCGGCGAGCTCGTCGTGACGAGCACGGAAATCCTGACCCTCGGTGGTGCAGCCAGGCGTGTTGTCCTTGGGATAGAAGTACAGCACGACGTTCTTGCCGCGCAGATCCGATAGCCGCAGGGTGCCGCCACCGGTGGCCGATGCCTCGAAGTCGGGGACCGGTTGGCCGACGCTGACGCTTGCCATATATGCCTCCTCAGTTTGGGGAAAGGGCCACGAGGACCCGAATCGGGATGAGTTCCGAATAGCTCGGCGGGCGCTCGGATGTGGTCAACCCTTGATGGGCTCCATGATCGCGTCCAGGTTGAGCTGATCGCAGCGGTCGAAGAATTCGTCCCGCAGTGAGGCGATCGACAGATCGGCCGGAATGCCCACTGTCATGGTCACGGAAAACATGCGCGATCCGGTATGGGCCGCCTGATAGGCATGGGTTGCCACCTCCAGCAGACCGATTTCGCGCTCGGCGAAGAACTCAGCCAGCTGATTCAGGATACCGGGATGATCCAGGGAGACCACCTCGACCAGATACGGCAGCAGGTTGTCGCGCTCCTTCGCTTCCCCGACTCGCCGCAACGAGATCTGCAAGCCGAGCTTCTGCTCGACCCGCTTCAACGCGGTCTCCAACCGCGCCAGATTGTTCCACTCGCCATGGGCCGCGAGCACGAACACCGCCTGGCCGCCGATCGCCGTCAGGCGACTGTCTCCCAGCCGGCAGCCACAATCGAACACCGCCCTTGAAACCCGTTCCACCAGGCGTGGGTGCTCGGGCCCGACGACCGAGATGACGACGAAATTCTGGGTGGGCGCGGCGGGAGCTGGCGGCATCGTGCGTGGGTTTCGAGTTTCGTGCGGAGTGTACCGACATCCCCTGAACGCGCAAGCGGCGCGGCTTGTCAGTTCCGGGCGCGCTACGTACCATGCCGGCACCGACCATACCCGTCATTCCCAGCGGCCCAGCGCCCGGGAAACCTAGCCGCAGGCAGAGAGGCTCTCCATGTTCCACGGCAGCATCGTCGCGCTCGTCACGCCCATGGCGGAAGACGGGTCGCTCGATATGGATGCGCTGGCGCGCCTGGTGGAATTTCACGTGGAATCGGGAACCGACGCCATTGTTTCGGTGGGGACCACCGGTGAATCGCCGACGCTCGATCCTCGCGAGCACCTGGAGGTGATTCGGCGCACGGTGCAAGTCGCCCGCGGGCGCATCGCGGTCATCGGTGGCACCGGCGCGAATTCCACCAGCGAGGCGGAAGAGCTGACCCTGGGTGCCAAAGAAGCCGGGGTCGATGCTTGCCTCCTGGTGACACCCTATTACAACAAGCCGCCCCAGGAAGGCCTTTACCAGCATTTCCGAACCGTCGCCGAAGCAGTAGCCATTCCCCAGATCTTGTACAACGTGCCCGGGCGCACCGCCTGTGATCTGCTCCCCGACACGGTGGACCGGCTGGCGGGAATCTCGAACATCGTCGGCATCAAGGAAGCCAGCAACAGCCTGGATCGCATCCATGAGCTGGTGAGCCGATGTGCCGACCGGCTGGACATATTCAGTGGTGACGATGCGCTGGCCTGCGAGGCCATGCTCGCCGGCGGCCGCGGCGTCATCTCGGTCACCGCCAACGTGGCGCCGGCGGCGATGCACCGCATGGCGGCGGCGGCCATTGCCGGCCACGGGGACGAGGCGCACGGTCTCAATGAAACCCTGCAGGGGCTGCACGAGGCGTTGTTCCTGGAGGCCAACCCGATTCCGGTGAAGTGGGCGGTAAGCCAGCTCGGGCTCACGGCGGGGGGCATTCGGCTGCCGCTGGTGCGGCTAACGGAAAACCATCACGAAGCAGTGCGCGCCGCCATGCGGCGTGCCGGCGTGCTCTGAGCAGGCGGGTGCCGGTGAGGGAAATAGTGCTGGGTTGGAGGGCTGTAGGGCTGGCGGTCGTGGCCGCTGTGGGCATTAGCGCCTGCGGGGGCTCGGAGTCCATCATTCCGGACCGCCGACCCGACTACAAGTCCACCGTCACCCGGGACTCCCTGGAGGTGCCGCCGGACCTCACCTCGTCCACCATCGACGACACCTTGGTGGTACCGGAGCTAGGCCCGGCGGGAACGGCGACCTACTCAGACTATGCCCGTGAGCGCGGCGGTACTCGGCTCCAAACCACGGAAGCCGAGCTGCTGACCCAGCCCCAGGGAGTTCGCATCGAGCGCGAGGGCCAAAACCGCTGGTTGGTGGTCAATGCGCCACCCGAGCAGGTGTGGAACCGGCTCAAGCAATTCTGGGTCGACGCCGGCTTTGCCTTGGAGCGCGAGAATCCAGCTACCGGCGTGCTGGAAACTGAGTGGGCCGAGAATCGCGCAGACATTCCCGATGGCACCGTTCGTGGGGCTATCGGTGGCGCCCTGGGATTTCTCTACTCCGCTCCCACCCGCGACAAGTTCCGCACCCGGGTAGAGCCCGGCCAGGCGCCGGCGACCACCGAGGTCTACGTCACCCACTACGGCGTTCGCGAAGAGCAGCGCGGAGAGTACGAAACCGTATGGGAGGCGCGGCCCCGCGATCCCGGCCTCGAGGCCGAGATACTGCGGCGGATGATGGTGTCCATTGGGGTCTCCGAAGAGCGGGCGCTGGCGCTGCTGAACGAGCAGAGCCCGGCGGGACAGAGCCGGGCCAGCCTGCAGCAAGGGCCGGACGGGCAGCCCTACCTGCAGCTCGAGCGCGACTACGCCACCAGCTGGCGGCTGGTGGGAATCGCCCTCGATGAGAATGGGTTCCCGGTGCAGGATGGCGATTCCACCACTGGGGTCTACAGCGTGCGCTATCAAGACCCTCTGGAGGGTCAGCGCAGCGAGAGCATTCTCTCCACGCTAGCGTTCTGGCGCGAGGACGAACCCGATCGTGACCTGTATCAGATACAGATCACTGGCGTAGGCCCCGAGCGCACCACCGTCGCGGTGCTGGACGCCAACGGGTCGCCGGTGGAGGGCCAGGTACCTCAGGCCATCCTGCAGGTGCTGAATGCGGAGCTGCGCTGAGCCTTCGGGTGCAGCGTCCGCGCCCTTGCAGCGGGGCCCGTGAAGCTGCGATTCGCGGTTCTCGGTACCGGCAGCCGTGGCAACGCGGTGGTGGTGAGTTGCCGCGGAACCACCATCCTGGTTGATTGTGGCTTTTCGGTGCGCGAGACCGACCGCCGGCTCGGCCGACTGGGCCTAGCCCTCGAGAACCTGGATGCCGTGCTGGTCACCCACGAGCATAGCGATCACGCCGCCGGCGTAGCTCGGCTGGCGCAGCGCATCGGTATCACGGTATATGCCAGCTTCGGCACGCTGCTCGCCACCGGCCTGGGGCGGCTGCCCGGGGCCGAGCCCATCGCGCCGGATCTCTGCTTCAGTGTTGGCAACCTGGAAGTGCAGGCTTATCCGCTGCCCCACGACGCCCGGGAGCCTTGTCAGTTCGTCATCGGTGACGGCGCCAGACGGCTCGGGTTGCTCACCGACGCCGGTCACGTCAGCGCCCATGTGCAACGAGTGCTGGATGGGTGCGACGCGCTGCTAGTGGAGACCAATCACGACCCCGAGATGTTGCTCCACGGGCCTTACCATGCGGCGCTCAAGGCGCGGGTGGGGAGCGCCTACGGCCATCTCAGCAATCAGCAGGGCGCCGAGCTCCTCACACGGATCGACAGTGGCCGCCTCCAACACGTGGTGGCCGCCCACCTCAGCGACCAGAACAACACGCCGGAGCGGGCTCGCCAGGCGCTGGCTGAAGCTCTCGGTTGCCACAGCTCATGGGTGGCTGTGGCCGATCAGGACCAGGGACTGGATTGGCGCGAGCTGGCGCCCTCCCGCTGAGCTCCAAGCCCCAGCGCCTCTCCATGGGCTATCATGCGGCCCCCGTTTTCACCAGCCGAGCAATCCGCGTCATGCTGCGCCTTAAAGGCCCCGTAGCCCACTCCGCATTCCGACTGGGCAAGAAGCTCAGCGCCTTACAAGTGCTGGTTCCCCAAGTTGCCAGCCTCGAAGCCCACTTCCTGCACCTGGTGGAGCTGCACCCGGGCGCCCAATTGGACGAGCAGACCCGGACGCGGTTGCAGCAGTTGCTGGATTATGGCGAGGCGCCAGCCGCGGCTATCCGGGTGGCTACGGCGCTGGTTTTGCCGCGCCTGGGAACGATCTCACCATGGTCCTCCAAGGCCACGGACATCGCGCGCGTATGTGGTCTGACGGCGGTGGCGCGCATCGAGCGGGGTCTCGAGTGGAGTGTGTGGGACCGGGATGGCGCCGCGCTCAGCCTGGCCAATCTCGGCGCCGGCATCCGCCTGCTGCACGACCGCATGACCCAGATCTGTCTGCCAGCACAGGCTGATCTGGCTGCGGTGTTTAGCCACGCACCACCGGCACCGCTAGGCGCCATCGCACTCGGCACCGACGGCATGGCAGCCCTGGCTGCTGCCAATAGCGAGCTGGGGCTGGCGCTTACCGGCGACGAGATGCGCTACCTGACCCAGGCCTTCAGCGAGCTCGGTCGCGACCCTACCGATGTGGAGCTGATGATGTTCGCTCAGGCGAACTCCGAGCACTGCCGCCATAAAATCTTCAATGCCGACTGGGTCATCGATGGCGTTGCACAGGACGCGTCGTTGTTCGAAATGATCCGCAATACCCACCGCCACGCACCGAACGGGGTGCTCTCCGCCTATCGCGACAATGCCTCGGTAATCGAGGGCGCCGAGGGCGAGCGCTGGTTCCCCGATCATGAGGGTGTGTGGCGTTGGCATCGGGAGCCGGTGCATGTGCTGATGAAGGTGGAGACCCACAACCACCCCACCGCCATCAGCCCCTACCCGGGCGCCGCCACCGGCGCGGGAGGCGAGATTCGCGACGAGGGCGCCACCGGCCGGGGCGCGCGACCCAAGGCCGGGCTCACCGGCTTCTCGGTATCGAATCTGCGTATTCCCGGCTTCGAGCAGCCGTGGGAGCAGGACCTGGGCCGGCCCGGGCGGATCGCCTCCGCACTGGAGATCATGGTGGACGGCCCACTCGGTGCGGCCGGTTTCAACAACGAGTTCGGACGCCCCAATCTGGCCGGTTACTTCCGCACCTTTGAGATGGCCCTGGGTCCGCACGGTGAGAACCTGCGCGGCTACCACAAGCCGGTCATGGTGGCGGGCGGTGTGGGCAACATCCGCGCGCCGCACGTGGAGAAGTGCACGCTGCCGGTCGGCGCCAAGGTGATCGTCCTCGGCGGTCCGGCCATGCTCATCGGCCTCGGCGGGGGCGCCGCCTCATCGCTGACTTCGGGCAGCAGCAGCGAAGAGCTGGATTTCGCCTCGGTGCAGCGGGACAACCCGGAGATGCAGCGCCGCTGTCAGGAGGTCATCGATCACTGCTGGGCGCTGGGTGAGGACAATCCCATCCTGTCCATTCACGATGTGGGTGCCGGCGGGCTGTCCAACGCGGTGCCGGAGATTCTCCATGCCAGCGACCGCGGCGGACGCGTCGATCTGCGCCGGGTCCCCTGCGATGACCCCGGCATGTCGCCGAAGGAGATCTGGTGCAACGAATCCCAGGAGCGCTACGTGCTGGCCGTCGCTCCGGGCCGGTTGGCAGAGTTCGATGCGCTCTGTGCTCGTGAGCGGGCGGTCTATGCCGTGATTGGCGAGGCCACCGGCGACGGCGGGTTGCGGGTCGAAGACCCACTGCTGGGGACGACTCCCGTGGCCATGCCCATGACCACGCTGCTCGGGAAGCCGCCACGGATGCGACGTGAGGTGCGGCGGTTGGAGGCCGCCTCGGGCCCACTCGATCTCACTGGGGTTACGCCGCTGGAGGCTGCCGCGCGCGTGCTCTCGCTACCGGCGGTGGCGGATAAGCGATTCCTCATCACCATCGGTGATCGTAGCGTGGGCGGCTTGAGCTGCCGCGATCAGATGGTGGGTCCCTGGCAAGTTCCCGTGGCCGATGTGGCGGTTACTGCCAGCGGCTTCCGGGGGGCGGGCGGAGAGGCCATGGCCATGGGCGAGCGGGCGCCGGTGGCCGTGCTCGATGCAAGCGCCTCGGGTCGCTTGGCGGTGGGAGAGGCCCTAACCAACATCGCGGCCGCCCACATCGGTGACCTGGGCCGGGTGCGCCTGTCCGCCAATTGGATGGCGGCTGCCGGCCACCCGGGCGAGGATGCCCGACTCTACGACACCGTGCGCGCCCTGGGGCTCGAGCTATGCCCTGCTCTGGGTGTCGCCATCCCGGTGGGCAAGGATTCCTTGTCCATGAAGACCGCTTGGCACCAGGATGGGTCGGAGCGGGAGGTGGTGGCACCGCTGACTGTGGTGGTATCCGCCTTTGCACCGGTCGTTGACGTGGACTACACCCTGACCCCGCAGCTCGAGCTGGATGCCGGCACCAGCACCTTGTTGCTGGTGGACCTGGGAGGCGGGCGTAATCGCCTCGGTGGCTCGGCGCTGACCCAGGTTTTCGGTCGTGAAGGCGGGGCGCCGCCCGATCTCGACGTGCCCGCCGATCTCCGCGCCTTCTTCCTTGCCATTCAACGGCTGGCTGCGGAACGGCGGCTCCTGGCCTACCACGATCGCTCCGACGGAGGTTTGTTCGCCTGCTTGTGCGAGATGGCTTTTGCCGGTCGTGCCGGCTTCGAGGTAGACCTGGCCGCGCTTGGCGAGGATCCTCTGGCCGCACTGTTCAGCGAGGAGCTCGGCGCCGTGCTGCAGGTGGGTGACCACCAGCTTCCCCCGGTGCTCCAGGTGCTTGCCAACGCCGGCTTGGGTGGGTGCACCCACGCGCTGGGTACACCGGCGGACCATGGTCGGCTGGTGTGGCGGCATCGGGGTGGCAGCGTGCTCGACGTGGAGCGTCGCGAGCTGCATCGGATATGGTCACAGACCTCCAGCCGCATGCAGGCACTGCGGGACGATCCCGAATGTGCCCGGGAGGAACTGGAGGCGGTGCTGGATCCCACCGACCCCGGTCTCCACGCCCACCTGGACTTTGATCCGGCCGAGGAGGTGGCCGCACCAATCCTGGTTGGCGGCGCCCGACCTCGGGTGGCCATCCTGCGTGAGCAAGGGGTCAATGGCCAGGCGGAAATGGCGGCAGCCTTCGAACGCGCCGGCTTCGAGCCCGTGGACGTTCACATGAGCGATCTGCTGGAAGGGCGTCGCCGCCTGGACGACGTCACCGGGTTTGCCGCCTGTGGCGGATTCTCCTACGGCGATGTGCTGGGGGCGGGCGGCGGCTGGGCGCGCTCGATCCTCTACAGCGACCGCGGCCGCGACCTGTTCGCGGAGTTTCTCGCTGGCCGCGACCGCTTCGCCCTGGGGATCTGCAACGGTTGTCAGATGCTGGCCCACCTGAGCGAGCTGGTCCCCGGGGCGGTAGATTGGCCGAGCTTCGTCCGCAATCGCTCCGAGCAGTTCGAGGCGCGACTGGTGATGGTCGAGGTGTTGCCATCACCGTCCCTGTTCCTGGCTGGTATGGCGGGCTCCAGGCTGCCAGTGGTGGTGAGCCACGGTGAGGGCCGCGCCCGCTTTGCGGTGGCGGATAGCGCTGCCCGGGCTCTGGGCACCGGTTCGGCTTGCCTGCGCTACGTGGACAACTACGGCGAGCCAGCGGAGCGTTTTCCGGCTAATCCCAATGGTTCACCGGGAGGACTCACCGGTTTCACCAGCGTCGACGGACGCGTCACCATCATGATGCCGCACCCGGAGCGGGTGTTCTTGCGCCGGCAGCACTCCTGGGCCCCGGCGGGGTGGGGCGAGGAGGGCCCCTGGCTGCGGATGTTCCGTAATGCCCGCGCCTGGCTCGGCTGAGCTCGTGCCCGACGATCAGCCCCGCCTGGAGGCGCTGCAAGCCAAGGTGCGGCACCTGCAGAGCGCGCTCGAGGCCCTCCCAGGTGCCCTGGCGCTATTCGATAGCGGCTTGCACCTGGTGTTGAGCAATGCCGATTTCGATCAGCTGTTTCCGCAAGCCAGCTCGGGGGAGAGCGCCGAGACGGTGCTGCGCCGTGGCGCCGAGTCCGGCATCTTCGGTCCCATTCCGACGGGCCCTCCGCTCGAGCTATGGGTGGCCAGCAGGCTGCAGCGACTGCGCTCCGGCGACGGATCAGTGGTGGAGGAGACGCTGCGCGACGGTCGCCAACTACAATGGAGCGCCCACTGCGATGCCGCTCAGGGAGTGGTGACCCTGCTCAGCGACGTCTCCGGGCAGCGCCGCGCCGAGCAACGGCTGCTGGATGCCATCGAGAGCATCCAGGGTGGCGTCGCGGTGTGGGACGCCCAGGATCGCCTGGTGATCTGCAATAGCCAGTATCGCGAGATGGTGGCTGGCGTGGCGATGGCGGTGGAGCCCGGTATGCGGCTCCGGAGCCTGCTGCGGGCCGCAGTGGCGAGCGGCTGCTACCAGATCGCTGGCACTCCCGCGGCCTGGATACGTAGCCACGTGGCCCAGCACCGCAGCGCCAGGGGCTTCAGCGAACAGCACTACACCGATGGCCGGATCTTCCTGGTGAGCCAGCGCCGTACCGCCGAGGGTGGCGTGGTCGCACTGCATGTCGACATCACCGAACGCAAGCGACGCGAGCAGGAGCTGCTGCGACTGTCGCGCACCGACCCCCTTACGGGGGCTTGCAATCGGCGCTATTTCTTGGAGCTGGCCCGGCGCGAGGTGCGCCGCGCCCGGCGTTACCAGAACCCCCTTGCGGTGCTTGTCATCGACCTGGATCATTTCAAGCAGGTCAATGACCGATACGGACACGCGGCAGGCAATGCGGCGCTTCGCCATTTCGTGGGGCTGGCGCGCAGCACCCTACGCGAGGTGGACCTGCTGGGTCGAATGGGGGGCGAAGAGTTCGCCGCCATGCTGCCCGAGACCCGGGCCGACAGGGCGCTCCATGCCGCCGAGCGGCTGCGTTTGCGGTTGTTGCGTCGCCCCCTGGAGTGGGAAGGCCTGGTGGTTCCGCTCAGCGTTAGCATCGGTGTCGCCGAGCTCGATCCTGAGGATGGCGAAATCATGGCGTCGCTGCAGCGTGCCGATCACGCCCTATATCAGGCCAAGTCCCGGGGCCGCAACCGCACCGAACTGGCGGAGGCGACCCAGTCGTGAGCGTCCGGGGCGAGATCGAGCACCCATTGCCGGCAGGCGAGGGTAGCTACCGGCTGCGCCGTAGCTCGCGGGCGCGGCAGCTGCGCATCGAGGTGCGCGCCGATTCGCTCCTGGTGGTGCTGCCCCGGGGGGTGCCAGAGGCCAGCGCCCACCGTCTGGTGGCCGAGCGGATGAGCTGGATCTTGCAGACCCGGGAGCGGCTGCGGCAGCGGCAGGAGCACGCTACGGCCGACGCGCCGGAGTGGGTCGCCGGCGAGCGCCAGGTGCTCTGGCGTGGCAAGCCCTGGCCGGTGATTGTTTGCCGGCGGTCTGGGCACAGTCCAGAAGTGGCCGTAAAGAGCGATGGGGTGCGGGTCCGCTTGAGCTCGGCAACCGGCACAACCGACTCCGCCGCCAACTTGCGCGCGGCCCTTGGCCGCTGGCTGCGGGCGGAGGCCGCGACCCAGGTGGCCGAGCGACTTCCGATCCTGGTGGCGAGCACCGGGCTGTGCCCGTCGAGCTGGCGCATCAGTGCACAGCGTGGCCGCTGGGGTAGCTGTGGCATCCACGGACGCATCCACCTCAACTGGCGTCTGGCAATGGCGCCGCCGGCGGTATTGGACTACGTGATGGTGCACGAACTCTGTCATCTGCGACATCGCGATCATTCCGCCCGATTCTGGAGCCTGGTCAGCCGCCACGCGCCCGCCTGGAAGGCGCAGCGCCGTTGGCTCCGTGAGCACGGACATTGGCTGATGGCGGCGCTCGAATAGGGTAACGCCGATCAAGGCGTGCGACCCTCTCAAGGGCATGGGCGCCAGCACCCCCGGGGCCGAGTTGCCGGTCGATTACTGGCGGGCCTTCTATTCTGCGTGGGGCAACTGCGCCGTGCCGCCAGCGTCAAGTTCCGCCGACCCAAAGCGGACATTCAGGTAGAGGCGAAACCGTGGTACGTCCCCTATTGTTCCGCGTCCCCTATTGTTCCGAGGCTACGATCCCCGTTCTCGATCATCCGCGGTGGGCAGGCATTCTGGCGTCACTGCCTGTCGACGCAGCTCGATCTCGGCAACCTTGCGCTTCCATTGCTGCAAAGCCTCATCATAGACATCCAATATGCAGGGTGAACACCCACCCCCGCAGCATTCCGCGGGATCGGGCATTTCCGGCCGCGGGGGTAGAGTCAAATCCTCGGTGGACTGGGGGTGCGTATCGTGCATGGGTGTATCTACTCCCAATGGATACCGACCGGGGTCGAAACAAATCCCAATACGTTGGTCCACGGCGTGTGGCACGCGCGAGCCCCCCCGCGGGATTCGTCCCACCCTGATCAATTTGGATTAGCAGGGCACCGCGATTCCAGCTATCGCGCTGCCGTGCCAACCTGATCTCAAGGCCACGGTAGTCAACGCTCCGGCGGCACCCGGGCCGGCATCGATAGGGTAGCGCCTGCGCAGAGCCTTGCCCGTTTGACTGCAGGCTGCGTCGCGGCGGCCGGTCCCGGTCACCGGCAAGTATCTGGGATTGGCGAACACAGCTTTCGTCGCTCATGGTGAGATTGACAATGCGCGCCCCAGACTTACTCACACGTTCTTGGAGCTCATAGGCACACGCGCTGTGCTGCCACCTCGCGTGAACTATGGAATAGGGGACAAACCACGGTTTCTCCCCTACCTTCTGCACCTTCTGCGCCAGTGCAACAGCGGATGAATCGAGCATGCCCAGACGCCCCCGCATCACCCTTGCCGGAGTGCCGCTTCACATCATCCAGCGCGGAAACAACCGCCAAGCGTGTTTCTATACCGATGAGGACTATCAGTCCTACCTCGGTTGGCTCGCGGAGTGTTCGCGGGAGAGCAAGTGCGCCGTCCACGCCTATGTGCTGATGACGAACCATGTATACCTGCTCCTCACGCCTGGCACCGCCGGTCAGATGATGAAGCGACTGGGTTTCACGTGGCAAATCCGGGCGCCCTCGAAAGCTAGCCGACGTGTCATCGCGGGACTTGTTCGAGCACCCCGACCTTTCCGACAATTGAAATCGTGGTCTGTCCCTAGATTCGTGTGTCCCTAGTTTCGTGTCCCTAGTTTCGGTCCCGGGCTTGGCTTCGGTGCCTTTTCTGCGAGCATGGCACTCATGCGTTTTACCGGGGATAGCGTGCGCAACCGACTGGGGGTGGTGGCCACGTTGCGAATTTGCACCGGAATAGCCCTGTTAGGCTGTCTTGCTGCCGGCTTTGCCTCGGGATCCATCCTGGTGATCGTGGGCGTTGCCTTGGCGGGTATCGGTATCTCGAATATGGTTCCGATTGCATTCTCTGCGGCCGGTCATCTCCCTGGACTGCCTGCAGGCATCGGGTTGAGCATTGTGACCTTTATGGTCTACTCCGGGATTCTGGCTGCGCCTTCGGCAATCGGTTTCATTGCGGAACACACAAGTTTCTCCGTCATTTTTATGGGCTTGTCAGGCTTGTTCGTAGTCGTTCTTGGCCTGTCGCACCTGGCCGCACCCGCGGATGACCTGGAAGCCTAAGGGTCAATTTCCATTCCCGACGTGAGTGTCACTTGGTCGGAGGGGTCTTCATGATCAGGTGGTTGGCCGTTCTCCTCGTCCTTGCAGGTGCTTGTACAGCGGCCAGCGGCAGCGCGAGCGCGGACCAGCAAACGGCGGCGCTCTGTTCTGATTCGTGGTATCGGTCGATGGAGGAGGCGGTGGCAACGGGCGACGGGCAAGGGCACGGTCCGGATATCGGCTCGGACGAGTGGAAGTCGGTGATCGAGTTCAAGCTTGGTACTCGAGACCAGCCGAATGCTCCAAGTCGCAACAGCGAGGCCTGGTGTCAGTATATCGATCAGGCTGTTCGGGCGAGCCAAGTGTCGACGACAGGCGCTGGAGATCTTGGCGGAGTGTCCAGAGCGCGAGGGCCTTCGTACGCCTGCGACAAGGTAGAGACCGGGAGCATAGAGGCGATGATTTGCGAGGATGAGGAGCTGGCGGCCCTCGATCGGAAGCTGTCTGATGTGTATGCCGCGGCAACCAAGAAGGCGCTCAACGAGCACCCGCCGCAGTTGAAGGCGGAGCAGAGAGGCTGGATCAAAGGGCGCAACGACTGCTGGAAAAGCGACGACACGCGTGGATGCGTTCGGGACGCTTATGAACGTCGGATAGCCGAGCTGCGGGCCAGGTATCGGTTGGTTCCTGGCAGCGGCCCGTTCCGTTTCATATGCGACGGCAACGTAGCCAACGAAGTCGTAGTCATGTTCTTCGAAACCGCTCCCCCAACGCTCGTTGCGGAGCGCGGAGACAGCGTTTCGATGATGTATTTGCAGCCCAGTGGCAGTGGTGCCAAGTACGAGGGCCGCAACGAGACCTTCTGGGAACATCACGGCGAAGCGTTGATAACGTGGGGGTACGGTGCGCCGGAGATGCGTTGCAAGAAGGTGCCGTGGAGCGAATAGGCGGCGCTGTGAGTAGCCCCATGTTCGAGGCTGGCATGTTCGCAGGCACAAAGCCGAGGGAAATCGAAGATGGGCTGTGCCGGGTTCCGGTACTTCTTCGAGCCGCTGGGGTCGTCGCTGCGCTCATTGGTGGCGCCTTGGACGGGGCGCCCGGTGGGCGGTAGTTCGGCGTAGATCACCTTCCAGTGGTGGGGTGAACGGTACATTACGCGTTGCTAATGCACCCTCTCATGGCCGGCGCCGCCAGCGCTCCAATGTCGGGCGGAGTCCCTCACCACCGCCAACATGGTGTCGGCACCTCCTTCGTGGAGCTTGGCCAGCCAATCGCCACCGACCCGGTTATAGGTCCAGCCCGAGACTCAGCAGCATGCGCACGGCCCAGCTGCCTCGGGATTGTGGCCGAGAACATGCGCGGGGGAACTGGTGAGAAGTCCCCTTAGGTAGGAAGCGTCTGGCGGGGGCCGTAGGCGAAAGAGCGGAAGCGGGCTTGGCGCGGGTCCATCCCCCGTCCGCATGGGCGGGCAAGGTCATGGACTTCCCCGTTACGGCATGGCTGCCGTCAGCGAATGGACTACTTTGAGCGGCTCGGCCATCCGCTGAGATTGCACTCCGATACCTCACGACTCGCACTGTCTTGGATCCCTGCGCAGTTCCAAAAACCGCTCGAAGGCTCCCTTGGAACTCGCGAAACGGGCGCAGACGCGCCTGAATCAAGCGCCCCGAGGTACCAGGCGGGTCCTTTGAGAACGCGCTCCGCTGTGGTGCAAGACTCCAGGGAGCGCACCACCGCGGTGCTTTTCGACGACCAAAAATATAATTTAAAATAGGGGGTTGCGCGACCGCGCGAAGCCTGCTTATAGTAATGGCGCACTGCAGCAAGCGGTGACGGATGCGGGTCCAACGGCGGATCCGACACGACTGAGTCGAAACCCAAAGGCGGGTTTCGGACGAGGACAAAGGCGTCCTTGTGCCACACCTCGAAACGAGGTGGTTGGCGCGAGGGCGCTTTTTTTTGGCCAAGCGGTGCAACCGCGACAGTGACCGAGAGGCACCTGGTAGATGACACAGATCCGACGCCATCGGGCCGATTGCCACCTGCGCCGAGCCTTTATAGGCAGTGTGCTGATCGTTGCCGGCTTGCAGGGCAGCGCATACGCGGTCACCGAGGATCTAGAGCTCGAGGACCTCAAGTTCGGCTTTATCAAGCTCACCGACATGGCGCCCCTGGCGATCGCCTACGAGAAAGGCTTCTTCGAGGACGAAGGTCTTTACGTCACCCTCGAGGCGCAGGCCAATTGGAAGGTGCTGCTAGACCGGGTCATCGACGGCCAACTCGATGGCGCTCACATGCTGGCGGGCCAACCGCTGGCGGCGACCATCGGCTTTGGCACCGAGGCCCATGTGGTGACGGCCTTCAGCATGGATCTCAACGGCAACGGCATCACGGTCTCCAACGCCGTGTGGGAGGCCATGAAGGCCCACGTGCCGCAAGCCGGCGACGGCAAGCCCGTGCATCCCATCAAAGCGGATGCGCTAAAGCCCGTGGTGGAGCAGTACCGTCGAGAAGGCAAGCCTTTCAAGATGGGCATGGTCTTCCCGGTCTCCACCCACAACTACGAGCTTCGCTACTGGCTTGCCGCTGGCGGGCTGAATCCGGGCTACTACGCGCCGGCCGACGGTGACATCACCGGTCAGCGACAGGCCGACGTGTTGCTCTCGGTGACTCCACCACCGCAAATGCCGGCCACCTTGGAGGCCGGCACCATCCATGGCTACTGCGTGGGTGAGCCCTGGAACCAGCAGGCCGTGTTCATGGGCATCGGCGTGCCCGTGATCACCGATTACCAGATCTGGAAGAACAACCCGGAGAAGGTGTTCGGAGTCACCGCCGAATGGGCAGCCGCCTATCCCAACACCCACAAGGCGGTGCTAAAGGCGTTGATCCGCGCTGCTTACTGGCTGGACCAAGACCACAACGCCAATCGCGCGGAGGCGGTAGAGATCTTATCCCGCAGCGAGTATGTGGGTGCCGATGCCGAGGTCATCGCCAACAGCATGACCGGCACTTTCGAGTACGAGAAGGGCGACCAGCGACCGATTCCCGACTTCAACGTCTTCTTCCGCTATCACGCCACCTATCCCTACTATTCCGACGCGGTTTGGTACCTCACCCAAATGCGGCGTTGGGGACAGGTTGCCGAGCCCAAGCCCGACGATTGGTATTTCGACGTCGCCCACGATGTGTACCGACCCGAGATTTACGCCGAGGCGGCCCAGGAGCTGGTGGCCGAGGGCGTCATGGACGTCGCCGACTTCCCGGATTTCGCTCGGGAAACCGGCTACCGGCCGCCGCAAACGGAGTTCATCGACGGCGTCACCTACGACGGCCGCAGCCCGAACGCCTACCTGAGCCAGTTCCCGATCGGGCTGAAAGGCGACCAGGTGGTCGAGTGACGGCTGCCGGGCAACTCGAATCGAATAGGGGAACTCGCACATGATCACCCGCACCCTTGCCACCGCCGAGGGCATTTCACAGATCCTACTTGCTCACCTGTCGCGGCTGGCTCGTACCCACGGGTGGCTCGAGGCGGGTCGCGCCGCCGCCGCGAGCGTGCTGGTCCCAGTGTCCGCGCTGCTGATGTTCCTGATCCTATGGCATGTGGCTGCGGCACGGGTCGACACCTCCCTGGGCCAGCTGCCGGGCCCGGTGCAGGTCTGGGAGCAGGGCCGGGAGCTGGTGGCCGAGCACCACCGGGAGCGTGACAAGGCCGCCGCGTTCGTTGTCCGACAGGAGCAGCGCAACGCCGAGAAGCTCGCCGAGGACCCTAGCGCCGAGGTGCGTATCCGGCCTTATACCGGCAAGCCCACCTTCTTCGACCAGATCGGCACCAGTCTGCTGACCGTCGCCGCAGGCTTCGTGCTGGCCTCAGCAGTCGCGGTCCCCATCGGCATCCTCTGCGGCCTGAGCCCGATCACCTATCGCGCCCTGAATCCACTGATCCAGGTCTTCAAACCGGTGTCACCGTTGGCCTGGCTTCCCATCGTCACCATGGTGGTGAGCGCCCTCTACGTTTCCGCCGACCCGCTGTTCGCCAAGTCCTTCGTCACCTCGGCCATCACCGTGACCCTGTGCTGCCTGTGGCCCACGTTGTTGAACACGACCGTCGGCGTGGCGGCCATCGACCAGGACCTGGTCAACGTCAGCCGAGTGCTGCGCCTGGGCTGGTTCACCCGGGTCCGCAAGATCGTCTTGCCCTCGGCCACACCCATGATCTTTGCCGGTCTGCGCCTGTCCCTGGGCGTCGGCTGGATGGTGCTGATCGCCGCCGAGATGCTGGCCCAGAACCCAGGGCTCGGGAAATTCGTCTGGGACGAGTTCCAGAACGGCAGCTCCCAATCCCTCGCCCGAATCATGGTCGCTGTTCTCACCATCGGTTTCATCGGCTTCCTGCTCGACCAGGGAATGCTCCTGCTGCAGCGGGCCGTGAGCTGGGACCGGGACGCGACGTTGCGCTGAGCAAGGAGCCTCCATGAGCGACTACCTGATCATCTCCGACGTCACGATGGAGTTCAGCACGCCCGGCGGGCCCTTCCGCGCGTTGGACAAGTTCGACCTGCACATTGCCCAGGGGGAATTCGTTTCCCTGATCGGTCACTCCGGCTGTGGCAAATCCACGGTCCTCAATATCGTAGCGGGTCTTTATCGCGCCACTGCGGGCGGTGTGATCCTCGAAGGCCGCGAAGTGGACGACCCGGGCCCCGACCGGGCCGTGGTGTTCCAGAACCACTCGCTGCTGCCCTGGTTGAGCGCCTACGAGAACGTGGAGCTGGCGGTGAAGCAGGTCTTCAAGGGCCGCAAGAGCCGCGTTGAGATCGACACCTGGGTGCGCCACAACCTGGAGCTGGTGCACATGGGGCATGCCATGCACAAGCGCCCGGGAGAGATTTCGGGCGGCATGAAGCAGCGGGTCGGCATTGCGCGGGCATTGGCCATGGAGCCCAAGGTGCTGCTGATGGACGAGCCCTTCGGGGCGCTCGACTCCCTGACCCGCAGCCACATGCAAGACACCTTGATGGAGATCCAGGCCCGCCTCAACAACACCGTGGTCATGATCACCCACGACGTGGACGAGGCGGTGTTGCTCTCCGACCGCATCGTGATGATGACCAACGGGCCCGCGGCAACCATCGGTGAGATGCTCGATGTGGACCTGCTGCGGCCCCGCGACCGTCTGCTGCTGGCCGACGACCACACCTACAACCACTACCGCGCCGACGTGCTGCGCTTCCTCCACGAGCGTCACGCCAAGCTCGAATATCCCCCAACGGCGCCCGCGGCTAAACCCAAGCCCGCCACCGCGCGGCTCTCATTTCAATCCACCCTCGCACGAGGCGGTAAGCGCCTGGAGCAGACCGAGCTCACCCTGGGCTTCATTCCGCTCACCGACTGCGCCCCCTTGGTGGTGGCCAAGGAACGCAAGCTATTCGAGCGCCACGGCCTGACCGTGACCCTGTCGCGGGAGTCCTCCTGGGCCAACGTGCGCGACAAGGTGTCGCTAGGGATGCTCGACGGCGCCCAGATGCCGGCGGGCATGCCGTTGGCGGCCACGGCTCGCGGCGATGCCGCCGCCATGGTCACCAGCCTGTGCCTGGACCTGAACGGCAATGCCATCACCGTCTCCGAGGCATTGCACCAGGATCTGGCAGCGGTGGCGGGCGACGCACTGCTCGAGCCCATGGTAGCCGCGCACGCGCTGGCCACGGTGGTGGACAACCGGCGCTGGACCCACGCCGATCCGTTGGTATTTGCCACCGTCTTTCCCGAGTCCTCCCATAACCTGCTGCTGCGCTACTGGATGGCCAGCGCGGGCCTCGACCCGGACCGGGATGTGCGACTGGTGGTGGTGCCACCACCGCAAATGGTCAACCACCTGCGTGCCAGCACCATCGCTGGCTGTTGCGTCGGCGAGCCCTGGAACAGCCACGCCGTGAGCGCTGGCATTGGCCGCATCCTGGCGACCAGCTACGACATCTGGAACAACCATCCCGAGAAGGTGTTGGGGGTGACCCGGGCCTGGGCCGACGCCAATCCCAATACCCACGAGGCGCTGTTGGCAGCGCTGCTGGAGGCCTGTGCCTGGCTCGATGCCAGCCAGGAGAACCGCATCGACGTCTGCCGCCTGCTGTCGCTGGGTCGTTACGTCAACGCGCCTCGGGATGTGCTGGAGGCGTCGCTGACCGGAAACCTGCATTTTAGCCCGAGCGACCCGCCTCAGACGCGCCCCGACTTCAACGTCTTCCATCGCTACGCCGCCAACTTCCCATGGCGATCCCACGCCCTCTGGTATCTGGTTCAGATGCAGCGCTGGGGGCTGTTGGCGGGCGACATCGATCTGGATCAGGTGGTGCAGGCGGCTTACCGCCCGGAACCGTACCGCCGGGCCGCCGAGCGCCTGGGCATGCCGGCGGCGGAGGTCGATTTCAAGCGCGACGGCGTGCACCCGGAGGACTGGGTGCTGGGAAGCGGATCCAACAGCGTGCACATGGGTCCGGATTGGTTCCTGGACAACCGCATCTTCGATCCGCGGAACCTCAAGGGATACCTGGCTGGGCTGAAGCGACTCGACGCCAACGTGGCGGCCGCCTGATGGCTGGCACGGAAGACCTGGTGGTGGTCGGCAACGGTATGGCCAGCATGCGCCTGGTCGAGGAGCTGGTGGCCAGGGCGCCGGAGCGGTATCGAATCACTGTGGTCTCCGCCGAGCCCGAAGGAGGCTACAACCGGGTTCAGCTATCGGCGCTGATAGCAGGGGAGAAGACTCGAGGCCAATTGCTGACGCATCCGGCCGCATGGTACGCGCAGCATGGCATCCGGCTTCTCACCGGCGTACGGGTCGTAGACCTGGATTCGACTCGGCAACAGCTCGAGCTGAGCGGCGCTACCGAGCTCCGCTTCGACCGCCTGGTGCTGGCGACCGGCTCGCGTCCCGCCCGACCTCCTGTCCCAGGATGCGATCAATCGGGGGTGCTCTGCTTTCGAACCCTGGCGGATGCGGAGGCCATGCTCGCCGCCGTCGCTCCGTCTCAGCCGGCGGTGGTGATCGGTGGCGGGCTGCTGGGCTTGGAGGCGGCGGCCGGCCTGGCTGCTCGCGGCACGGCCGTTACCGTTCTGCATCGGGGATCGCATGTGATGGATCGGCAGCTGGACGCCGAGGCAGCGGCGTTGCTGAGTCAGAGCCTGCGACAGCGGGGCGTGAAGTTGCGGCTACAGGCCCGGGTTGTCGAGATCGTGGGTCGAGACCGCGTAGCGGCTGTCGTCCTAGCGGAGGGCGAGCGGCTCCCCGCCCGGCTGGTGGTGATTGCCATTGGGGTGGTCCCGGAAACCGAGCTCGCCCGGCTGGCGGGGCTCGACTGCGGTCGCGGCATTCGCGTCGATGACTCGCTTACCACCTCGAATCCTTGCATTCACGCAATCGGGGAGTGCGTGGAGCATCGCGGTCA
>CAZLYT010000099.1:0-16240 GCA_964563515.1 uncultured Candidatus Competibacteraceae bacterium | reverse complement strand
TGTCGATACTACTCGACTATCTAGCTAGCCCGGCGAGCTTCGAGAATCAGCTAACCACTACCCTTCTCGCTGATCGCGGCGTACTTCGCCCCTCCCCTGACTCATACCTCGACGCAGTCCTTGCATACTATTTCAGACGCGCCCACGCCCAAGATTGAGGCACTACTAATGCCGAGCCTTAGAGACAGAATCACGATGGATTCAGGACCTGCAACAATAATGGGCTGAGACCGAGGGCCCACTCCAACCTTTCATGAGAGCGCTCGCGAAACATTGGAGTTAAGGCGCCCTAGATAAGGCGCCCTAGAATCGCAAGGATGCCAATATCCCAAACAGATTCCAGCGTCGTGATACCTCGTTCCAGCGCGCCGGGTCGAACAGGGCGGGGTTATCCGCGCCGGGAAGCCACCCGGTGCCGTCCACGTTATGGAACTCGGCCCGCAGCATAAAGTTATCGGTAACGTCCCAGCGCACACCGACGGTCCAGTCTTTGGCGAAAGCGCTGTGGTAAGGAGCGCGGCCTTCAGCCTGCCACTTGGTTCCGTCACGGTCATCCCTGTCCCAATAGAGCACGTCGTAACGAACGAAGCCCTCCCACTTGGGTGAAAATCGGTAGGTGCCCTGCAAATAGTAGCTCTCGCCGGTGAAGCTGGCGTCGGGGAGGGGCGCGAAGTCACGAAACTCGGACTTGCGCAAGGCATATTCGCCAGTAAGGCTCCAACGCTCGCTAGTGTACTGGGCTGAGAATACGATCGATGAAAACGTGAAACGCCCGTCCGGAAGGTCGGCAGGGAAAGGGAAGCGAGGATTGTAGTCAACATTGACCCGGACCGCGCTCAGGCCAACGCGCCAAGCGCCTCCAAAGCTCTCGTACAGGGCACGGGCAAACATCGAGGGCAGCGCGCCTTCCAAGTCTCCGGGCCGATCACCGCGAAAGACATCGAACTCGAAATTAACGTCGTCGGTTCGGGGTCGCGCATAGCCGAGTTGCAGGAGTACGTCACCCGCCTCGGTGCGACGCTCGCCGTAGAGTTGAACCCCGTCCGAGGACAGCGCGAGGCTCCTTGCACTATCGAAGTAAATAGATTGCGGCAGCAGAATGCTGGGACGGGTGAAAGCAACATCCCGGGTTTCGTTGTAGAAGCCATAGGGATTGACAATGCGCCCCACGCGCACACCCCAAAGATCGGTGGGCGTTGCCACGAAACTGTAGTCCATGAATCCGTAGTCCACGCGTAGTGCGCCATTGTCTCCGGAGCCCGCATCTCGAGCGACCAGTTGGAGCGAGAACTGCAGATCCGGCCGAGGCGCCCAGGAGCCGTTCACTCCGAGCTCATAAAACTCGAAGCTGCCGTTCTCGGAGTCCCCGAAGAAGCTGTTCTCGTTGGTCTTGATGTAGGCCTGGGACGCGAAGCCATGAATCTGCACGTTCTCGGGCAGTGCGTCCTGGCCATAGGCCACCATCCCTGGCACCAGCATCAGCAGGGCCCACGCGTAGCGCATGTCACGGCGCGGGATGGCCGCCTTCCTAGCGGATGTCGACGACGCGCACATTGTCGTTCACCATTTCTTCCGACACATACCCGATCGCTCCGGGAGTCGAAGCCACCTGGGCAATCATCTCCGCTTCGCTGTCCACTGTCCTCGGTGCTTGCCCCGTCCCCGAGTAGACCAACCGATCCCAGGCCCGGCGCAGCTGGTGGGGAAAGATCGAAAGCTGCTGCTTGGCAAATTGGACGTGTGTTTGCGAATCGTCTTTGAGAACGTAGACGCGCGCAGCGCTGCCGTCCGGCCAAGCGCGCAAGCGCATTCCGAAAATCGCGCGCAATGCATTCGCGCCCAGATTGGTGGTCGGTACTTCAGGATTGACTATCACCACCGGCTCGCCGGCGGCCATGGCAATCCGCAGCGGTCCCACGGCCAGGGCGAGCAGGAGTAGTGTGGCGACCCGAAAACGCCCCTCGCGCCCGAGCACGGCGGCTGTCAACTGACGCGCGCTGCCGCGCTCAGTGGGCGCTGAGGTCGAAAAAACTGGCATCAGGGGTCCCACGTTCAACTGATTCATCGGTGAACCAGTAGCGGTTACATCCTGTTAATCGTTATTAACACATAATCCTGCCATGGCTGAGCGTTCGGCGCGATAGTCGATTTCTTGGGCGACTGCAGGTGATTCACCCAAACCACTGGACATCGTGGGACGCTGGTGCGCGGGAAGCAGTCGGAAGACTGGAGCTGCGGCGGCGGTTGCAGCTTGCTATCAAAGCCCTAGACGGCCGCACTTGGAGCCGGCCAGCGCGCAGCCCCGCGCGAGCATCTCGGGGCCGGACCTCCCCTCCAGTAGAGCGCTCACGACGCCGGCATTGAAGACATCGCCCGCACCTAGCGTATCGACGATGGGGGAAGGGGCCATGGCTGGCGCATGCCACGGCTCGCGCTCTCCGGGCGCCAGGGCCCAAGCCCCCTGAGCGCCCCAGCTACTCACCAACCACGCCCGCGGCGCTCTGTCGCGCAGAAACGCCAGCATTGCGTGGGCCGTGTCGAAACCGAGGGAATGAGCCAGTGCCCGCGGTGCAAAAATCAATTCCGGCACCGCCAGCAGGGCCTCGAAGCCCTCCCGTGGACGCTCCAGCTCCAGTGAGCAAGGAACCTCGGCTCCGCGGCAACGCGCCAGCATGGGCCCGGTCTGCTCCACCTCGCGAAGCTCGAAATGAACCCACTGGTAGCGCGCCAGACCGACGTCGGCGAAGTCCTGGTGTCGATACTCCGGCAGGATTCGATGGTGCACCACGGTGCGGCTGCCGCTGGATGATGACAGCAACACCATGGAGACCGGCGTGGGCGCGTCGTGCTCGGCGCATGCCTCCAGGGCCACGCCGGCCGTAACCAGGTCCTGGCATACGAAAACTGCGTCCTCATCCGACCCTAGCGCACCGGCCCAACCCACCTGATGGTCCATCTTGGCCAGCATGACGGCGGTGTTGGCGGCATTCCCGCCCCGGGCTCGGCGCCGCGCGATAGCACGGGACTTGGTGTCTTCGACGGGAAAGCGTTCTACCAAGTAGATATCGTCCACGGTAGCAACGCCCACCGTGAGGATCGACGCCATCAGCGCACGCGCACCCGATAGGTCACTGTCGCCTCTCCCTGCGCCGGTACCTCTACCCGCCACTGGGCGCTTTGGGCATTGAGGCGTGCATGCGGCTGGCTCTCGTCCACCACCATCCACTCGCCGTGGAAGCTCGCCACCACCGACACGGTGACCGGCGCCTCCTTGGCGCTGCGGAGTCTTACCTCCCAGGCCGTTTCCCGCTCTTCGCCATAACCGCGCCGGAGGTCGGTCTGGCGAGCGTCGGCACTGAGATCGAAGGCGGCTCCCAGCTCCGCTTCGACGCGTTCGCCCTCCGGGGTGTGCTGGATCAGGCTCTCGCCGATGAACTGTGCACGACCACCGGAGTCGCGTTGATAGAACCGCAATACACCCGCCGGCAGCGGCTCACCGAGCGCCGGTGCCTGATTACGAAACGCGAGCACCGTGCGCACCGGCAGCCGTGTCCGCCCGTCCTGACCTGACGGCATCGCCGCGTGGACGGCAACCCGATATTCGCGCTCGAGCGGAACCTCCTGACCCTGCAGAAATGCCACCTGCTTGGTCTGGCGATCGAGCAACGTGGTCGTTCGGGGCAGCGTGTACAGGTGGTACTCGAACAGCGACTCCCGCTCCACGTCCGCGGTGGCGGGCTCGGCCATGGCCATGGTCCGCATGCGCTCCCGCGTCATCTGTCTGACTTGGTTGACGTCCCCCGCGAGCAGTTGTACCTGAGCATCCTCGTAGCCGACCCCGCTGGAGTTGGCCAGAGTGACCCAGCCCGCCAGACCCATCTGCTCGCCGCCCTCGGCCAAGGTGGCGACGTAGTCCGCCTGCCAGCTCAACCCTCCGGTGAGGTAGGCGAGCTCCAGCTCGGTAGGGCCTTGCTCTGCGACGTCCACCAACATCGTCAAGGTAGGGCGCTCCCGCAGGTTGGCGGGCACATCGGGAAACACGAAGCGCCACGGTGCGTTGGGACCTGCGGTCTCGATACGATCGCCGAACCTGAACACCGCCTGCCCCCCGGCTACGCTCAACAACGTGCCCTGCTCGACCCGCTCGTCACCCGTGGTAGGGTGCGTGCGCACCAGCCCAACCTCTCGACCGACGTATTTCTCCAGCAACGTCTCGGGCGTCAGCAGATCGAAATCGAAGCTCTGCTCCAGAACTTGCGTGGTGCCGTAAAGGCGTGCGGTCTCGGGGCGGATCTGAGCGCTGACGTCGGCGAAGGCCAGCCGCGACTCTCCCGCCGGCAGGGACAATTGGCGGGTATCCCTCACCAGAGCCAGATCCGAGTTGTAGACGGTGAGGGAGAGCGCCTGCTGGTCGGCGGCCGTGGTGCGTAACTCCTCGGCGGCAGCGGATCCCCCGATGGCCACTAGCAGCGCCAGCCAGACGCCACGGCAGGGCTGGCGCCACCGCGACACGATAGCGCCCTGGTTGTTTGCCCTCATGTCGAACCTCCGCTTTCGCTGCGCGCGCAGGCCGGCAGGTCGCCCTCCAAACCCATGGCCTGCCGCGCCAGGAAATGTTTGACCGGCCCCAGGGAATTTGTCATCCGCAGCCCCAGGTTGCGGACCAGGCTCACCGGGGGCAAGCGGGCACCAAACAGCCGCTGTAAACCATCCAGCGCGCCGAGCATCAGTAGATTGTGGCCTTTGCGCCAACGTTCATAACGACGCAGAGCCCCGTGGGCACCCACATCCAGTCCACGCGCGGCGGCAGCCAGCACCACCTCCGCGAGCGTCGCGGCGTCGAGGATTCCCAGATTCACCCCCTGTCCGGCCAGCGGGTGCACGGTATGAGCAGCATCACCCACCAACGCCAACCGCTGGTCCACGTAGCGCGCCGCATGCTGGAGCTGCAACGGGAACGCGGCCCGTTCGGAAACCACCTCGACTTTTCCCAGGCGCCACTCCAGGGCATCGGTCAGCTCCTCGGCAAAGCGCTCGGGATCCAGCTCCAGCAGGCGATCCGCCTGCTCTGGGTCGGTGGACCAGACGATGGAGCTGCGGCCGTCGTACAGCGGCAGGAAGGCGAGCGGCCCGGAGGGTAGAAAGCGCTGCCAGGCGGTATCTTCATGCCCATGCTCGGTGGCGACGGTTGCCACCACCGCGCGCTGGTGGTAGCTCCAGCCCCGGGTGTCGATGCCCGCATCCCGACGCACCCGCGAGTGACTGCCATCGGCGCCCACCAACAGGCGACAGCTCACTCGCCGGCCATCCTCGAGCCGCAGGCGAATGTCGTCGGGGCGCGGCTCGAAACCCGCCAGGCTCGAGCCGGACATCACTTCCACCGTTTCGATCGCCGACAGCCTGTCGTAAAGGCTGGCCTGCACCACCGGATTCTCGACAATCCAGCCCAGCTGGGGCTCACCGAGATCGGCGCTGTCGAAAACGATGGCGCCGGATCCGTTGGCATCCCACACCTGCATGCGTCGGAATGCGGCCAGTCGACGCGAACTGATGCCGTGCCAAGCCCCGATTGTCGACAGCACGTTACGGGTGGCCAGAGTCAGGGCCGATACCCGCAGCGCCGCATCGCTGTCGGCACGCCAACGGGTGGGCCGCTCGCGCTCGAGCAATCCCACCCGCAGACCGGCCTGGCCAACCAGAGCGGCCAAGGTTGGGCCCACCATTCCACCGCCCACCACCACCACATCGAAGTCCACCTCGGACCGACTCACAGGGGCAGCCCTCTAGCGAGCCTGGGCAATGGACCGACCACACCCATGGCGTACCGGGACAATATTCGTTTAGCGGGTGGCAAGGCCTGGAAGGCGAGCAGCCCGAGGCCGCGGGCAACGCGCACTGGCGGCAGTGGGTTAGCGAACAGGCGCACCAGGAGGTCGGTGAAGCCGACAGTGCGCCACTGGTCCGCCGAGCGCCATCGTGCATAACGAGCTAGAACCCGCTCGTCACCCAGGTCCTCGCCGGCGCGATGGGCATTCACCACCTCCTCGGCCAGTGCCGCCACGTCCCGCAACCCAAGGTTGAAACCCTGCCCTGCAACGGGATGCAGCGTATGCGCCGCGTTGCCGATCAGCGCCACCCGCGCACGGTAGTGGGCCCGCGCTTTCACCAACGTCAGCGGGTGAGCCTCGCGGTGCCCCACCTGCAGCAGCCGCCCGAGACGACCACCGAAGCGCTCTGTGACCGCTTCCGCAAAGTGCTGGTCGTTGGACTCCATGAGCATGTCAACGTCGCTGTCTGCCACGGTGAGCACCAAGGCGCAGCGGCCCTCCGTCATGGGCAACATGGCCACCGGCCCGGAATCGGTAAAGCGCTCGTAGGCGATGTTGCGGTGGGGCCGCTCTGGGGTGACGTTGGCGATGACCGCGGATTGGCCGTAGCTCCAACGCATCACCGCCACGTCGACCGCTTCTCTCACCGGTGAGTTGATGCCGTCGGCTGCCACCACCAACCGGGCGCTGAGCTCGCTGACCCCGCTCTCGGTCTCCAGCGCGACACTGGCCTGCCCCGAGTCGACCTGAAGATCTGCGAAGCGGGCCGGGCTAACCATGGTGACCTCGGGCACGCTGACCAAGCGGTGGTGCAACGCGCGACCGATGCTACGAGCCGGCACCACGTAGCCGAGCGCAGCCACGCCCTGATCGGCAGCATCCAGCACGGCGACACCAAAACGTCCACGCTCGGAGATGTGGATGCTGCGTATCGGAGTCGCCTCCGCCGCGATCTCGTCCCAGCTACCGATGGCCTCGAACACGCGCCGGCTGCCGGCGGAAAGCGCAATGACTCGATCGTCATAAACGCCCGGGCGATCCCCGCTCAGCTTGGCAGGCTCAATCAGGGCGACCCGGAGCCCACTGCCCGCCAGGGCACAGCCGAGGCTCGCGCCCACCAGGCCACCACCCACCAGCACGAGGTCGAAAACCTTGGCGCCTGGGCTCATTGTCGCCCGGAGCTCGTTGCCACCGCCCTCATCACGCCGGCCGACCCTCCGCCATCAGCTGCTCGATTTCGGCGGGCACCTTGGGTACATCCGAAGTGAGCACCCAGTTCCCGTTCTCGGTGACCGCCACGTCGTCTTCGATACGCACCCCCATGTTCCACCAGCGCCGGTCCACGCCCTCGCTGCCGGCAGCGGGGTAGAGCCCGGGCTCGATGGTCGTGACCATCCCGGCCTGAAACTGCCGCCACTCGCCATGGACTCGATAGTCGCCCACGTCGTGAACATCCATCCCCAACCAGTGTCCGGTACGATGCATGTAGAAGCGACGGTACTGCTCATCCTCGATCAAAGCATCCACCTCGCCTTGCAGTAGGCCCAGATCCACCAGGCCGCGAGTCAACACTTGCACACTCACCTCGTGGGGGCGCTGCCAGCTAGCACCTGGCGTGACGGCGTCGATGCTGGCCCGCTGGGCTTCCAGCACCACCTCGTACACCGCCAGCTGCTCGGCGCCGAAACGCCCGCTGATCGGAAAGGTGCGGGTGATGTCGGCGGCGTAGCACTCGAGCTCGGCGCCGGCGTCGATCAGCAGCAGTTCACCCGGGTTCAGCTCGGCGTCGTTCTCGGTGTAGTGCAAGACGCAGGCGTTGGCACCACCCCCGACGATGGGCGCATAAGCGATGTCGCAGCCGTGGCGCCGAAACACGTGCATCAGCTCGGCCTCGATCTCGTACTCGCGCAGTCCCGGCCGGGTGACGGTCATGGCGCGGCGGTGGGCTTCGGCGGAGATGCGCGCCGCCTGGTGCATGAGCTCGAGTTCTACCGGAGACTTGATCAGTCGCATCTCGTGTAGCAGATGATCGACGCCCACGATCTGGTGTGGCGCCGTAATGCCGGCGCGGGCTCGGGCGCGCACGGCGTTGAGCCAGCCCATGACCCGGGCATCGAAATCAGCGTCGGCACCCACGGCGTAGTACAGGCGCTCGCGGTTCTCCAACAGCTTG
Source organism: uncultured Candidatus Competibacteraceae bacterium (assembly GCA_964563515.1). Classification (GTDB taxonomy): domain Bacteria; phylum Pseudomonadota; class Gammaproteobacteria; order Competibacterales; family JAHEDQ01; genus CAZLYT01. The sequence goes on along the minus strand of CAZLYT010000099.1, from coordinate 8,239 downwards.
GGCAGGATCTCGTCGACGTCGGCGATGACATGCGCCTCATCAGCGCCGTAGTGCTCTCGAGCACCGTCGGGCCCGGCGCGGCGGCCATTCCAGGTCTCCATCAGCGGATCGCGCTCGCGACAGAACAGGATGAACTCGCCCTCCTGACGATCGGGCACAACAACAGCTACGGCGTCCGGCTCCGGAAATCCCGTCAGATACTGAAAATCACTGTCCTGCCGAAACCGGTAGTGCACGTCGCGGTTACGCACGCGCTCGCGCGCGCTCGGGACAATAGCCACGCTGTCCGCACCCATGGCTTCGATCAAGCGTTGTCGACGTTCAGCGAAGTGCTCTGGTTTCAATAATTTGCTCCATTTGGTCTGGATAAACCCGGGCTACGTTTAGATCCACACGGGGCGTCGGCCACAGCTCGGACCCGGTTCCATATCGCGGCCACAACAGCGGCAGTGGTCATCGACCCCTGGCCTAGCATCAAACCAGCCTTGACTCAGTGCAGGCGACCGCCGCCCGCCCCGGGGCCTAGCTCGGTAGTTGCCAGCAATACGCCCATTCGCACGTACTCCACCAGCTCGGTGTACGCCTCTTCCTGTTCTTCGGGGTGTCCGGCATCGAGCGTCACGCGGGAGATTTCGGAAACGTCTTGGACGAACTCCCGGAGCTCGCCGTCGCCGAGGCGCTTGTCCTCCACACCAACCACCCCGAGCCCGAATAGGAAGCCCTCGCACCACTTGGCCAGCGCCGTGGTGCGCTCGTCCAGCGTCTCGTCCTCGTCGGGCAACAGCAGCTGCAGGCTGAAATCCGCCTCGCCGAGCTGCGAAACCGTCGCGGCGTAGAGTTGCTGCAGGAGCGTGTCGAGCTCGGCTGGCGGCATCGCGGGGTGCGCGGCACCGTCATTGCCCAACACTTGCTGCAGCCAGACTTCGCGGGCCACCGGCCGCACTGCCAGCATGCCGCAGAGCGCGCCATGGACTTCTGCCGGGCTGCCCGAGCCATTGCGGGACAGGGCCTGAGCCAGGTCGTCGAAATCAGGGTAGTCACGGCGCTCGGCCATGGTTACTCGAAACCTCTCCAGATGCGCCTCTCAGGCGCCAAGGATCAGTCGGAGGCGCAACGTGCGGCCACAGGGGGCGCCCTCGGCCACGACCGAGTCTGCTGTCGGTCCCGGTCATCGTGCGCTCCGGTGGGCGGGTCGCAGATTGGGGCAAGCGCAAGCTCGTGATCTCTGCGACAGTGAGCGCCGCAATCGGCGATCCTCAAGTATCGTAGCATCGCGCCACGAAGCACCCCAAGCTTCGGAATTGACCGCCCATTTGCCCGCTTCTATAGTGCCGCCATGGACCATGGGGGCCAGGAAGACGAATCCGAACGCCAGCTGGCGCGCCTGGAAGCGCAAGTCGGTGCCCTGTTGGCTGCCATGAGTCGCTTGCGCAAGGAAAATCGATCGCTGCGGGCGCAACAGGAGCAGCTGGTTGCGGAGCGGGCACGTCTGATCGAGCACTCGGAGCTCGCCCGCACCAAGGTGGAAGCCATGGTTGCACGGCTGAAGGCCCTGGAGCAGGGCGCATGAACGATCACACCGTCGGCGTCGACGTCTACATCCTGGACAAGTCCTACCGAATCGCCTGTCGCGAGGACGAACGCGACGATCTGGTGGCGTCGGCGCGGCTGCTCAACGACAAAATGCGGGAAGTGCGCGGCTCGGGGCGGGTGTTTAGCAACGATCGGCTGGCCATCCTGGCTGGGCTGAACCTGGCGCACGAGCTGCTGCAGCTTCGTCGTCAAGCCACCGGCGCCGATCTCGAACGGCGCATCGCCAATCTGGCGGACAACATCGAGAACGCCCTTAACATCGAAGACGGATCGGCAGTATAGTGACAGCCGTATTCTCTGCGGTGTGCGTTATCGGGTTGGGAATACCCCTTGACCCTAATTGCACTTCCCCGGGAGTGGATCGGGGGTGTTGGTGAGCAAGTCCGCTCCGTGCGGAAAGCCTAAGGCACTCTCGTAGCTCCCACCTGAGCCGAACGGTTCAAGGGCGAAAGCCCGAGACGGCATTCGCGGAGAATACTCTTCTCATCGATCTCCCACCGTGAGCGACAACGCAAGCCTGAGACGGCAGATCCGGGTGGCTCGGCGCCTGCTGAGCCCCGAGGCGCGGCAGCAAGCTGCCCAGCGTCTCGCTGACCACGTCTCACTCACCCACAGCTTTCAGCGTGCCGAGCGCATCGCCGCCTACCTGGCGGCTGACGGCGAAATGGATCCGCGACCTCTGGTGGAGCTGGCCTGGGACGCCGGCAAGGAAGTCTACCTGCCGGTGATCGGCATCGACCGGCGGCTCGCATTTGCTCGGTATCGACGCGAGTCACAAATGCTGCCGAATCGGCTGCGCATTCCGGAGCCCGTGGTGGCGCCCGAGGACTGGTGCGACACCGTAGAGCTGCAGCTGGTGTTGACGCCCTTGGTCGCCTTCGACGAGCACGGCACGCGCCTCGGCATGGGAGGTGGCTTCTACGACCAGACCTTCGGTTTCATCCAGCGCCGTCCCATCTTTCAGCGTCCCGTTCTGCTAGGTGTGGCCTTCGAGCTGCAGCGGGTGCCCTGCCTGGAGCGACGAAGCTGGGATGTGCCCTTGGACGCCATCGCGACCGAGGTCCGTGTTCATCACGTAGCCAACGCCCACCCGGTGTGAATGGGGCTCCTGCATCCTGCCGCGACGCCAACAACCAAGCCGAAAGAGGACCAGAATGGGCTACTGGCTGATTAAATCGGAACCCAGCGTTTTCGGTATCGATGATCTGGCGGCGCTTGCCGGCGGCACCGAGCACTGGGACGGCATTCGCAACTACCAAGCGCGCAACATGATTCGCGACCAGATGCAGCCCGGAGACCAAGCGCTTTTCTATCATTCCAGCTGCGACGATCCAGGCGTCGTGGGCATCATGGAGATCGCGAGCAAGGCATATCCCGATCCGAGCGCTCTCGACCCAGGCTCCGAGTATTACGACCCCAAGAGCACGGCCACTGCGCCGCGGTGGTTCGTAGTGGATGTTCGCTTCGTGAGAAAACTGAAGCGAACCATAGCGTTGCCAGAGCTCAAGCAACAACCGGAGCTGTCCGAGCTGGCACTGGTGCGTCGTGGCAACAGGCTATCGGTGATGCCGGTTTCCGCCGCGCAATGGGAATTCATCCTGGCCCTGGAGTAGCTGACCACAAGGGCGGTTCAGGGCTCCCGCAGCGCCTCGTTTCCCGCCGCCAGCAAGGGTTCCAGCAGGTAGTCGGCTAGCCGGCGGGTACCCAAGTGTATCTCGGCTCGCAACGCCATTCCCGGGCGCGGCACGATGGTGGTCGCTTGGGCGAATGCCCGTTGACGAACGCGCAGCGGATACACCGAGCCATGCGTCGGGTGCTCGATTGCATCGGCTCCCACGCGAATCAGCTCGCCGATCAGAACTCCATGATCGGTAAAGGGAAAAGCATCCACCTTGATCGACACCGACTGACCGCCCCGTACTCGGCCCGCGTCCGCCTGCGCCAACCAGCACTCGACCTCGAGCTCCACCTCAGCGGGGACGATCTCGGCCAGGGGCTGAGCGGCCGCCACCACTGCGCCGGGGGCGGTTATGGCGAGTCGGTGGACCGTCCCCGCCGCGGGCGCCCGGAGCACCGACCATTGCAAGCGCTGCTTGGCCTCGATCTCCAGTTGCTGCAATTGGCCCTGCTCCGCCTCGACGGCGGTGAGCCGCTCCAGCAGGGCGCGTCGGTAGCCGGCCACCAGGGTCGCACGATCGGCTTGCAAGCGCTGTCCCCGCGAGGCCAAGGCAACAACCCGGTGCTGCGCCGCGGCCAGTTCGGCGGCCATCGTCAGCCGCTGCCGCTCAGCTTGTAACCAGGCGGGTCGCGACTGCAGCCCTCGGTCCAGCAAGGCGCGCAGTGCGTCCGCCTCCTCGGCGGCCAAGGGAAGCATCCGATCCAGCCTCAGCAGTTCTTGCTCGTGGGCGCGCAGGCTAGCGGCGTGGGCGGCCTCATCCTCGGCCAATGCAAGCAGCTGGTTACGATGCTCTGCCATCAGGCTCGCCACCAACTGGCCCTGGCTGCCCTCGAGCGGCGCCATTGCCGTGATCTCCGCACCGACCTTCGCTGGCGCCGCCAACGCAATCTGCAGCGTTGCCAGCTGATTCTGGCTGCGACCCAGCGCCTGCTGGATGCGGGTGAGCTCGACCCCGGCCGCAGTGGCGTCCAGTTCCAGCAAGGGATCGCCGACATCGACGCGGCTTCCCTCCTGTACCAGGACTGCCCGAACCACTCCTGCCGCCACCGGCTGCACCGGGTGCGTGCCTGCACTGGGCACAAACCGCCCCGGAGCGACGACCACCACGTCGACTCGGCCCCACCACGCCCCAGCGGTCAAGGCGGCGATGAGCCCCAGCAGCACCCAAAGCAGGCTGCGGGCGAGCCGAGAAGGTGGCCGCTGGTCGATGGCAACCAGATCCGGCAGGAACTCGGTCGCCTCCCGGTCTGACCGAGTCCCGGCAGCGTCGCCGGTCATCGACTGTTGACCGCAGCCAGTGGCGGCTGCTGCGCGCCCTGCTGCAATGCCAGCAGTCGCGCATACTCGCCACCGGATGCCAGCAACTGCTCGGGCGGTCCTTGCTCCGCGACTTGCCCTCCGGCCAGCACCAAAACCCGGTCGGCAAGGCGTGCGAAATCGAGCCGATGACAGATCATCAGCACAGTGCGGCCCTGCCGAATGCGCTCCAGGCGCTGGCGCAGCCCCTGCTCGGCCTCGGCATCCAAGGCGCTCGACACCTCGTCCAGGAGCAGGATGCGTGGGTTTCGGGCCAGCGCTCGGGCCAACGCCAAACGCTGGCGTTGGCCCCCGGACAGCCCCGCGCCATGCTCACCGACGACTGTGTCGTATCCGTCGGCCAGGTCGAGGATGAAATCGTGGGCGCCGGCGAGCTGGGCCGCTTGTAGCACCGTGTCCGCCGACAGGCTCGAGGCAGGGCCCGCGATATTGTCACGCACCGTGGCATTGAGAAGCGGTGCCTCCTGCTGCACCCAGCCGAGTCGGCGCCGCAACCACAGCGGATCGAGCTGGTGCAGGTCGAAACCGTCCAGGCGGATGCGTCCAGCTTGCGGTCGGTGTAGCGCCAGCAGCAGGCGAGCGAGGGTGGACTTGCCGGCACCGGAACGCCCCACCACGGCCACCAACTCACCGGCGGCAATGGCGAAAGTCAGCCCCTCGAGCACCGGCGCCTGGGCCGGGCGGTAGCTGAACCGGACCGACTCGAAGCGGATGGCGCCGAGCAGCGGCTCCGGCGCCACCGCTCCAGGCGCAGGACGGGGTTCTGGCGGGGCCTGCAGTATGTCGTCGACACGACGCAGCGACGCCAGCGCCTGCTGCAGGTCTTGCCAGATCTGACCCACACGCTGCAGTGGGGCGCTCACCCGGGCGGCCAGCATGTTGCAGGCCACGAGCTGCCCCACGCTGAGCTCGCCGGACATGACCAGGCGCGCCCCCAGCCAAAGCAGGACCACGGTGGTGAGGCGAGACCACAGCTGCGCGCACTGGGAGCCCAGGACCTGCAGGCGAGCGGCTCGATAGGTGGACTGCAGGGTGCGCGCGCAGAGCTCCTCCCAGCGCCGCTGGGTCCGGTGCTCCATGCCGAAGCTCTTGACGGTTTCGATACTATCCACGGTCTCCACCAGAAAGGCATGACTGTCTGCGCTGCGTCGAAGGCGCTGCTCCAGCAGTTGGCGCAAGCGCGGGGTCAATAGCAGCGCCGAGAGCGCGTACAGGGGCACCGCTGCCGCGGCCACCGCCCCCAACACCGGGCTGTAAAGGAATAGCAAGGCCAGAAACAGCACCACGAAGGGCAACTCGGTCAGCGCCGCCAAGGCCGCCCCGGTGAGTAGGGAGCGCACGCTCCCGAGTTCGTGCAGGCGGGCGACGCTGTCCCCGGTGGGGCGGCTCCCAAAGTAGCCTAGGGGTAGCGACAACAGGCGACGGTGGAGGCCGGCGGACAGCACGGCATCGACCCGGCAGCCGGTGTGGGCCAGCAGGTAACCTCGGAGCAGACCCAACAGAGCCTCGAACAAGGCGGCGCACAACAGGGCCACACCGACCAGGTCGAGGGTGGTCAGTGCATGGTGTCCCAACACCTTGTCGATGACAGCCTGAAATGCCAGCGGCGTCGCCAGCGCCAGCCCTTGAAGCGCCACCGTGGCCAACAAGACATCGCGGTACACGCCTCGATGCCGGGCCACGGCCGGCCAAAGCCAAGCCAACCCGTGGCGCGGCGCACCGCCTGCACTGCGCGGCCAACGCACCAGTAGCAAATGACCGTTGTAGTCGCGCTGGTAGGCGTCCCGATCGATCAGCTCTGGCTGCGTCTGCTCCGGGGGATAGACGACTACGCCTTCCTCGCTGAACCGTGCCAGGACCGCGTAGGATCCATCGCGGTGACGAATCAGTACGGGCAACGGGAGACTCGGGAGCGCGTTCCACGGCCGCTCGATCCAGCGCGCCTTCAAGTCGCAACGCCGAAGCCCGGTGAGCAGGTCGGCGGGCGCAGCGTGCGGATCCAGCTCCTGGAATAGGCGCTCTCGATCCAAGCCCCGACCTTGCAGCGCAGCCAGGATGGCAAGCGCATGCAACGCGGAGCGAGAGGGACGGAAGGCATCCCCGGACATCCAGCTTCCCTGCGTGGCTTTGATCATTCAAGTGGCGACCGGCATCCTGCCGGCATCGAGCTTCGAAGTTGCTGATTAGCAATCTCCGTTCCTGGCCCTCGTCACTGCGGCCCGCCACCGGGATGCATCTGCAAGACAGAATCAATGCGCGACTGTGATGGCCGGACCGATCGCACCCTGCGCCTCAGTGGACCGAATCGCGGCTCACACGCAGCGGTCAACGTTTGCCTAACCGGCAGCTTCTTGCATTACGCCCTCGAGGTCGCCCCTAAAATAGCGGTCGACTAGGAGATCCAGCTCCAAGCGCGGCTCCGCATCCCGGTTGCCGAAAGCCGCATGAAGACTCGGCGCGATCTCTTCGAATGCCTGCAGTAAGTCCGGATCGAAATGTGTTCCCGCGCCGTCTCGCAGAATCTGCAGCGCCTGTGCGAGCTCCATGGGCCGCTTATACGGACGCTCCGAGATGAGAGCATCAAACACATCTACGATCGCAAAAATGCGCGCTGCAATGGGAATATCCGGGCCAGCCAGCCCCCGATAGTAGCCGGAGCCGTCATACTTTTCGTGGTGATGAGCCACCACGTCGGTGGCGTTCTCCAGCCAACGGGAGCGGCGCACGATCTCCACGCCGTGTGAAACGTGCTTCTTCATCTCCTCGAACTCGTCGCGGTCCAGTCGCCCCGGCTTGAGCAGGATGTTGTCACGGATCCCGATCTTGCCCACGTCGTGCAGAAACGCGCCCTTGATGAGGCCCCGGATGGTGGCCTCGTCGAGCTGCATCGTCTCCGCCAGCCGTACCGCGTATACGGTGACGCGGCAGTTGTGGGCATCGGTATCGCTGTCGCGCTTGGCGATCGCATTGCCGAGCACCTGCAGGATCTCCAGGTTGGCGTCGAGCAGCTGAATCGAGAGCGCCTCCAGGCGGCGCAGAAGACCACGGATAATGGGATACAACACCAGGGCAGTGAGCAGCACGATTGCCATCGCCGCGAGCACGCGGGTCCAGACGCCTCGATTCACCGCCTGCAATGCAGCCGGCGACACCTGAAACAGCCCATTGAGGTAGGCGACGGGTGCGGCCGCCTCGTCGACAATCTTAGCCGCCACGGGAATCAGGGTGAGGTCGTCCACACGCACCGGAGCGCCCAGCTCGGTGCCGCTTGCAGGCCGCCGCATGGAGCCGCCATCGAAGACCCCTGGCACCCGGGTCGCGACGGGGCTGGTGCCATCTGCCAGACTCGCCAGCTCGCGACCCTGCGGATCCTCGATGACGACCACCACGAAGTGCCCGAACTGCGCTTTGGGCAGCGACTGGGACAAGGATTCCAGGGCACTCTGGGCGGCGTCACTTCCGGTCGCCGCGCCGCCCTGAATGACACGCCGATACTCGGCTTTCAGGAGCTCTACGCCGAGCCTGGTACGCTCGGTGATATTCGTAGCCAGCGCCCGACGCTCCACCAGGTACGCGATGCCACCGGTCACCAGCGACAGCACCGTCGCTGCCACGGCGAGGCGAAGTAGCAGGGCGCGGTGCACCCCGGCG
>CAZLYT010000098.1:0-7129 GCA_964563515.1 uncultured Candidatus Competibacteraceae bacterium | reverse complement strand
GTTGCGCTCTATGCCGAGCTGGGGGCGATGCGATGGAGCGCGGACCAGGTCGCCCGAGAGCCACCCCTGCCGCAGATACCGCTGGTAGTGTTGGCTCACGACGCCCTGAGCACCGCGCGCACCAACTCTAAGCGCCGTCGCGCCGAGGATTGGTTGACCCTGCAGGCCGAGCTGGCGAAAAGGATTCCCGGTGGGCGGCTGTTGGTGGTCAAGGACAGCGGACATCATGTGCACCTGGACCAGCCCGATGTGGTCGTGGAGACCATTCGCTCGGTGGTCGCCGCTGCCGATTTCCCCTGATGCTGTAAGGCTCGGTCAGTTGGCCTCCGCCAGATGCCGTTGCGAGGGCGGTATGCCAAGTCGCTTCATTCGACGATACAGGGTGTTGCGGCTGATGCCGAGGGCCGAGGCAGTGGTGGTCACATTCCACCGCCGCAGCTCCAGCTCGCGCATGAGCGCGCCGCGTTCGGCCTCTTCCAGACGGGCGCTGGCGCCGAGTGGCGCGGCGACGTTGATCGCCGCGCCGAACTCCGTCACGCTGAGCGAACGTTGCTCGGCACTGCCCAGGGTCTCGGGCAGATCGGACACTCGGACCCGTCCGTCTGCGCTGAGCGCCAAGGCCCGCCGGATCACGTTACGCAGCTGGCGCACGTTGCCCGGCCAGTCATAGCCGAGCAACAGCTTCATAGCTGCCGGCTCGACCACCGCTGGACGGTCGCTCGGGTTTTCCATGTCCAGCAACGAATCGATCAGCTGTTTGATATCCACCCGCCCGCGCAGCGGTGGCAAAGTCAGCGTCAGTCCATCGAGCCGATAGTAGAGGTCCTCGCGCAGCGCCCCTTCGCGCACCAGCGTCTCCAGGTCGCGCCGACTCGAGGCAATCACCTGGACGTCCACGTGTTGTGGCCGTTCACCGCCCACCGGGAGCACCTCCTGGTCCTCGAGGACCCGAAGCAGGCGCGCCTGCAACGCGAGGGGTAGATCAGCGACCTCGTCTAGGTACAGGGTGCCCCCGTGAGCCTGTGACAGCCGCCCGCGCACGATGCCGTTGTTGGCATGTGCTCCACTGCCGAAGAGTTCTAGCTCCGCGCGGTCCTGGGGCAGGGTGCTGCAGTGAACCGCCACGAATGGCTGCTTGGCACGTTCTCCCGCCAGATGCAGGGCGCGGGCGAAACTCTCCTTGCCAACGCCGCTCTCCCCGCACAGGGTGATGGGGACATCGTTATTGAGTACCCGCAGTGCCTCCTCGGCATTCTGGATCATGACGGGGTCACGACCCGCCAGCATGCGCAGCGACAGACCAGGGTCGCCAGGCGGGCGGCGGAAGACGGTGGCAACACGTGGACGCAAGCTGAGCACTCGGCGCACCGGCAACGCGGCTGGGCCGCGAACGGTGGCGAAGAAGGTGTTGCTGCTGACCGCGCTGCGAATCGGCCAAACGCCCGTGCCAGCCCTCAAGGACAGGAGCTGAAGCTGGTCCAGGCTGAGGTCGAATACGCTGCGCAACGGCTGTTCCACCAGGTCCAGTCGGGCGTTCTGGTGCAACAGCGAAACTGCGCTGGGATTGGCCGCGAGCACCCGGCCCTCGGCATCGATCGCCAGCATCGCCTCGCCCAACAGGCCGACGAACTCGGGTCTGCTATGAAAGCGCAGCACCCAGGCGTCGCGGTAACGCTGCAGGAAGAGGAAATTCTCGATCACCGCGGCCGACATCTTTACCAGCGCCATGGTGTGCAGCTGGCTGGACCGGGAGTCGCGAGAGTTCACCGACGACGCGTCCAATGCCGCCACCAGCTGGCCCTGCGGGTCATGAATCGGCGCCGCGGAACAGGTGAGCTCGGCGTATGCGGTACGGAAGTGCTCGGCACGATGGACTGTGACCGGCGCCCCCTCAATCAAACAAGTTCCCATACCGTTGGTGCCGGCAACGTCCTCCGACCATGAAGCCCCGCAGACCAAGCCGGAGCTCGTGAAGATGTGCTCCACGGACGGGTCTGTGACCCGGTGCAGGATCACGCCATCAGCGTCGGTGATCACGATGGCGTAGCCAGAACCTGCGATCTGCTGATGCAGGCGCTGGAGTTCGACCTCAGCCACATCGAGCGCCTCGTGCAAGGTCTCGCGGCGCTGCTGCAAGGAGCTGCTGCCGACCACCGCCAGCTCGCATTGCTCCTCCGGATTGAGTCCATAGCTGCGTACGCAGCGTGACCAGGAACGAATAATGTGGGGCTCGACGTCCCCGATGCTGCAATCTCCCGAGGCCGCCGCCATGATCATCCTCACATGGTCGGCGTGTGACTCTTCGATCACCATGCCTCTGCCTCCTCCATCTGGTTCGGACTCTACGGCCCGTACTTTCGTTAGAGCGTCGTCCCAGGCCTAGATTCAATAATAATCTGCGAGGCTGCATGCACCGGCGACCGACGCGCCGAGACGATCAACCCCTTCTGCTCACCGGGCCTGGATGCGCTCTTGGCGAGTCCGTTCTGGATCGTTTTCCTGAAACCTTTCTATATCGGTTGTCCGTTCTCGTCCACCTCCGGGATGCGATACTCGCGCAGCAACGCCCGAATATCCTCCTGATGCCGAGCCAGCAGCGCCTCCAGTTGTTCTTTGCGGGCCTTGTCGCCGAAGCGCACGCCCATGGAGATCGCGAAGTCGAAACGCGCGCCGGGTTCGGACTGAAGCGGCACCAAACCCACGTCCTCCCGGCCCAGCCGGCTCACGAAGTAACCCGCAACCGGCCCCCACAAGATGGCGGCGTCCAGCTTTCCGGCGTCCAGATCCTGCTCGACAACTTGACCCGGATAGGCATTTGGGTCTCCGCTCAGCGCCGGATACGGCACCATCTGGGATATCAAGCCCCGCTTGGCAAGCCACGCCGCCCCGGGAGTCTCCACGAATACGCCGATCCGAAGCGCCTGCCGCGTATCGGCGTCGAGCTTCACCAAGTCGGCGGCGGATTGAATACCCGCTAGAGCATCGCTGCGACTGAAAACCAGCGCATAGGTCGATCGATAGTACGGGGCAGTCGTCACCGCCATTTCGAAACCGTGGGGCAACCCCATGACCACGTCACACAGATAGTCGCCGGTCTGGGGGTTTTGATTGCGCAAGGTATTGCGAATGAAACCGCGACGCTGCGGAAACCAGGTGTACTCCACAGCTAGCCCTAGATCGTCCGCGAGCATGGCGGCTAGCCGATTCTCGAAACCTTCGCCGGCTCGGTTGGAGAAGGGCATGCTGTTGGGGTCGGCGCAGACACGAAAAGCGTCGGCCGCGGCCGCCAGCGCCGGGACTCCAGTCGTGGCAAGCATCAGCGCGCTGAGCAGGATCAACGTCCTAGGTATGTGCATTGCTTCGGTTCCTCCTTTGGACTCCGTTCTGGCCGGAACAAGAGCCCTACCTCAGTCGGGCAAGCGATCTGGTCGCCCCGGGGGCAGCGCCCCCTCGGCACGGGCCCTCAAGTAAGCATACAACTCCTCGTAACGCTTACTGACGTTGGGATTGTCCTTCCAGGCCGGCATCACACCGACCTGCCCGGTGTAGCCTTCCGCGACGGAGTGCGCGAAGCGCTCGTGGTCGATCTCTTTCATGCGCTCCAAGAGACTGGGCGCGAAGGTGCTCCCGATTGCGTCCTGAGAGTGACATTGATGACAGAAGCCGTGGAAAGTGCGCCAACCAATGAATGTTCCTTTGTCGACCTGGCACTGGCTGGCGTTCTGTGCCCCCTGCGCACATTCCACTGTGTAGGGCGTTGTATCATCAGCGCCCGAGGCCATCCCCAAGGGCGCGGCACCGACTCCTACCACGACCAACAGGGACGCTGCTGCCGCGACTGTGCCTCCTCGCATCGAGTAGTCCTCCAAATATGGTTAGTGCACCGGGGTGGGCGTCGATTCTCAGGGCGCCCACTGGTGGCTATGCGCAAACGCCGACCCGATAGCCGGGTCGGCGCCATGAGATGAGAGAGCCGGCTCCGGCCCGTGTCAGGCGAAGCCGGCTATTGGAAAGCGTTTTCAGCTTCCCGATGGCAGCGCGAAGACGGTCAGCACGCCGCCCAGCTGCGTGTACTGGGACAGGCTGCGGTAGCCACCGACGGCACCGAGGCCCTCGGTGTCACCTTCCAAGCCCGCGGCCATGCCGATGCCGGCCCAGCCGCCGATTCCGGAGAGCACGCCGACGAACTGCTTGCCGTCGTACTCCCAGGTATTGACGTTGCCGATGATGCCGGAGGGGGTCTTGAAGCTGTAGAGCTCGTCGCCAGTGTTGGCATCCACCGCCTTCAGGTGCCCCTCCAGGGTGCCGTAGAACACCACATCCCCCGCGGTCGCCAGCGCGCCGCTCCAGACCGAGAAGCGCTCGGGAATCGACCACTTGATTTCGCCGCTGGTGGCATCCCAAGCGATGAAGTTGCCCATGTGGGTGGAGCCATCACCCGTCGCCCGGCCGGCGGGGAACATACTCAGGGTCGCGCCTACGTAGGGTTGACCCGCTACGTACTCGATCTCGAAGGGCTCGTAGTCCATGCAGGTATGGTTGGTGGGTACGTAGAAAAGCTTGGTCCGGGGCGAGAAGGCTGCCGGCTGCTGATCCTTGCTGCCGAGCGCCGCCGGGCAGATGTTCTTGGTATTGGTGTCTACCCCACCGGCTTCCGTGCTGAACTCGGCCACCACCACCGGACGTCCGGTTTCCATATCAATGTGACTGGCCCAATTCACCGCGGGATCATATTTTTCCGCCACCAACAGCTCGCCAGTCACTCGATCCAGGGTGTAGCCAAAGCCGTTGCGATCGAAATGAACCAGCACTTTGCGCATCTCGCCGTCGATCTCCAAATCGGCGAGGATGTGCTCGTTGACGCCGTCATAGTCCCATTCGTCGTGGGGCGTCTTTTGATACGCCCACTTCGCCATACCCGTTTCCGGGTCGCGGGCGAAGGTGGTCATGGACCAACGGTTATCCCCAGGACGTGCCGTCGCATTCCAGGTACCTGGGTTGCCGGTACCATAGTAGACCAGGTCCAGCTCGGGGTCGTAGGTGTACCACCCCCAGGTGGTGCCACCGCCGATCTTCCACTGATCCCCTTCCCAGGTGCTGAGGCTGGAGTCCTTGCCGATGGGCTGGCCCAGGTGAGTGGTGTTCTCCGGATCAACCAGCATCTCCTCATCCGGACCGACGCTGTAGGCCTTCCAGGCCAACGAGCCGTCGGCGATGTTGTAGGCGGCCAGGAAGCCGCGGACGCCATACTCACCGCCGCTGATGCCAGTCAGGATCTTGTCCTTGACCACGATTGGTGCGTTGGTGTTGGTCTCACCCTTCTTGGGATCGCCATTGACCACAGACCACACCACCTCGCCGGTCTCGGCATCGAGTGCCACCAGGGTGGTGTCGGCTTGCTGCAGGAACACCTTGCCGTCGGCAATGGCCAGACCACGGTTGACGGTGTCGCAGCACATCACCGGTATGGTGTCGGGGTCCTGCTTGGGCTCATATCGCCACTTGATGGTCTGATCCGCCAGATTGATGGCGAAGACCTTGTTGGGGAATGGCGTGTGGACGTACATGACGTCGCCGACGACCATGGGGCCACCTTCGTGTCCCCGCAGCACGCCGGTGGAGAAAGTCCAGGCAACCTGCAGATTGCCGACGTTGTCCTTGTTGATCTGTTCCAGCTCGCTGTAGCGAGTGCCGGCATAGTCCCCGCCCCAGATGGCCCAATTGGACGCATTGTCGAGCAGCTCCTGTACCCCTTCGTTCGCGTTTGCAACCAAGGGCACACAAGCTACCGCGCTGGCCAGTAGTAGCGGTCGGGTGCGCTGTAGCATCAGTGCTAACTCCTCTCTCGCTTATAGTGATTCGGGCTGGGAGCCTGATCTGTGACTCCGCGGACGCCCCGCCTCTTGACCGGTTAGAAGCTCCTCGTCGAACGAGGGTGTACAAAGCCCTCATCCTGCGGCGTTATGGTTTAGCGCACTCGCCGCTGCTTTTCATGCTGCAGAGCAGCACTCCGCAGCGAGCCAGCTTGGCACCGACGCAATGTGTCACGTCCCTGAGATGTTGTGCGCCAATCGCACCAGGGCTCCCATGTAGCCGCCAGCGTCCGGGTTGCCGCGCTTGCCGTAGCTACCTACCGTGCGCTATGAACGCCCGTCGATCCTTGCATAGGTGATCGCGGCGAGGAGTATCTCATGCATCGGCATCGGCAATGGCTGCAAGGCCTGCTCACCGCGGTCATGGTTGCAGGACTGAGCGCGCCGGCAGAGGCCCAGACGCTGGACCGCGATGATGTCCAGCAGCGTCTTAACAGCGGCCTGCGCGACCTGGGGCAGCTCGACCTTCAGGGCGCCGACCTGTCAAACATGGACCTGCGGGGGGTTCGCCTATTCGGAGCCAACCTGCGCGGGTCGAGGCTCAATAACAGCGACCTGCGCCACGCGAATCTAGACCTCGCTGTGCTGCGAGAGGCGGAGCTCAAGGGCGCGGACCTTCGGGGAGCGCGCCTTTTCAGCACCGTCTTGGTGGATGCGGATCTGCAGGAGGCGGATTTGCGCGGCGCTCAGGTCATGGCAAATCTGACCCGCGCCGATCTCCGGGGAGCCGATCTGCGAGAGCTGGCTGCCGGCGCCGACATGCGCAATCAGCCCATGGGGCTGGTTCGGGCGGTGTTCGCCCAGGCTCGCCTCGAGGGCGCGCGCCTCGCGAACGCCGATTTGTCGCGGGCGGATTTCAGCTTTGCCAAGCTCAGCGGGGCCGATCTCAGCGGTGCCAATCTGAATGCCGCGAAGCTGGTCGGGGCCGACCTGGACGAGGCACAACTCGCCGGCGCGCGCCTCGATGAGGCCGACTTGGAGGCCGCCGATTTTCGCGGGTCGCTGGGGCTTGACGCAGTGCAGGGTTTGGATGCGGCCCGTAACCGTGAGCGGGCCCGCTTTCCGTAGGGTAAAGACTCAATAAGGCGCGCAAAAAATAGCGTAGGACAGTCGCATCGCCTATGGACGGTCACGAATATCGAAAAAAGGGTCTGTCCGGCGGCATGCCAGTGAATGCTTTCATTGGTGCCTGAGTCTGAGCAACCTACTAATATTGGAATCCAAGCGTTCTGAAGTGGCAGGGGCGCACCCATCCC
>CAZLYT010000097.1:0-2129 GCA_964563515.1 uncultured Candidatus Competibacteraceae bacterium | reverse complement strand
GCGGCGGCAGGCACGGCACCAAGGGCCTCACTCAGGGCTCGGCTCGCCGGGCTTGTCGCGGTAGCGCCGGAGGCCCGCGCTCCAGCGGGCGAGGACACTGCCACCGGATTCTCAGCCTGGGACTTCGCCGCCTCGGTCGTCGTCGCGGTGCCCGAGCTGGGACCTTCAGCGACTGCAGGGGCTCTCGGCAGCTCCGGCTCCCCGGCAGCGGCGCTTCTGAAAGCGAGCATGCGCAGCAGCACCATCTCGAATCCGCTGCGCTGTTCCGGGGCAAGCGGGAGATCGCGCCGCCCGAGCAAAGCGATCTGGTAGTAGAGCTGCACGTCCTGCGCTGAGATTTCCTGGGCCAAGGCGCGCAGCACAGCGGGGTCTGCCACCTGCTCGTCCACTGCGTCGGAGCTCACCTGGACCACCGCTACGCGCTGCAGCAAGGTCAGCATGTCCGCCAGCAGGCTTTCGTAGTCGGGGGAACGCAGATCGAGCTCGGCGACGCTGCGCAACAAGGCCGCCGCGTCCCCGCCTGCCAGCATACGCAGTAGGTCGACGGCGACGGCCCGATCGAGCCCGCCCAGCATGGTGTCAACGTCGGCCGCGGTTACCCTCGCGCCACTGAAGGCAATGGCCTGATCCAGCAGGCTGAGGGCGTCACGCACGCTGCCCGCAGCCGCCCTGGCCAACCGATGCAGCGCGGCGGGCTCGTAGCCCACATCCTCGCCCCGCAGAACCTGGCCAAGGTGCTCGGCGATGCGAGCCGGTGGCAGGCTGCGCAGATTGAACTGCAGGCACCGGGACAGCACAGTGACCGGCAGGCGGCGCGGCTCAGTGGTGGCCAGCAGGAACTTCACATGCTCAGGGGGCTCCTCAAGTGTTTTCAGCAAAGCATTGAAACTACTTCGCGAAAACATATGCACCTCATCGATGAGGTACACCTTGAAGCGACCCCGCGCCGGCGCGTATTGGACGTTGTCCAACAGCTCACGGGTTTCGTCCACGCCGGTACGGGAGGCTGCATCCACCTCGATCAGATCGACGAAACGCCCTTCGTCGATCTCGTTGCAGCTCCGGCATTCGCCACAAGGGCGCGAGCTGACGCCGCGCTCGCAATTCAGCGCCTTGGCGAAAATCCGGGCCAAGCTGGTCTTGCCCACGCCACGGGTGCCCGAGAACAGCAGGGCATGGTGCAGACGGCCGCGGTCCAGCCCATTCATCAGTGCCGTTACGACCGGCTCCTGACCCACCAGCTCGGCGAAGGAGCGCGGCCGCCACTTTCGCGCCAGTACGTGATAAGCCATTGATTAAATTGGCACCAAGTAAGGAGCTAGCCTCATGACCGACAGCGGCACTATAGCGGAATGGCGGCAACCCATACCAGCCACACCCCGGCGCCCGAGTCCACTGCTACCGTTGCTCCCTTCCGGGCCTGGCGGGGTTCGCAGTCTGTCGTCGCGAGGGGACCGGTACGGGTCACCATGAAGCGTTGCTAGCCCCGGCGTGGTTGGCTCTCAATCGATGCTGTGGGCCGGGGCCTGTCTGGCGGCAAGGGCTGCAGGCAGCTCCGGCAGCAATCGTAAGGCAAATCCTTACATCGCCGCTTCGCCTGAGCTGTGTCCAAAGCTTTCCCAATCCGCCTTCAAGTTGGCGAGAGGGTACCATCCAAGCCGATCGGACAAAAGCGCCCGCAACTCACCGCCGAGTGGTTGTGCCGCTGCACCGGTAGTAAGCAGGCCAACGCTCGCCACCTTCAACTTCGAACAGCAAGCCATGCGGCCCGCCGCCCTCAGAAACGCACCGCAGGTCCGCGCCAGCTTTGGTGTCGAGGGTGGGCGCGGGCGATGGCTCGGCTGGCCTCATCCCAGCCTTCGCACCGCGTGAGCCCGGGCTGTTTCCTGAGCCAGTTCAGCAACCGCTTGCAACGTGCGTAGAAGCGAAAGAAGCGCAGCACCCGGCATCGCTGCAGCCGGTCCGGCCGCCGGCTGGCGCAGATCAGTTTGTCGTCGTAGAGACCACGGTCGCTCAAGCCCACTGAGCCCCAGGCGCGCACCCGAACTCGAGAGCCGCGGGGCTGGCGCGGTCCCAGCACCACGGCGTCGAGGAGATCACCTTCCAGGCCCAAATAGTCTGGTACCGAT
>CAZLYT010000096.1:0-9773 GCA_964563515.1 uncultured Candidatus Competibacteraceae bacterium | reverse complement strand
CTTGCTGGGAGTGTCCGATTGTTGCTCATGTCCAGGTAGGGCAGAACCTGCGCAACCGGGTCAGACCTTGCGTCCTGGCCGTTTCTCTATTATTTTTTAAAGTACTGAAATACATAGACAAACTAAGTTTGGCACGAGTGTTCCTTGGGCGCAGACGCGGTCGCCATGGAAGGAAACAAAGGCGCGTCAAGAACGCCGGCTAACAACCAGGATGCCTGACCGCGTTTCGCCCTAGGCTCGGCCGGCCATTAAGGCCGGCCGGCCACTTTTTCTTGCCAGGCGGTGGCAAGCAGAGGCACAAGCCTGGCGCGAGCCGCATGCTGGGTGCCACGCACTTGCTAGTGTGAGACGTGAATGTGTGGTCAACGCCGCGTGCGCACAAGTCCATGGAGGGACCGGACGTGAGGGCAACCCACCTCTTCCTGGCCGCTTCGGTCATCATCGCCTCAGTGCTCACCGGTTGTACCCAAACCGAAGCTCCCCCTTACCCCGTGATCGATTCGGGCGTCTACGCCTGGAACCACGAGCGCCCCTACTGGCTGGACGAGCACCGTGTGATGTTCGTCGGCTACGCAGGCGAACAGCCCAAGTCCCGCGACGAAGCGTTACGCATGACGCCTTCCATCTACCTGTGGGATACGAAGTTGGGCGACATTGAACTCTACCGCGAGAATGCGCGATATCTCTGTGTCGCCGGGAAGTTCATTCGCTACGCAGTCCCGGACCGACCTAGTTCGGACGCTGCTGTTAGGAAAATCGCCGCCTGGTACTTGGGACCATTTGGCGCCGAAAAATACGAGGAATCACCCTATTCAGAGCTAACCCCAAGAGACTGGCGCTTCAATGAATTTACTTGTACATACCAGCGTGTCCCCAAGTTGGCACTAGACGCCGATTGGATACCATTGCGACCGAAGGACGGTTACATCTACCTAGGCGAACGTGCTGGGCCCCAGGCGTTCACTTCGGCATACGCGCAGCTCAGACGTGCGGATGGGCGGTCGTTAGACCTCCCAATCTCGGACTTCAGTTTGTCGGTCGCAGACTATTTGCCGGGGGCAGGTTATCTGTTGAGTAAAGTGGCACCCTGTGGCGATAGGCATCAATCCAACCGAATATGCGATCTAATCTGGTGGATTAAGCCAAACGGTGAATCAGAACCAGTAGAGATCCCCAACGGACCATGGGCTGGAGGCGCCTCAATTCAGTATTATCCACTCGCCTATGGGGTGCTGCTGGTCTCTAGTCAAGTAACCAGCATTTATGACGTTGGCGATGCCGGTGTCTATCGGCTAAATAACTCTGAGTCGACCAAGCTCGTCTCGGGTATGGTTCGATCCGTTGGTGTGTCGCCAAATGGCTGCAAAGCGATTTTTGATCACCACCGCTCGCCAATTATACCAAGAGATGAGCTACGCCACTGGTTTACATGGAAATTCGTGAACTTATGTGGTGTGTGATGTTTTAAGGAGTGGTTCCATATGCTCAGGGAAGAGCTAGTTGCAATTGCTTTAAGGGCAAGCGCGCTTGCCTATGACAAGCAGTACGGTGGTGGCCTCGGTGGCTCCTACGTCCTAAATAGGGACTACAATGGAACTGGATTTCATGTGGATCCCGAAACAGGTTTCAAGGTCGTCGCGTTATCGGACGTCGCAAATACAAGGGTGATACTGGCATTCGCTGGAACTGAAGCGAGCGCACAAGATGTTTATGCGGACCTACTCCTCGGCGAGAACCAATGGATCAAGAATGGAGGCGATGTAACAAAATTTCTGAGGGACGCTACTGTTAGTGGAGTCGATGTGCTAATCACAGGGCACAGCCTCGGCGGCGCCTTAGCTCAATACGCGGCACATGACCTGATAAACGCGTTTCGCTCAGACGAAGTTGAATCAATGTATGGTGGGCAGGTTTCTGTAGCGACCTTCAACGCCCTTGGAGGGGAGGCTGGGCTGCAAAGAAGATACGGCTTAACTTTTGACGCAACAATCCTGGATCCCCTCCACGAAAACATCAATCATTTCTATGTGCAAGGTGACTTCGTCGCGCGGCTCGGCGAAGGACATGTGGGTGGGCAGATCTACCAAGTCCCAAACATGTTCAGCGACGGGGTGCGCCCGCTGGACCCACTGGATGCTCATGCGCTTAGCACGGCTCAGAATCTCCTGTTCGGTCACGATGGCATCCATCACCTGATCGAGGAATCACCCGACTATGTGTCAGTCAGTGGCGTGCAGAAAATCGCGTCGGAAATTGGCGGGCTTCTGAATGGTCTCGAAGCCGAGGAGCTTGAGGCGAGCTTGCGCTTGGCAGGTGCATTGGTGGGTACGTTTTCCATTGTATCTCGAGTGCCCTCAGGCTTCATGGGATCCGGTGAGATCGATACCTTGGTTCGGGAAATCGCCCTTGGTTTCGCGGACTCCTTAGCCGACGACCAAGCTGCGAAGCGATTTGCGTTCCGTTCGCTGGCACTGTTTCCCTGGGAGTATCTCTTCTCCAAAACGCCCCCACAGCCACTTGCCATCGTCTCTGGAGCTGTTCTTGGGGCCGCGGCAGCGCTGGATCTGCTAGAGGTTGGCCGGGAGGAGCTCAAAGAGCTGACTAGCTCAATTCCCGGCATGGACAAGTTCATCGACGTGTTGCTGCCCGAGCCGGTCATCTTAGACGTTCTCGATTTTGGACAGCGCTTTCTCATGGGAGCCTGGGACATCGCTCAGTCGGTAATTGGCGACGCGCCTTTCCTGAACGTCGAGGCCCAGGATCTTACGCTCGAGGAAAGCGGCAACGGCGTGCTGTCTCTGCAGTTCGCCGATCGAGCAGCCAAGTCTCGCGGTGAGGTCCTGATTGCGGTCGTGTCGGACCCAGGCAGGGTGTTGCTGGAGGGACCAGGAGTAACCCCGGACGACTATGGTGGCGGCCGCTACCGTATCGAGGTCCCGGGCGGCGCCACAGAGCAAATGATCAACGTTCGCTCTCTCGCCGATGCCGACTCGTGGGATAACTACGTCATGATCCGCATCGAGTCACCACCACTTTCCTCCATCAATCCTGCGTTGACTGATGAGCCGCTCAGCATGGTGTGGATCGATGTCCTGGACACCATGGAGTCGGACAAGGCGACTCTTATCGTGGGGACGCCAGGGGACGATTTCGAGCCTCATTTCTTGGGTGGCTACCGCGCCTTGAACGGGACCTCTGCCGATGACGAGATTCGCGGTCTGGCAGGCGACGACGATCTACTCGGCAAAGATGGCAACGATTGGCTCCGAGGCGGCGAGGATGACGACTGGTTGTTTGGGGGCAACGGGGATGATCTGCTCGAGGGCGGTGACGACCAAGACGCCCTGTTTGGCGGAGCAGGCGACGACAGCCTCGACGGAGGCGACGGCCCTGATGCCTTGCATGGAGGCGAAGGTCAGGACCGGCTCAGGGGCGGGCCGGGTGGGGACCTGTTGGTCGGCGCCGCTGGGGACGATCAGCTGACGGGTGGTGACGGCGACGACCTGCTAGATGGCGACGGCTCGGCAGAACCGGTTGGGCGTGGCTGGCAGTCCGCGGTGGTGTTGGGTGCGGTGCCGTTGCAGGCGAGCGCGGTGCCCTACCAAGTCCAGGTGCCGGTGGCCTTCTGGGCCAATGAGTGGTTTATCAGCGCCAGCGCGTCGGATGAGACTGGCCCCAACGCCGGGGACGGCGCAGATGTCTTGCGTGGCGAAGCAGGGGCCGACCTGCTTGCCGGTTGGGGAGGCGATGATTATCTGGACGGTGGGCCCGACAACGACGCTCTCTTCGGCGGCTGGGGCAATGATTGGCTCCGGGGTAGTATCGGTGACGACTGGTTGTCGGGTCACCAAGGGCAAGACCTTCTCCAAGGCGGACTGGGTCATGACACTCTCTACGGCGGAGCCGGAGACGACCAACTGGACGGCGGCGCCGGTCACGATCTCTTGGTCGGCGACGAATGGGAGGCCCAGGGCGGTGCCGGAGACCACATCGGTAACGACATGCTGTTCGGTGGTGATGGCGACGACGAGCTCTACGGCAATGGCGGCGACGACCAGCTTGACGGCGGCAACGGTGACGACCTGCTGGTCGGTGGAAGTGGTCGCGATCTTCTTCGCGGCGGGTCCGGGGCTGACCGGCTCGATGCTGGGGCGGGAGCCGACTTCCTGGAAGGGGGCGATGGTGACGATCTGCTGCAAGGAGGCGACGGCGACGATTTTCTTAGCGGTGGCCAGGGTGCTGACGAGCTGAGCGGCGGCGACGGCCACGACACGTTGCTCGGAGGTCTCGGGGCTGACCTCCTGTTCGGCGGCGCCGGCAATGACCAGCTCGACGGAGGTGAGGATAACGACCAGCTGGTCGGAGGCGCGGGCGCCGACAAACTGGACGGCGGCGAAGGTGACGACGTGCTGATCGGCCTCGCCGCTGGTTCCGCGGCGTTTGACCCGGGGAACCTGCTCAAGGGTGGTGGCGGCAACGACTATCTGGAAGGCGCAGACGGCGGTGACACGCTGCTGGGGGGCAGCGGCGATGATCGCATTCTCGGGGGCGGCGGCGACGACCTTCTTGACGGGGGCGCCGGGGCCGACGCGCTGTACGGCGGCGCCGGTGACGATCGCATCACGGCAGGTGATGGCGCCGATTGGCTTTGGGGCGATGACGGCGCCGACCGGTTGTTCGGCGGATCGGGAGTGGATCGGCTCTTCGGCGGGCGCGGCGACGACGTGCTAAGTGGCGGCTCGGGCAACGACGTGCTGCAAGGCGAGAAGGGCGATGACGTCTACGTGTTCGAAACTGGCGCCGGGTTCGACCAGCTGAGTGACGCCCTCGGAGCCAACCGAATACGGTTCCCGGATCTCACGGGCTCCGACGTCACCCTCGAGCATGGGCCAACCGGCGTGGTGCTCCGCTACGGGGCAGGTGAGGATGGCGTCCACCTGGATATCGCCACTTTCCGCTCGCTGGCCCGATTGAGCTATGGCGACGCCGACCAGCCGATACGCTTGGAGCTGACGGCTCCGGAGGGTGGTAGCGGTATCTCCGGCTCGGGCGCAGGCGACTATCTGCGAGCAGCCAGTACTGGATCGACCCTCGAGGGTCTGGGCGGCGACGACATCCTCCGTGGGGGCGTCGGCGATGATCGGCTCTACGGCGGCTCCGGCAACGATGTGCTCATTGGTGGCCCTGGCGCCGACCGGTTAATTGGAGGCGTTGGCGATGATCGCTATGAAGTCGCCCCAGGCGCCGGCATCGACCGAATCGCCGCAGAGGCGGGGCAACTTCCGACCGAGGCTGCCCAAGGGCGGGACCAGCTGTGGCTGCATGGGGTCGACCCGAATTCAGTGCAGCCAGAGCGCAGGGATGACGACCTGCGTATCACGCTGCGGGGGACCGGCGATGTGGTCGTGGTCGAGCAGTTCTTCGCGGTCCCGGACCACGCCTTGGCTAGCGTCCAGTTCGACACGGAGTTCGCCGAGCTTTGGTCACGGGACGAGCTGTGGCGTCGAGTCCTGGTGGGCGGAGTGGGTGACGACCGCCTCGAAGGGCACACCAGCGACGATGCAATGCATGGCGGAGCTGGCAATGACCTGCTGTATGGCGGCGCTGGAGACGATCGGATAGCCGGCGGCGCCGGCCGCGACACCCTGGTGGGAGGCGCTGGTGACGACGTCTATGAGCTGGCACTAGGCTCCGGGGTCGACAGCGTCGAGTACTTCAGTGGAGCTGGGGCTGAGACGGGTTTCGACGTAGTCGAGCTGGCGGCGGGGCTCAGCCCCGAGGGTCTGCTGATCATCGAGCAAGGCACCTGGGCCGACCGCGATCTACTGGTCATGATCCGCAACAGCGGCGACGCCATCCTGGTCGAGGACTATCAGAATCAGGGCGCCGACGGCGGCCGTCCAGTAGACCAGCTGCGCTTTGCGGACGGCAGCGGATGGAGCACTGCAGAGATGGAGCAGCGCCTGATGCAGCAGCGCTCCATCGTGGGAAGCGTGGTGAACGACCTGCTGGTGCTGCGTCACAACGAGCGGCTGGCGCTGGGGCTTGGTGGCGACGATCACCTGGAAGCCAGTGACAAGTCGTCCTTCCTCCACGGGGGCGGCGGCGAGGACACCCTCCTCGGCGGTAGCGAGGCCGATGTGCTGATAGGTGGGGCCGGTGCAGACCTCCTGCACGGTGGCGCCGGCGACGACAATTACGTGATCTACGCAGCCGATACCGGCATCGACAGCTTCGACGCTTTTCTTTTCGCCGAGGAGTCGGACTGGGGCAATGACACCATTACGCTGCTCGGCTTGCGACGCGAAGACGTCCGAGCTCAAACGCTGGCAGATGTCGCCACCGGGTACGACTGGGGACTTGCCCTGCGCTGGGGCCCAGATGATGCTCGTGGACTGGATCTCACCGCCACGGCGATCGAGTGGGTTCAGTTCGAAGACCAGAAGCTATCGGTGACCACGCTGCTGACGGAGCTGAGCGACGCGTGGCGGATCAGCCCCGACGCCTACCGCTATCCCGGCGGTTTCCTCTTGGGAAGCGCCGCGCAAGAGAGCATCACGGGAACCTTCAGGCCTGATGTCCTGGTGGGATACGGCGGTCACGACCAGCTACGAGGGCTGGATGGACATGACCAGCTCGCGGGGGGTCATGGAGACGATCGTTTGGAGGGCGGCGCTGGCAACGACACTCTGGCGGGCGGGGCAGGTGAGGATACGTTGATCGGCGGCACGGGTGACGACCTCTACGTCTTCAGCGCCACCGGCGCCGGCGTCGACCGATTGCTGCCTCAGCTCAGTCTCGGTTTCGGTGAGGACCCCGGGTCCGACAGTCTTCGGTTGGAAAGCCCGGCTGGCCAACCCGTCACCGTCTCGCTCGAGGTGAACTGGCTTGGCAGCGACTCCGACGCATTGTCCGTCGACTATCAGCACTACCTGTCTCATGCTCCCGCCGTTGCCTACCTGTGCCTGCGTTGGGGCGCGGAGCAGGGCGTCGATCTATACGCCACCGGCATCGAACGGATTTCAGTGGGGGAGCGGGAGCTTCCGCTGGTTGACCTACTGGCCGCGCTCCCCGAGTCCCCGTTCGAACAGCCGCCGGCACCGCTGCACAACGACCTGGGCGGGATCGATTGGTCCGCCAGCACCTATGGCGCGACGCTGGCAGGGACCGATCAGGGCGATCGTTTGTTCGGTTCCGGTGGTGCGGATTTGCTGTTCGGCTTTGGCGGGGATGACCTGCTGGTCGCCGGCGGCGGCCGCGACTACCTGGATGGCGGAAACGGTGACGACCGCTATCGGGTCGCAGTCAACGAGGGCCACTTCACTATTCGGGATTCAGCCGGGACGGACCGGATTGAGCTCCTAGACGTGCAGCTCGAGGCGCTTCAGGTGGCGCATGACGGCCCGGACTTGGTCTGGCTGGTGGACGATGTCGAACGGGGGCGAGTGCTGAATGCATTCGACGGCGGCTCCCCTGTCATAGAGCTCCTCGAGCTTGGCGATGGGACGGTCACGGCATTGGCGGATCTCTTGCCCGAGCTCCTCAGGGAGGATGTCGACCACCTCGGGGACAGCACCGCCACGCTTGTCCTGGAGTCGGATCGCACCAACCAGGTGTCATTCGAAAACCTGGTCGGCGTCCCTGTCGACGGCGAGGTGGGGGGCGTGGTCCCGGAATGGTTTCGCATTGAGTTCAACGGCGTCGAGGCGACGCCACCCGGCCATGAAGCCATTGGCGATCCTCTCAGCATCAAGCTGGATAGCACCTCCCGTGGTATCGCCCGGATCCCAGTCGAGGTCATCCCAGCCCGCGATCTGGTGGCTGGCACCGATGGCCCGGACCAGATCCGGGGCACGTCGGCTCACGAGGGCATTCCGGGACGCGCCGGAGACGACGAAATCTGGGGTGGTGACGGTCATGACCTGCTCGCGGGGGGCGAGGGTTTCGACCTATTGGTGGGTGGCCCGGGGCACGACGTCCTGTTCGGTGGCGCCGACAACGATCGCCTGCGCGGCGGAAGTGGCGACGACCATCTTTTCGGTGGCAAGGGCAACGACCTGCTCCAGGGCGGCAATGGCCGCGATCTCCTCAGTGGTGGTCCTGGCGACGACCGGCTCCGGGGCGGACCAGGAGGCGACTGGTATCGATTCGGCCGTGGTGATGGAGCCGATCGCATCGAGGAGCTCGCTGACGGCGCTACGGAGGACGACTGGGTCCGATTCGGGCCGGAACTCGATCCCGAGGACCTAATCTTTCGTCGCGCTGGCGATAGCCTGCGTATAGACATCGCCGGTGGCCAAGATCGTCTGGAAATTGCAGCGTGGTTTGCGGAAGAGGGCCCCACGCTAGCAGGTTTCGAGACCGCCGCTGGAGATCGCTTGCTGGCGGTCGATGTGGCGATGCTCACCGAGACGACCTCCGCCCTCGATGCTCTTCGTTCCGGCGCAGGGGGCATCGGCTGGATTGCCGAGAGTGAACGCCTTGTACTCGCCGAGTCCGCGTGGCTTTCGCTCCCCTGGGAGCAGTCAACCAACGCGGGCGCTCTCGCATCGTGAATGCTCCGAGTGCGTCTCGCCGCCTGAGCTTCGGTGGCTCCAGAGCGAAGTATCCCCAGCGAGTCTGATCCGCAGTAATAGCTTCTCTTCGATGGAGGTCCTCACCATCACCGACCCTCGTAGTGCCTAGAGTTGAATTCAAAACAGGACAAGGACGTGAAGATGGAAAACACGGTATTGCTCGACATACTCGCAGGCTTCGTGTTCGGGCTGCCTTTGATCGTTCCGCTTTGGAAGATACACGCGAAGGCCGGAATGCGGCCTGCGCTCTCATTGCTCGTCTTTCTGCCCTATCTTGGGCTGCTGATCACCACGATGGTGTTGGCCTTCTCGCGCTGGCCAGCCACGGCCTGGGCCAATACAGGCGAATGTTCGGAGGGCGTCCCGAAATGAACGTCAGTTGGCAAGCCGCCGTCTTCTTTCTGATCTTATTCATCGTGGTGGCCTTCGTTGTTTGGATAAACGGCAGAGTATTGAATATGGCCGGGTTTTCGCGGTGGTGGGTCTTGTTGGTCCTCGTGCCAATCGTAAACCTCGCGGCAATCTGGGTTTTTGCATTCGTCGACTGGCCGAGACTCGAAACCGACATCGAGACCTGAACGGACTGGTTCCGGCCTCCGGCCAAGCTGCATTGATCGAGCTGAATATTGGCGAAGCTCGGGCAAGGCACCTGGTCGGAGGCTGTGATCCGCAGCAGCCGCGCCGAGCGCCCCGTTAAGAAAATGGGTACGCGAGGGATTGCACCATTGATCCTTCGAATGTCGGCCCAAGCAAAACGCCACGAGCGAGAGGGCGCAGTAAGCGAAGCGACATGCACCGACAGCCGCCCGCTACGCTCACCGACCGATCTAGCCTTCCCCAGCCGTCCCCGGTCCGGCCAGCCAGCATCTCACCCGCCCCGATTCAACTCGCCCTGAACCCACAGGGCCAGACCACCCGCGTCGGCGGTGACGGCCTTGGTCACACCGCCAGCCTGTAACGGTATCCGAGGCCGTGGCCGGCGGGGCACCCTCCTACAGGAACTCGCCACACGGCCCATAGAGAGAAAAGCCGAACATTGGTGCAAACGGCATGAGAATCGCCCTGGGCATCCGATCTCTTTCGAGACAGTAGTCGAGCATAAACCGGAAAGGCTTATGTGGGGGACGTTGCTGCCACTTGGGCTGGGTCTACACAATGGTTCCGGCCGCACCTCATCACTCTAGAGGGAGTTCTATG
>CAZLYT010000095.1:0-7451 GCA_964563515.1 uncultured Candidatus Competibacteraceae bacterium | reverse complement strand
CACGTCGACGTTGTGGGGTTCGAGCTCGACCGCATGATCCAAGTCGGCCTTGGCGCCTTCCAGATCACCGAGCTTCATCTTGACGTTGGCCCGGTTGACATGGGCGCGCAGGCTCTTGGGCTTGAGGGTGATGGTGAAGTCGAAATCGGTGGCCGCGCCGGCCAGTTCGCCCTGAAGCATTCTCACGACCCCACGGTAGAAATGGGCCGTGGGGTGGCAGGGAAAAGCCGCCAGCGCGTAGTCGAGGTCGGGCAGCGAGGCGGCGGGGTCGCGATCGATTACTTGGGCGGCGCGCGCAGTCGCCGCCTGCGCCGTGGCGAAAGCTTGGGCAGCGCGGCCGAGCCAGAGCTCCACTTCCACTTCCTGCCCGGCGTGCCGGAGAACTTGCGCGTAGAGATCGCGCGCCTCCCCCATCAGGTAGTACCACCGGTCGGTTTCGGCCAGCACGGCTGAGAGCACGCCGACTGAGTGATACAGGTGATGTTGCGCCTCCTCCACGTCGCCTCGACTGATCGCCACTTTCGCCAGCGTCTTGTGCGCTTCGCCCACATGAACGTTGGGTGTCTGCGGCAGCGACCAGGCCCACGCCAGGAAGCCCCAGGCGAGCTTGCGCGCCTCTGCACCCTCCTGCTTCCGCAGCGCGGTCTGGATGTGGCTGCCGTAGCGAGCCACCATTTCTTTCTCTGGCAGCGAATAATGCTGCTCTGCCAGCAAGGCCTCCGCCATTGCCACGTGCTCGGCCAGCAGGCGATGTAGGCGTGGGTAACGGTGTGCGTCTACCGCTTCAGCGCCCTCGCGGTACCAGCCGCGCCCCTGCCGCAGCCAGCGCGAGCGGTCACCCCCCGCCTTCATGCAGCAGTTGCCTAGCTGGTGCAGCAGCGCGGGCAGCTCGAAGCTGCGCGCCCCTGGCATCTCACGCAGCCGCGCGCAGGCGCGCTCGCCGTGGCGAATGGCATCAAGCAGGTTTTAATCGCGATCGGGCTCGAAGCGCTCGCTGAGAACGTGACAGGCATGGACCTTGGCGAGCGCCAAGAGCTCGAGATCGCCGTGCTCCTGCGCCAGGTACTGGGCGCTTTCCAGCACCGCCGTGAGGCCCCGCAGGCGCGGCTCCCGTTGCTCCGGCGGCAGCGTGGGGATGAGTTGACGACTGATCGCGGCAAGCAGCAGATAGCCCCGCAGCGCAGGCTCCAAGTCGCGCACGCAATCGAGCCGCTCCAGCGCCCCCCGCGCGCACTGCTCGGCCTGCCAGAGCTGCTCGAGGCCACCCGGTGCGTCGGTGGCCATGCGCAGTAGCACCTCCGCCCCACCCAGCAGGGCCTGCGCTTCCATCGTCTGCGATCCGGCGCGGGTAAAGCCTGCTGCCGCCAGTTGAAATTGCTCCAGCGCTTGCGCCAGCAGGGCCGGGTCCAGCGGTTGGTCCTCGGAAACGGCTCCCGAGTCGTCTAGTGCGCGCAATGCCGCCGCCCAGGCCTCCCGGCCCGCGCGCAAGGCGTCTGCTGCGAGTGCGGCCGCCGCGTGTACCCCGCTCATTCGCCTACCGCTCCCACGTCCGGCGTAGTCAGCGACGCCAGCACTTGGTCGATCTGGGCGCGGCCGCGCTCACTCGGCTCCAATGTACGGGCGGCGCGCAGATGCTCCTGAGCCTTCGCCGTGCTGCCCGCCTGCAAGGCCAGCGCCCCGAGCGTGCGGTGGCCCTCGGGCCGCTCGGGCGCCACGGCGACCATCTCCTCCGCCGCCGCCTGCGCCTCTGACGCGCGCTGGAACTGCAGGCACGCCGTCACCCTGAGGCTGAGCTCCTCCAGACGGCGACTGCGCAGCCCCCCGAGCCGAGCCTCGTCATCGCTGAGGCCATGGCGGTCGCGAGGATCGCGGGCGTCCCGCTCGGCTTGCCGTCGCCGCGTGCGCTCGCTATTGGCGGCGAGCGCTGCGGTGAGATCGACTATGACTCCCTGCCACTCGCTCTGGCGCGACCGCACCATGGCACGTAGATGACGCGCGCCTTCATGATGGGCATCGCGTGCCACGGCGCGATCGAGGAAACGGCGAGCGGTGTCGAAATCCTGCGCCTGGCCCGCTGCATTGCCGATCCGCGCCACTGACTCGATGTCCAGCCGCTCCAGCAGGCGCGCCTCGTCGTGACTCGCCAGCAGATTGCATCGCTCGTCGGCAAAGGGTTTGGCTGCCAAGGGCTCGCCGGCGTAGCGCTGCACCTGCTCAGCGATCGCAAGTGCCTGATACAGTCGCGCCGCGGCAAGCTGGGCGTCACTTGCCGCAGGGCTGGCGCTGGCGATGCGCCAGGCGGCCTTGAAGTGTCCCACCGCATAGCGGGCCAGCCGGTCCAGCTCAACGTCCATGAGCGCGGCGCCGAAGGCGTAGCGCACGGCAAAGCTCGTCTTCGCCTCGGGACGATGCTCGAGGTAACGATCCAACAAGTTGGGCGTGTCGAGGCTGATCAGGCCCACGGCCACGCGGGAGAACTCCTCCCTCGTGATGCTGACGTGCTTGTTGCCGCGCAGGCCCGGCGCCACACCGTCCAGAACGCCCGCCAGGTAGCTATCCACCTGCGCCGCTACGCCGGCCGCATTCAGCCCGTGCCGCAAGAAGATGCGCTCCGGCCATTCGTCGATGAAGAAGATGCGCTCGGCCTCCCGCGCCACCTGGTCCACCGTGGTGTAGTGGTGGGTGACCCGATCGGACAGCAGCACCAGGTCATCGGGCGCGGCGAGCCACCAGAGATCCTCCCGTGGCACCGGGATCACCTCGTCCAACGGCATCTTGAAGCGGTCGCTGCAGAACGCCAGATGAAACGCATCCCAGGCCCAAGGTTTCTTGTCAACGGCATCGGACCGGGACTGCTGCTCGATTCCGGCCTGCAGGTACTCCGACATCTTCTTCTTGATGGAGTACAGGGTGCGCTTCGGGAGCGGGCGCGGATCGGGATCGTCACCGGCGTAGCCGAAGAGATCCTGCGTCAGCAGACTCCACCACTTGCTGTCGTGGGCGATGGCTTCGACCCTCGGGTCGCGCACCGGACGCCCGGTGCTGTCGGGGCTATTCATCGAAGTGCACCAGCAGCGGCTCGGACACCTGCTCTCGGTCGCTGCCGCCGACGCTGTAGTAAAAAGCGAAACGGAACTCGTACAGACCGGCTTCCTGCGCCAAGACCGTGCCTTGGAGCTCCTCGGTCTCACCTAGATCAGCCCTAAAGGTAAGGACACGCGCATCCTCGGTATCAAACAAGTTGCCGCTCCGGGCCAGGGCGACGCGACCCTGGCGCGAGTCCGTCACCCAGACGGCCGGCCCCACCTCGTCTCCGCGCAAGGAAAGGGAAAAAACATGGGGCTGCGCGACCCCCGCCCCCTGGATTTCCTCCCCTTCGATCTGGTAGCGGAGCTCGGAACGGGCGCCGGGGGTGAACCGCAGCAGCTCGAGCTCGAGGGCGTACAGGGTGATGCTCTGCTTGCCGGCGCCGTTGTGCGCCAGGGTGAAGGAGACCTGAACCCCGCCGCTGTAGACCGGCTCAGCCATCCCGGTCGGCGTCAGCACCGGGTGACCGGCGAGCGGTCGCACCCGCCGCTTGCCAGCGAGCGAGCTGATGGTGAGATCCGCCCCGGTCGCATCGCCTCGCGGCGCCGCGGCGGGCGGCGCGCCGTTGGCAGGGTCGAGGCGCCCGCGAATGTAGGCTTCCAGATGCTTTTCGAAAAGTGGGCCAAAGTCCGCGGCACGGGCATAGGTGCTGAAGCCCCGCTGTAGCGAGCCGTCCGGGTTGGCAAAGCCTTGGAAGAATGCTTCCACCGCCAGGTAGTCGGCGCGCTTCTTGTCGAAGGCCGGGTCGGTCAAGCCGATGCTCGGCACCTCATGGCGGCGATAGACCCACACCTCTCGATCGGCTCGAAGCGCGTCCTCCAGCTCCCACACGGTGCCGGATGGATACTGGCTGCCGTCTTCGCGCTGCACAGGAGGCGGGATTGGCGTCCCCAGCCGACTCCAGAGGATCACCACGGTGAGGTCGCAATCGGCCGGGCGTCCGCTGAAGCGATTGACCGATTCCTGGGGCGTCTCGCCAGCTGCCATTGGGGCTGGCGCGTCCGGATCGTCGTAAGTGATCACGTCGAGGGTCACCCGGCCACGCAGCAACGGCTGCCGCTGTAGCGCGCTCAGCACTTCACGAGCGGCGCGGCGCTCTTCGAAAACATCGCCGGGCGAGGAAACAAAGACTCGCAGATGCAAAGGGTCGTTGGCCATATATCCGGAGAATAGACCTTCCGCCGGACTGTCGACCGTCTCAATGGCCGGATTCCCTCATGATAAGCCGATCATATCGAGAATCTATGTGGTGATTGACTTACATTGTCCATTGCACGTTTCACTATTGGACTCTGCTGCGAGATTGATAGTCTCGCTGTGAAGCAGCTCACACCTTTGGCGACAAATTTCCGCGCAGCCCGATTGTTCAGCGCGCCGCTCTGTTAGGAAACCTGCAAGGCGCACGGTGCGAATCAGTCGTCAGCCAGTGCCGAAAGTGTAATGCCCCCATTACAAACTCAGGCGGTGTGCGGGACTTCACAACACCGTGGGCAAAAGTGGCCCCATTCCCTATCCAATAGTTCCCATCCTTCCGCCTCATACCTTCGTAAGCTGCGCTGGCCTTTAGCACGAAGGTAACCAGCACAGGAAGGAGCACACCATGCGTCAAACCACGCCTATCGCCCTGGTCGGGCTGGCTGGCATTGCCAGTCTATTGCCGTTGCACAACGCACTCGCCGATTGCAGCGGTCGCTGCGCCGGTTGGGAAGCAGTGGGAGACTACAACGGCACCAATCCCGATCTGCCCAAGACCGTGCCGGAGGGCGAGAAGTTCGAGGACGCTCTCTACAACTACAGCGCTACCTGGGTCAATGATTTCTCCTGGACCGACAACCTGGCCTGGGAAAGGGATTTCAAAGACGTGGCTTTGGGCGGTTCCGACCAGCTTTACGGCGACGATGTCGACCTGGTGCTGTTCGCCGGACACGGCAACAGCAGCGGTTTCTACTTTGGCGTCAATCAGGACGACCTGCAGGTGCATTACAACGACACCACCTTGGGCGACAAAGACCTGGAGTGGCTGATCGTCGACGCCTGTCAGGTGCTGAAGGACGACTCCGGCAAGTGGAATCGCTGGGGCTGGCCGGTATTCGAGGGTTTGCATTATGTGCTGAGCTACAGCACCAACACCTTCGACAAGGATTCCCGCGGCGAGGACTTCCTCAAGTACGCGATGCACTACGGCTGGAGCGTCAGGGACGCCTGGATCAAGGCCACCATCCTTTCAGAGAACGGCACCACGGCAGCCTACATGCGCGCCGACAACGGCAGCAGCGATACCTACGACGACCACCTCTGGGGCTTCGGCTTCACCAGCTCCGACCCGGATAACCCGACCAGCCTTTTCTACGCGAGCTGGAGCACCAATTGAGGGCCTCCAGCCACGATCCCCAAGCCACTTCTACAGACATCGTTTGATTGAGGAAAACACCATGAGTGCAAGACGTTTCCTGTTGCCGGTAACGCTCACCGCCATGATGCTCGGCATGGCCGCCCACGCCGAAGACACCGATGCCATCTACGGGGATGGTGACGGCACCACAAAGGACCCGGCGCAGGTGAAAGGCACCGTGCCCCAAATCGATCTACAGGTCTCCTACAAGGTGGTCGCGAAGCTGCCCGAGGTGCCGGCGGCACTGCCCACCTATCTGGTCAAGCCGGTGGATCCCACAGCCATCGATCCGCGCCGCGAGCCGGTCGCCCAAGCTTTCGGCTTCGAGCCCAAGAGCCGCGGCACCGACCGCGCCGATGATGGTGCCGTCAGCATGATGTTGACCGACTCCGATCAGCGCAGCATCGAGTACTTCAGCTCGGGCGCGGTCTTCTATATGGAGCGGCAACTTTTCTCCGAGCACGCCGACGACCTCTTGGCGGGCCAGAAGCTCGAGCGCGACAACGCCACCCGGCTCTATGCCAATCAGGCGGGGGAATTCCTGAAGGGCCACGGATTGGCGCGCGGCGGCATGTACCTCAAGGACGTGTCCTTCGTCGAGGTCAAGTCGATGGAGCGTGGCGGCAAGCTTGAGAACGTGAAGACGGTGGCGGCCGCCGCCCACTTCGGCCACCGCCTCGACGGCTTCCCTGCCTGGGGGCCGGGCGCCAAGACCACCGTCTACTTTGGCCCCAACGGCATCAGCGGCTTGTACGACGCGCTGCCCGACCTGGCTCGCGGCGACATGGTCGAGGTGCGCCCGGCGGAGAAAGCGCTCGCCGACTACATTGCCTCGAAGTCCCCGCAGACCCTGTATCGCCTGCACACCGGCGCGGTGAACCAGGTGGTGATTCAGCAGGTGGAGCTCGTCTACTACGTGGATGCCGGCAACCGCAACCAGCAGGTGGTCTCCCCCTACTACCTGATCCAGGGCACTTTCTACGGGCTCGATGTGTCCTCAGAAAAGGGCGGTGAGAACCAGGCGGAGTTCGTCTGGATGGAGCCGGCCACGCTCTGAGCTGAAACCGGCCGACCTCCCTCAGGACCTGCCGGTTTCGTCCGGCGGGTCTTGGCGCAGCCGGCAACCGAAGCGCGCACCACTGCGGCCGTCGCCTACGCTACCAGTCCAAAGCTACCCTTGCTCTACCCGGAGCTTGCGTGGGGGGGCGCGGGTGATCGCGCCGCCCAACCGAATATCCGCGAGTCCTTTCAGTCCCAGAACTGTGTCTGACGACGGCCGCTGGAAAAACTGTTACCGACGAGGCAGCGTCGCGCTCTCTTGTCCAGTCGGCAGTGTGGCAGGGCCTCTCATTCATCAGCCCATTCGACGCACCGCATCCTGGGGTCGGGCCAGTGTCCTGCGCACCCCGGGGCCAAAGCAGTACAATCCATTGTCTTGTTAAACAATTCCTACATCTAGACGGCGTTGTTGCCGCTAACAACGGCCATGTCACCGGGGAGATTGGCCGTGTAAGGGGGGACGCGCTCCGGCTGCACCAACATGTCTGCTGTGACAATAGCTCCGTCCAATCCCCTATTACCCGTCTCCGCCCGCAACTCCTTCGCGATCAGTCACGCCACGAGCACCGGGGCGATGGGAAGACGTGAGTCCGCCCCTTGCCCTAGACTGGCTCGCTACTACGGATCTGCGGATAACAGCATGGGCTTGCTGCTTCGAGATAGTGAACGCCACAGCTACGGCGAATACCTGAGCTGGCCCGGCGACGTGCGCTACGAGCTCGTCGACGGTCAGGCATACCTGATGTCGCCAGCGCCCGACCTGGTGCACCAAGATGTCGCCGGAGAAATATACCGTCAGGTGGCCAATCAGCTCGTAGGAAAGCCCTGTCGCGCATTCATTGCCGCGGTAGACGTCCGTCTTCCCAAGGCCGGAGAGGCCGACGACGAAGTGGACACCGTGCTGCAGCCAGAC
>CAZLYT010000094.1:0-5275 GCA_964563515.1 uncultured Candidatus Competibacteraceae bacterium | reverse complement strand
TAGAAGCGGTAGCCCTCAACGAGGTCTCGCTGGGCTTCGTCAAGAATCTGCACTCTCATGGCGTGGCATCTCGGATGTTCTGCTTTGCTCTCGTCCACTCGACGAATGCAGAGGAACCCTCCTCAACCCGCTGCTGTCGCTCCTCAAGAACACTGCCATGCCAGGCTGGAGACGGCATGTTATCAGGTATGCGACACAGATCCTCCCAGATCTCCTCTAATGCAAGAAGCTTCTCTTCTGTCGTCATCTTGTCAAGTGGCAAGGTCAACTTCATGGCACTCTCCTGTGGTCAATGCAATCTCATCGTATCCATCATAGGCGGCTGAAAAGGAATCTGCAATCATGGTCTTTTTATTCCCCGAACGCTGGGCCTGAGCTGCGGCTGGAAGCCGTCAGTTCCAGGCCTTTGTTAGGTGCCGTAGATGTAGGAGTGCTACTTCAAACTGACCTTTCACTGACGGAGATGCTTCCAGCCACGGACTGCGGCTACTTCGCCTCGTGCTCACGGAGGACGTGGACGATCTCCCGGTGCCCGTTGTGCTCTGCGTGCCTTCGTGCGGTAGAACCACCCGCTCGTTGATTAATGTCTGCCCCGTTCTCAAGAAGTAACCGAACGATCTCAATACGACCGTATTGGGCTGCTTGAGTGAGGGGAGAGGAACCATCCTCGGCAGCCGCATTTACATCAGCCCCACTGTTTAGGAGGAGGCGCACCACGTCGAGGTGCCCTTCCTGCGCCGCTTGGATGAGAGCCGTTTCACCGGTTTCCATCGGCGCATTGATATCGGCACCTCGCTTTAACAATAGTTCCACTGTCGCCGTGTGCCCATGTTCCGCTGCGAGAACAAGCGGTACAGCAATCCTGAATGGCCTGCCTGTCTGTGGGTTGACCATGAGATTCAGAGCATCAAAGCTAGGAATTACGCCGCGACGAAGTGACAGATGAGCCATCCGCTTACGTGCCGCATCGGCATCAACATTCGCGCCCCGGTCCAGAAGCAGGGCGACGATTTCCGAGTGACCTTCCATCGCCGCTATGGCTAGTGGACTAGCACCAGTGGCTGATTCGCAATTGATATCGGCTCCTCGGTCGAGCAACAGCCTGGCGATGTCTCGTTGGCCATAGGCGGCGGCCGCGGTGAGGGGGGTTCGTCCACGTTCATCCCTTCGGTCGATGTCAGCGACGCTATCGAGAAGTTTCACGACTTGAGCAAGGTCGCCCCGCTCAATGGCGTCACATATTCCAACCTTCTTCACGCGTCTCCAGAAAGCCATTGTCGTCCCCTCCGTAAGGCACCTAACGCCAGGGCTCACCTGCTGCCGGAAGCGGGAGCGTAGCGGACGCTGTAGGCAGTCAGGTGCAGTGCTGTGTTATGTGCGGCCCAGCAGTGGCGCTGGATACGCCGTGAACACAGGATCCACTGTAACGATGGTTAACCCAAGTTCCATAGCCTGGCATACCAACATGCGGTCAAATGGGTCCCGGTGCACCGCAGGTAACGAGGCGAGATGACGGACACTGGCTTCATCCAGGGATAAGCTCGCTATCAGATGCCGTGCCCGCTGGATCGGGAGATATTGTGCTGGGGGCTGGGGCAACGGCAACTTACCCAGGGCATGTTTGATCATGACTTCCCAAAAGGAAACCACGCTCATATAGACCTCATTCTCTGCCGCACGGATGCTATCGCGCCACTCGGGGGACAACCGCGTGTCGCCACTGATAAACCAAAGAAAAATGTGCGTATCGAGTAGCAGCCTCATGTGCCTTCAAATGCGTTCAGCACATCCTCTGCTAAGGGCGCATCAAAATCATCTGGGACAATAAACTCGCCTGCGCATAAGCCAAAGGGGCGCAGTGTCTTGGTCCGCGGCACGATCGGTTTGACTTCCGCCACTGCTTGCCCCGCACGGACAATGACAACCGTCTCGCCAGCTTCGACCCGCTGAAGATAGGTGAAGAGATCCCGTTGTATTTCTTCTGCACTGACCTGGATCATGAGGGGATTATCCTTCAAAAAAGACGTTCTAGCCAACCAAATTCTATGGGCACATAACGCTCGGATTCAGGCGCCGCCAATGGCCGGAGCGAGGAACGAGCGTAGGCTATTGGCGGTCGCTTGCAAGCCCGTGTTAGGCGCAGGTACTCGTAGAAACTACCGAACGTGAGCAGTTCCCGCCACCGAGGTTCAGCCACCTACTTGCGGGGGAGCCACGTCGCCATACGAGTCGCGACGGGAGAACTTCCAGCCGTCCGCAGACCGGCGAAACTCATACTGGCAGATGCCAGTGCTCATGACCCGTGGTGTGGCCTCGCCAGGGCGTAGGTGGGTGAGAAGCAGCATCGTCTGCCCCCGCACGAGCCCCTCGCCCACTTCGGTCAGCACGGGGTTCGTTTGGTAATGGCGCGGTTGTATGCCCTGCTGGGCTAATGTTCCACGGCGCTCCAGCATGAAGGCCCGTCGTTCGCTGTGCGACCTATGAGTGAACACGGGCGTGGTCTGACCGGGGACATACACGTGCATCACAGCATCGTCATGGAAGAGCGCGATATAACCCTCGACATCGTTGCTGTCATACATGTAGCCATACTGGGCAATGAGGTCGAGAATGGCCTGCCGATCATCTGCGTTCATTGGCGTACTCCTCTGTTCCTATCTGGTTTGCCCTCACCACGGCTGTCCACAAAGCGAAGGCGTAGTCCTGAAGACGAGGTGCACAGGACTGCTGGACGTGCTCATCAAGTGATCTCGATGGTCTATGACCGTTGCCTCTCGGTGTTTTTTCCTCCACGCCGCAGGCGCCTAACGCTGGCGCTCAGCCGCGCCTGAAAGCGGAAGCGTAGCGAGCGCTGTAAGGCGTCGGCTACAGCGCTTGGTTCGGCATAGGAGCTGGTAGGAACATGGCACTGCTTTTCCCGCCACTTTGCTCTGGTGCGTCTCCGCGCTGGTGGTTGAGCCCACGTACACTCCCCCTCGGTTAGCAACACCGCTCCTGCGCCTCGGTTCGCACGCTGCTTCCCTCGCTCCATATCCTCCTAATGAAAGAAACGCCCGGCATCAATGAGCAGCGTCTGACCGGTAATACTGTCCGTCTGGCAGAATGCCACCACCTGATTGGCGACGTCATCCTTGTCCACCGCCCGCTTGAGAAGCGCCCCAGCCTGGGCCTGTTCACGGGCAGCCTGGGTAATATTCGCCGTTGCCCGGGTACCTTCAAGATATCCTGGGGCAATGCAGTTCACCAAAATCGTTGGTGCGAGACCCACAGCCATACAGCGGGTCAGATGAATGAGCCCCGCCTTGGAGACGGCATAAGGGATGGAAGAACCCCCAGGATACAAACCCGCCCCAGAAGCAATATTGACAATGCGTCCTCCGCCCTGACGCTGCATGATCGGTGCGACGGCTTTGATACAGAGCATGGGGCCAGTGAGGTTCACATTAAGAATTTTCTGCCATTCTTCATAGGTCATCGCGTCGAGGTCATGAAAGGGAATCCATTTGTTGTACGCCGCGTCGTTTACCAAAATATCCACCCGGCCAAAGGTGTCGAGCACACGGGAGACCAGCTGCTGCACCTGTTGCGGCTGTGTGACATCACACGCCATCGCCTCCGCCCGCGCACCGGCGTCCCGTAGCTGACCGACGACCACCTGGGCATTCTCGTGGCTCTGCGCATAGACGACCACCACACCACTGCCTGCCCTGGCTAGAGCATGGCAAATGCGTTGTCCGAGGCCGCCGTTGCCACCGGTCACAATGGCCACCGTTCTCTGTAACTGCATCACTCATCTCCTTATGTACTCCTTCAGAGAACATCTTGCGGGCTGATGAGAGCCCCCACATGTTGGACGCCGAACGCTGGCGGTGAGCCGCGCCTGGAAGCCGGAGCGACGCAGGAGCGCAGGCTGTAAGGCGTCGGCTCCAGTGCCGGGTTAGGTGTGGAGAATGGCAGGGACACAGGGTGCCCCCGCTTGCTCCACGGCCCTGCAGCCTGCCCTGCTATCCCTTCAGCTCCCGCTTCAACTCGTTCAGGAAGCGCCAATCCGTGCCCTGGGCGATGATCTTCTGGGGGGTGCTCTTGATCATGCCCGCCTCATGCAACCGTAGGGCATAGAAGCGCACCGTGTCCTCGGCGTCGTACTCGCGCCACGTCCCGTATGGCAGCTCCTTGAGGGCCTGCACCGCATAGCCATAGTGCGAGGTGATGCCCTTCTCCACGAGGAGCTGCGCGACGCGCTCCGGCTCCTGCGCGCACAGCGCGTTCGCCTTCAGCAGGGCGCACACCGCCCGCTTGATGGCGACGGGATGCTGGCGCACGAAGTCCGTGTTGCTGCCCAACATGCAACAGAAGTACTGCGACCACGGCCGGTCCGTGGTCATGTTGACCACGACATGGCCGATCTGCCGCGCCCGGAGCTCCTGTGGCTCTGGCGGGAAGCCGATCATGGCGTCGATCTTGCCCTCGGCCAGCAGTTGTATGGCCTCGGCCGTGGGCGGGGTCACGAACGTGAGGTCGCTGCGGGGGTCCAGCCCGATGTAGGCGGCCATGCTGGCCACGATGAGGTGATGGCTCGACCCCATCCCTGGCACGGCCACGGTCTTGCCCTTGAGGTCTTTCACAGCGCGGATGCGCTCGGTCGCGAACAGCTCGAAGCAGCCCGCATGGGTACCGGTCAGGATGACGAGCGGGTCCCCCGCATCGATCCGCAGGATGAACTGCCCGCCGAGACCGGTATTGATGTCGGCTTCGCCAGTCGCCAGGGCGAGGTAGGGTCCCTTGGCGGCCTTGATATACTGGACGTCGGTAAACCCTTCGAGCCGCAGGAGTTCGTCCGCAACAAACTGCGGCGCAAAGCAGAGGACGGGGTTGTACGCCAGCCGCAGCCGCGTTGTCTCGGGTGGCGGCTCCGCTGCGGCGCGGCTGGGGGAGAAGCCCAAGAGCCCTGCCGCCCCCACCAGCGTCACTCCCCCCAGAAACCGCCGCCGGCTGATCGGTCGAGCGTGTGGGATACGCATGGCAATCTCCTTTTCAGCTCCCGGTCGGTGCGACACCAAGACCACCGGCCAGGGGGCTATTCTTCCTTCCTACATACGGACGCAACACCTAACGCTCCCGGTGAGCGGCGGCCCACCCGCGACGATGCCGCAGAAGCCAAAAAAAACCTGCGAGGTGGGCCGTCCGCTCCACTGGCTTGTTCGGCACTGTGGGCACCATCACAGTGTTTCCCATTCGTCTCGATCGATATGGGCCTGCCGCAATATTCTCGCCA
>CAZLYT010000093.1:0-18274 GCA_964563515.1 uncultured Candidatus Competibacteraceae bacterium | reverse complement strand
TGCTTGAATCTAGTCTAGCGGGTTTGGTGGAGGTGGACTCGGCGGGAACCCATGCTTATCACCTGGGATCGGCCCCAGATCTGCGTGCTCAGCAGGCCGCGGCAGCTCGCGGCATCGATCTCAGTCGACAGCGGGCGCGCAGGATCGCTGTCGAGGATTTCGAGCGCTACGACTACATCATCGCCATGGATCAGCACAACTTGGAGGACTTGCTGGCCAAGTGTCCCACCGAGCAGTTGCGCTCCCGAGTCAGGCTGTTGATGGATTTTGCGCCCGGCATTGATGTCCGCGATGTGCCAGATCCCTACTACGGAGGGCGGCTGGGGTTCGAACGCGTCCTCGACTTGATCGACGAAGCTGCGCGCGGCCTGTTTGCATACCTGGAGCGCGAGCACTCGACATAGGGGTTCGAGTGCCTACCGCGGCGTACGCTTTGTAGCCTCGACCTTGACCTGACGGATACCGCGCAATGTCTTGTTGATCAATCAGATAAGGTTGAGCCATAGGCTGCCCTGGTGAAATACTGTGGCTAGTGCCCACATGGACGTGGCGTCGGCAGCCAGCTGATCGGCACTTATTTGCCGCAGGCCCCAAGCGGCTACCAAGGCGCGGCTCAGGAACCCGGGGGCAGATCGTGTTCCGGCACGGCATGCGGTGACGGGGCCTTCTGTTGGTTCGCCGCTGGTGTCGATGGTCGCGGTGATGAACTGGAATCCTGGTCCGACCTGGTCTCGCCTGCGCCGGGTTGCCGCTCGCCATCACCTGCTTCGTCCTTATGCACTTCCCCCCGCGCGGGTTTTTGCTCAGTCGGGAGGGCAGCAACCGTATCCGGCACCAACTGGCTTGAGTTGTCCTGGGCTTCGGGTTGCGAAGCGGCATCATCCGACCGTGGTGATGAGCCTTCTCCAGCGCGGTCGGTGGCCGCATCGCCGTTGGTGCTGGCGTGATGTGGCGCCCGCGAGGAACCCAGCTGCTGTGATGGCTCGCCGCCGCCTTGTGAGGTCGCATCGGCTGCCTGCTCCTGACTTGCCGCCTCGTTATCGGTGGCATCGGCTGACCGCGGCGTGCCGCGGCCGCGGCCACGGCCGCGCCGACCCCTGCGGCGAGAACCGTCCGTGGGCTCCCGGGAAGCTGCCCCGGCTTCTCCTTCGGTGGCCGATTCGGGAGCGCCAGCCTTGGTGTCGGTGGAGGGGGCTGCCGCTGTTACCTCGGATGCGCCATCCGGACTCCTTTCCCCCGCCGTACCATCAGCGTTGGCACCACCCTCTCCAACCTGCCGACGCCGACGCCGCCCCCCTCGGCGCCCCCGCCTGCGACTACCCGAGCTGCCCCGCTCGGCGGCGTCGTCGCTGAGGGCGGTCTCGTTGGATATCTGTTCGGGGGCTGGTGCGCTGTCTTCCCGCGAGTCTGCTGGAGCTCGTTTCTCGGCAGGCGCCGTCGCGGCCCGCTTTGCGCGCGGCTCACG
The DNA here is from genome assembly GCA_964563515.1 of uncultured Candidatus Competibacteraceae bacterium. GTDB lineage: Bacteria > Pseudomonadota > Gammaproteobacteria > Competibacterales > JAHEDQ01 > CAZLYT01. The sequence continues at coordinate 16,809 of CAZLYT010000093.1, read as the reverse complement.
CCGCTCCGGTGCCGGCACTGCCTTGATCGCCGCCGGCTTGCCAGGGGCGCGGGTCGGGCGTTGTGTTGGCGTCGGCTCCGAATCGGCCGCTGCTGTTGCTTCGGGTGACGTGGAGGCGTGATCGTGGCGCGGATGGCCGGAGATCGCCGAACCCAGTAGCTCGATCATCTGCCGCAGCAGGCCTCTGGTGCGGTGTTCGGCGGCCGGGCCGAGTCCCAGGTCAGAAACCTGGGGCAGTGCCGATCGGGGGCTCGGGGCACCGCGAGGAACGAGCTTCACCGCAGGTTGCTGAGCCGCGGCTGGCCGGCCCTCGGTGCTGTCAACCGGAGCCGGCTCCGGCTCGGTAAGCATCTCGTAGCTCACCAGCGCAGCCGCACCGCCCTGGCGTGCCATGTCCTCCCGGCGTTGCCGCTCGATGTCGAAGTGGGGGGTCTCGAGATGCTCGTCGGGCACCAGGTAGATGGCCACGCCATGGCGCGCCTCGATGCCACGGACGCTCTCACGCTTCTCGTTCAACAGGAAGGTCGCCACCTTGACCGGGAGCCGGGCCACCACTCGGCCAGTGCGGTCCTTCAAGGCCTCCTCCTCGATGATGCGCAGCACCGAAAGGCCAAGTGACTGGATGTTGCGTATCGTGCCCCGCCCCGAACATCGGGGGCACACCACCTGACTGGCTTCCCCCAAGGAGGGGCGCAGGCGCTGCCGGGAAAGCTCCAGCAGCCCGAAGCGTGAGATTCGTCCCAACTGAACCCGCGCGCGGTCCATTTTTAGGGCTTCGCGCAGTCGGTTTTCCACCTCGCGCTGGTTGCGCGACGAGGCCATGTCGATGAAGTCGATCACCACCAAACCGCCGACGTCGCGTAGACGCATCTGCCGCGCGATCTCCTCGGCTGCTTCCAGGTTGGTGTGCAGCGCGGTCTCTTCAATGTCAGCGCCACGGGTGGCACGCGCCGAGTTGATGTCGATCGAGACCAGGGCCTCGGTGTGGTCGATGACGATGGAACCCCCCGAGGGCAATTCCACCTCCCGCTCGAAGGCACTCTCGATCTGGGTCTCGATTTGGTAGCGGTTGAATAGCGGCGTGGTGTCACAATAGCGCTTCAGTCGATGAACGTTCTGCGGCATCACCGACTGCATGAACTCCCGCGCCTGCTCGTAAACGGGCTCGTGGTCGACCAGAATCTCGCCAATGTCCGGCCGTAGATAGTCGCGCAGAGCGCGGATGATGACGTTGCTTTCCTGGTGCACCAGCAACGGCGCGCGGCTTTCTGCGCCGGCGTGGCGGATCACCTCCCACAGCTGCAGCAGGTAGTCCAGGTCCCACTGCAGCTCTTCCTGGGAGCGCCCCACGCCGGCAGTGCGAACGATCAGACCCATGCCCTCGGGTATATCGAGGGAGCTCATGATCTGTCGGATTTCCTGGCGATCATCACCCTCGATGCGCCGCGATACACCGCCGGCGCGGGGGTTGTTGGGCATCAGCACCAGGTAGCGGCCGGCCAGGCTGATGAAGGTGGTCAGCGCGGCGCCCTTGTTGCCACGTTCCTCCTTGTCCACTTGGACCAGCAACTCCTGGCCCTCGCGAATGACGTCTTTTATGCCCGGTCGCATTCCTTCCTTGAGGCCCTCTGTATCGAAGTAGCTGCGTGCGATCTCCTTGAAGGGTAGGAATCCGTGTCGCTCCGAACCGTAGTCGATGAACGCCGCTTCCAGGCTGGGCTCGACTCGAGTCACCTTACCCTTGTAAATGTTGGCCTTCTTCTGCTCCAGGCTTGGCGACTCGATGTCCAGGTCGTAGAGGCGCTGGCCGTCCACTATGGCGACCCGCAACTCCTCGGGTTGCGTTGCATTGATCAGCAGTCTTTTCATGCGCGAGTAATCTCCGGGCGCAGCAATGTCGGGGTCGACGACGGCCGGAGCGCGCGCGGGGCGCGTGGAGGCTGGCTCTGCGAGAGTGGCTGCACGACGGGCGCTTCGCCCAAGGCTCAAACTAGAGCCGCTCAGGCGCGAAGCGAGGGCAAAAAAGCGCGGCGGCGCAACGATAGTGCGGCTCGCCCTGTGATATCAGGATGCGCCGGTCAGTCAGCGCTTCCATGTGGTCGCCTCGCAGGTGGCGTCCACTCCAAATTCGGTTCTCGTCGCTCGCAGCGAATCCGCGTGCCCGACTCCATAGTCGGCAGGCGTCTAAACCCTCGGAATATAGCAACCTGCCGCGGTAGCATCAATCAGCAACTTACCAGCCGCAGGGATTGATCGGCGTCTCCCCAGGTCCATTACCAGCCCAGACTCCGTGCTACCATCCGCGCCATGTCGCAACGGGACCCGTCGAGCGCGGTGCGCTTGCTGCAAGTTCAACCGGATGTTGCCGGGCAGCGCATCGACAACTTTCTGGCCCGGGTCCTGAAAGGTGTCCCACGAGGTCACATCTACCGCATTCTGCGGCGCGGCGAGGTGCGTGTTAATCGAGGTCGTATCCGGCCAGACTACCGCATGCAGGCCGGCGACCTGGTACGAATTCCTCCGCTGCGGGTAGCGGCAGAGGTGTCGCGGCCGACTACGCCCGCCGCGGTGCTGCAGCGCCTGCGGGCGGCCGTGATCCTGGAGCGAGACGACCTGCTGGTGCTCGACAAGCCAGCCGGCCTGGCGGTGCACGGCGGTAGCGGGATCAGCTGGGGTGCCATAGAGGCGCTTCGCGCGCTGCGGCCCCAGGCGCACTACCTGGAGCTGGTGCACCGGCTGGATCGAGAGACCAGTGGTTGCTTGCTGGTCGCCAAATCACGTCCAGCGTTGCGGCGACTCGCGGCGGCGTTTCGCGACGGGAGTGTGCAAAAGCGCTATCTAGCCTTATCGGCAGGCGCCTGGACTACTGAGCGCCAACTCGTGGACGCGCCCCTGAGCCGATTCGTCGAGCGGGGTGGCGAGCGGGTGGTGCAGGTGAGCGCTCAGGGCCGTCCGTCGCGCACGATATTCCAGCAGCTAACCCACTACGGAGACTTCAGTCTCGTGGTCGCCGAGCCACTGACCGGCCGCACCCACCAGATTCGAGTCCACGCCGTGCACGCGGGCCATCCTCTGGCCGGGGATACGCGCTACGGTGACACCGCGCTCAATCGCTTGCTCCTTGGTCATGGTTTGCGGCGCCTTTTCCTGCATGCTCAGTCAATCGCCCTGGAGCTGGGCGGTGACAGCGTCATCGCCGAGACGCCTCTACCAACCGAGTTGCGGGCCGTGCTGGACAGCTTGGAGCAGACTACTTGAAAAGCCTGCAACTGCGCCTGGTGGTGTTCGACTGGGACGGTACCTTGATGGACTCGGCAGCGGTCATCGTCGCCAGCCTCCGAGGCGCTCGGGCTTCCGGCTTGTTTGCAGACGTTCCGCGCCCAGACGTCATGGCACGAGGCGCCGTCATCTATCCTCGAATCGGTCGCGCCTGGAACTGATCTCGTGGCCAAGCAGCTCCTGTCAAGCCCTGCGTAAGAGGTTGAACGTTCATGTCCGATGACCGCCCCGACGCCGAGGTGGAACAGACAAGCTCAGCCGCGCCCACGGTGGTGGACGAGCGTTGGGCGCGCGAGCTCATTGCCCGGGTGGCCTTGTCGGGCATAGCCGAGCAGCGACGGTCTCGGCGCTGGGGGATCTTCTTCAAGGTGCTGGTTCTGCTGTATCTCACGGTGCTGCTGGTGCTGGTGCTGCCGTGGGGTTGGGAGGCAGCCAGGGTGGCCACCGGCAGCTATACCGCGATGGTCAGTGTCGAGGGATTGATCGCGCCCGGAAGCGACGCCTCGGCGGATCGCATCATCTCGGGGCTTGACGAGGCATTTTCCGATGCCCGTACCGTCGGTGTGATCGTGCGCGTCAATAGCCCCGGCGGCAGTCCGGTGCAGGCGTCGAACGTGTATGACGCCATTCGACGCCAGCGCGATCTGCACCCGGAAACCCCGGTGTATGCCGTGATCGAGGACGTGGGCGCGTCCGGCGGTTACTTCATCGCTGCCGCCGCCGACGAGATCTACGCCAACCGCTCCAGCATAGTGGGGTCCATCGGCGTGCGGGTCGACAGCTTTGGCTTCACCGGAGCGATGGAGAAGCTCGGTATCGAGCGCCGGCTCTACACCGCCGGCGAGCAGAAAGGCATCCTGGATCCTTTTTCTCCAACCACCTCCGCGGAGGTGGAGTATCTGGAGGATGTGCTGGAGCAGGTGCACCAGCATTTCATCGACGCCGTCCAGGAGGGCAGGGGGGAGCGACTGCAAGGTGATTCCGCCACCCTGTTCAGTGGTCTGTTTTGGAGCGGAGAGCAAGGTCTGAACCTGGGGCTAGTGGACGGTCTGGGCGACGTGGGATACGTAGCCCGAGAGCTGATAGGGGCGGAAGAGATTGTCGACTTCACCCCGCAATGGGGGCTGCTGGACCGGTTTTACCAGGCTGGCGCGGAGGCGATGACGAGGGCATTGCTGGCCGCTGAGCGCGCGACCATGCGTTGAGCGGGTGGGTCGCGGCTTAAGGCACTCGAATACCCTCCAGCGCCAGCATATCCACTAGGCGGATCAGGGGTAAGCCGACCAGGGCGGTGGGGTCCTCACCCTGCTGACGGCTAAACAACGAGATTCCTAGACCCTCCGACTTGAAGCTGCCTGCGCAATCAAACGGTCGCTCCTGGGCCACGTAACGTTTGATGGCTGCCAACGCCAGCGGGCGCAGGGTCACCTGGTAGGGAACACAGTCCAGTTGAACTCGTGCGCAGGGGCCCGCGACTAGGCACAGACCAGTGTGGAAGGTCACGGTGCGGCCGGCCAGACGGGCGAGCTGAGAGATGGCGTCCTTCTCGGTACCGGGCTTGCCCAGCACTTCGCCGTCCACCTCCGTCAGCTGGTCCGCTCCAATCACCAAGGCGTCGGCATGGAGCCGCGCTACGGCCTGGGCCTTGGCTTGTGCCAGTCGCATGGCGGCGCTGCGCGCCGTTTCTCCCGGACTGCGGCTTTCGTCCACCTGAGGTGCCAAGGTCTCGAATGCCAGTCGCAGCCGACCCAGCAGCTCCCGTCGATAGGGTGAGGTCGAGGCCAATATCAGCCTTGCCAAGTAGTTCTCCCAGGGCTGAGCGGTTCGAGCGCCGGTAGCGGGGCGCCCGGGCCGATCGTGCCAGCCTCGGCGGCGCGGGCGTCAGCTACCACGATCTCATGCAACGCTGGATCAAAAGCGGATGGTAGACAGTCGCTGCGGCGGGCTCAAGCATCCCTCCCAAGTTGATGCTGGCGAAATTTTACTAGTTAGGACAGTAACTAATGACCCTTCACAAGTTTTTGACACACCCCAGCTGGGTGGCTAAGATTGCGCGCCTATGTCAGCCGGGCAGCGGCGAAGCATCGATCCGTGGGCGTTGGCCAAGCGAGATGGGCGGCTGGAGCTGCGTGTTGCCATTGCTGACATGAAGCGGTTGAGCGAAATGCTCGCGGCCTCGGATGGATGGTCGCGCCTGGATGTGGCGGGTCATCGTGACGAAGCCGGCCATCGGCATTTGCGCGGCCGGGTGAGTGCCCGGGTGACGCTGCAGTGCCAGCGCTGCCTGGAGCCGTTTCGGACCGATCTGGACACCGATTTCGACTACACCCTGGTGGAATCCGAGTCGGCTACTGCAAGTCTGGGTCCCGAGGCGGACGCGCTGCTGGTTGCTCCGGGGAGCACCGTGGATCTGGCCGCATTGGCCGAGGACGAGCTGATCTTGTCGGTGCCGATCGTGGCGATGCATTCCGATACATCCGAATGCGCTCCCGGCGTGCGCAGCTTCGGGGCCGCGCCGGAGGAGTCGCCCTTCAGCCGGCTAGGTGAATTGTGGGCCCAAAGGGGGTCCGAGCATGAGGAGTGACAGCGAGCATGGCTGTTCAACAGAATCGAAAATCCCGTTCCAAGCGCGATATGCGCCGTGGTCACGACAAACTGTCCGCTCCGTCGTTGTCGGTAGACCCCACCACCGGCGAAACCCACCGCCGCCACCACATCTCTCCTGATGGTTTCTACCGCGGTCGCAAGGTGCTGCCCACCAAGGACGAAGAGTAGGTCGATCCGCATCCCGTCTCGCGGTTCCCGGTGCCGCCTCATGAGGCGACGGCCCGGGTTTGTCGGGAGCTATCGAACGGGCGTCGTGCCCGCCTCTGGCGCGGCAGCCGACTGCTAGGGGCCGAGCCGTCAACGTCCCGAGGAGGCAATCGCCGTGGAACCGTTGACCATCGCTCTAGACGCGATGGGGGGGGATGTTGGCCCCGACGTGGTTGTTCCCGCGGCGGTTGCCGTCGCGCGCCGGCGCACCGATTTGCACCTGGTCTTGGTAGGACTGGAAGACCGGCTCGGTGAGGCGCTGGCCAAGGCCGATGCCACCAACCTTTCCCGGATCAGTGTCCACCACGCGAGCCAAGTGGTGGGCATGGATGAGCTGCCCTCTCAAGCCCTGCGAGGCAAGAAGGACTCTTCCATGCGGATCGCCATCAACCTGGTCAAGGAAGGAGTGGCCAGGGCCTGCGTCAGTGCCGGCAACACCGGCGCACTCATGGCAACGGCACGTTACTTGTTGCGAACGCTACCCGGAATCGATCGGCCGGCCATTTGTACCGCCATTCCATCCAGCCGCGGGCACACCCATATGCTCGATCTGGGCGCCAACGTCGATAGCAAATCCGACCATCTATTTCAGTTCGCTGTGATGGGTGCGGAGCTGGTGCGAGCCGTGGATGACGTCAAGCGGCCCCGGGTCGGTCTGCTCAACATCGGGCAGGAAGAAATCAAAGGCAACGACCAGGTCAAGCAGGCGGCTGCCATGCTGGCGGACAGCGACCTCGACTTCGTCGGATTCGTTGAGGGCGACGATATTTTCCTGGGCAATGTGGACGTGGTGGTCTGCGACGGCTTCGTCGGAAATGTCGCGCTGAAGAGCACCGAAGGCGTGGCCAAGATGATCTCTGCCATCATTCGCCGCGAGTTCAAGCGCAACCTGCTCACGCGCCTGGCGGGTATGCTCGCGTTTCCGGTGCTACGCTCCGTTGGGGGGCAAATTGATCCCAGGCGCTACAACGGCGCCAGCCTGCTGGGCCTGGGCGGGATCGTGATCAAGAGCCACGGCGGTGCAGATGCGTTCGCGTTCGAGCACGCCATCGAGATTGCGGCTCTGGAATCGCGAAAGGACGTGCCTCGGTTGATCCGGGTGCATCTGGAGGAGCTGTTGAACGGTCGATTAACGTGACCTATTCACGGATCAGTGGGACCGGCGGCTATCTGCCTGAGCAGGTGGTGACCAACGCCGATCTGGAACGCATGGTTGACACCAGCGACGCCTGGATACGGGAACGCACCGGAATTCGTGAGCGCCGCCGGGCCGCCCCGGGCGAGACCACCTGCGACCTGGCGGAGGCAGCCGCGCGCAAGGCCATTGAAGCCGCCGGGGTGGAACCCCGGGACATCGACTTCATAATTCTTGCCACCACGACACCGGATCACGTATTCCCCAGCACCGCCAGCAAGCTGCAGCAACGGTTGGGCGGCAGAGGCTACCCGGCATTCGATATCCAGGCCGTTTGCTCCGGGTTCATCTACGCTCTGGACATCGCCGACCGGTACATTCGGACGGGCGGCGCCAATCGAGCCCTGGTGATCGGCGCGGAAACCTTCACCCGGATCATCGATTGGACCGATCGCGGAACCTGCATCTTGTTTGGAGACGGGGCCGGCGCCGTGGTAGTGGAGCAGGCCGAGCAGCCGGGAATCTTGACCAGCCTGCTGCGCGCCGATGGGCGGTACCGGGAGTTTCTCTGGGTGCCCGCAGGAGTTGCCGAGGGTGAGCGGCGCGAGCGGGCATATGTGGAGATGCGGGGCAACGAGGTCTTCAAGTGGGCAGTAAACAATCTCAGTCAGATCGTGGATGAGGCCCTGGAGCAGTGCGGCCTGCAGCGGGGAGCAATCGACTGGCTGGTGCCGCACCAGGCCAACATCCGTATTCTCGCGGCCACCGCGCGCAAACTCGGAATGTCCATGGACAAGGTGGTGGTGACCGTGGACCGGCACGGCAACACGTCAGCAGCCTCGGTGCCACTGGCGTTGGATGAAGCGGTTCGAGATGGCCGCATCAAGCGCGGGGATCTGGTTCTGTTGGAGGCTTTCGGGGGTGGCTTCACCTGGGGCGCGACGCTGCTGCGCTTCTAGCGCTAAAGCCACAGTCGTACGGGTAGCGATTCGGAATAGCGAGCGCAATGATCAGCACCAACCCGTTGCTTGCAGTGGTGTTCCCCGGCCAGGGTTCCCAGTCGGTAGGCATGCTCGCGGAGCTCGCAGCCGCTTATCCGGTGGTACGGGAGACCTTCGAGGAGGCCTCTACGGTTCTCGGCTACGATCTTTGGCAGCTGGTACAACACGGGCCGGAGGAAGCGCTGGGTCAGACCGAGAAGACCCAGCCCGCGCTATTGGCCGCTGGCGTCGCGATCTGGCGGGTCTGGCAGTTCTGCGGGGGCGACAATCCCGGTTGGCTCGCCGGCCATAGCCTCGGTGAATACACCGCCCTGGTGGCAAGCGAGTCCATCCACTTTGCCGATGCAGTGGCTCTGGTCGCTACCCGGGGTCGGTTGATGCAGGAAGCTGTGCCTGCGGGTACTGGCGCCATGGCGGCCCTGCTGGGATTGGAAGACGCCGCGGTGCGCGAAGTCTGTAGCCAGGCCAGCGCCGACCAGGTCGTCGAGGCGGTGAATCTCAACGCCCCGGGCCAGGTGGTGATTGCGGGCCATACCCAGGCCGTTGAACGGGCCATCGAGATCGCCAACGAACGTGGTGCCAAGCGTGCTGTCAGTCTGCCGGTGAGTGTGCCCTCGCACTGCTCACTGATGCGCCCGGCTGCGCAGAAGCTCGGCGCCCAGCTGGATCATATCTCTATCTCGCTCCCGGCGATCCCAGTGCTGCACAACGTGGATGCTTCCAACCGCAGTGATGTTTCGACCATTCGGCAGGCCCTGGTGGAACAATTGTACAGTCCCGTGCGTTGGGCCGAATCAGTCCGCCGGCTGGCCGCCGAAGGTGTGGAGTTGGTGCTGGAAATGGGGCCGGGCAAGGTGCTGAGCGGACTCATTCGGCGCATTGATCGCACCTTGGACGTGATGGCGGTGTTGGATCCTGCCGGCCTGGACAAGGCGCTGGCCAAGCTCGAGGGGGAGTGATTGCATGACACTCGCCGGTGAAGTGGCGCTGGTGACCGGTGCCAGCCGTGGCATTGGCAGAGCGATTGCCCAGACGCTCGGTCGTGACGGCGCGCGGGTGGTGGGAACCGCCACCTCGCAAGAGGGCGCCGACGCCGTTGGTGCGGCACTAAAGGCCACCGCCATCGACGGCCGCGGCATGGTGCTGAACGTCACCGATCAGTCCTCTCTCGACGGGCTGTTGGAACGGGTTACCGGCTGCTACGGCGCGCCCACGATCGTGGTCAACAATGCCGGCATTACCCGCGACAATCTGTTGATGCGGATGAAGGACGCGGAGTGGGAGGCCATCTTGGAGACCAATCTCACTGCGGTCTTCCGGCTCTCGCGCGCGGTTTTGCGCGGCATGATGAAGTCCAGGCGCGGCAGGATCATCAGCATTGGCTCGGTGGTGGGTGCCACCGGGAATCCCGGCCAGTGCAACTACGCGGCAGCAAAAGCGGGCCTCGGTGGTTTCACCCGCTCGCTGGCGCGCGAGGTGGCGAGCCGGGGTATTACCGTCAACATGGTGTCCCCGGGTTTCATCGACACTGACATGACTCGCAATCTTCCAGAGGCGCAGCGTGATGCGCTGCTCGCCCAGATACCCGCAGCCAGACTGGGCGAGCCCCAGGAAGTCGCGGAGGTGGTGGCATTTCTGGCTTCTCCGCGAGCGTCTTACATCACCGGGAGTACCATCGACGTCAATGGCGGAATGTACATGAACTGATCCAAAGCCTAGGTGAGATTCAAGCTCTCATAGGTTGGGTTCAAGGGCTCCAGAAACCATCCTGGCCTGTCCCAGCTCTTTTCTCTACAATACCCGCGGCCGCGCTTTGGTAAGTGCGGAATTTGGGAGGAAATCAACAACATGAGTACTATTGAAGAACGCGTCAAGAAGATAATTGTCGAACAGCTTGGCGTGAAGGAAGAGGACGTGGGAAACGACAAGTCTTTCGTCGAGGACTTGGGCGCGGATTCTCTCGACACGGTAGAGCTGGTAATGGCTCTGGAGGAAGAGTTCGAGTGTGAGATCCCGGACGAGGAGGCCGAGAAGATTACCACCGTCCAGCAAGCAATCGATTACGTGTCGGCCCACGTCAAGTAAGACGGCGACGCCGACGGCGAGAGGTCTTTCAAGGCGTCCCAGGCTGGACGCGAGAGACGGCTGTCCAGCTCGGAGAGGTAGGTCCCCTTGAGCAAGAGACGCGTAGTGGTGACAGGGCTCGGTCTCGTGTCACCGGTCGGGAATACGGTTGAGGCCGGCTGGGAGAATATCCTGGCGGGTCGCAGCGGCATCGGGCCGATCACCCACTTTGACGCGTCCGAGATGCCGGTGCGTTTTTGTGGTGCTATCAAAGATTTCGATGTGGAAGCCTATGTGCCGCGCAAGGAAGCGCGCAAGATGGATGCATTCATCCACTATGGCATCGCGGCCGGCTTGCAATCGATCCGCGATGCCGGCCTAGAGGTGACCGAGGCCAATGCAGAGCGCATTGGCATTTCCATCGGATCCGGTATCGGTGGATTGCCCGGCATTGAGGAGGGCTACGGCTCCTATTTGAGGGGTGGTGCCCGCAAGATCACGCCGTTCTTCGTGCCGCGGAGCATCATCAACATGATCTCGGGCAATCTGTCGATCATGCTGGGAATCAAGGGGCCCAACCTCGCCCTGGTGACGGCATGTGCCACCGGCACCCATAGCATCGGCTACGCTGCTCGTCAGATTGTCTGTGGTGAGGTGGACGCTATGATCGCGGGCGGCGCGGAGATGGCCTCGACACCGACCGGTATCGGGGGCTTCGCGTCGGCCAAGGCCTTGTCCACCCGCAACGACGACCCCGAGCGCGCGAGTCGTCCCTGGGACCGCGACCGGGACGGCTTCGTCCTGGCCGACGGCGCGGGTGTGGTGGTGCTGGAGGAGTACGACCACGCGCGGTCGCGCGGCGCCAGCATGTACGCCGAGTTGGTGGGCTTTGGTTCCAACAGCGACGCCTACCACATGACGCTTCCGGCGCCCAGCGGCGGCGGCGCCAGCCGCTGCATGCAGCTCGCGCTCAAGGATGCGTCACTGAGTCCGGACCGCATCGACTACATCAATGCCCACGGCACGTCTACGCCCGCCGGCGACCTGGCCGAGACCGAGGCAGTCAAGATGGTATTTGGCGACCACGCATACCGCCTGGCGATGAGCTCGACCAAATCGATGACCGGCCACACCTTGGGTGCTGCCGGCGGTGTGGAAGCGGTGTTCAGCATCCTGGCGCTGCGAGATCAGGTCGCCCCACCAACCATCAACCTGGACAATCCAGGAGAGGGTTGCGATCTCAACTATGTCCCACTCAGCGCACAGGAACGCCGAATCGAGCGGGTCCTTTCCAACTCCTTTGGATTCGGTGGAACAAACGGGACACTGATCTTCAAGCGGTTGGAATAGCGGCATCCCATCCGATTGGAGGGCCGGGGTAATTTGTAGCCCCGACCCTCATCCGATTTTCGAAGCGGTTCCATTTTGACGCACGATGCAAGGATCGTCGGCAGGTTGCGGGTGTGGTCGGCGGCGGCGGTGACCGGGCGCCCAGAGGAGACTCTTCGGTCTTGTCTCGCCTGCTGATCATTCTCGCTGTGTTACTGGCCGCTGCCGCGGGGGCAGTGGGCCTGCTGTATCAGGATCTGGTGGCTTTCTCCGAGCGCCCGCTGGAGCTACCGGCCGACGGCGCCGTAGTCGAGGTCACGAGGGGACAGACAGTTCGCTCCATCGCCCGGCGGTTGGAGAGCGAGGGATACTTGGACCGTCCGGCGCCCTATCTCGAGCTGCTCGCCCGCTGGGAGGGAAGTGCCACTCGGATCAAAGCAGGTGAGTATCGCCTGGTTTCGGGGATGACGCCCGAAGCTTTGCTGGCGCTGCTGGTCTCCGGCCGGGTAATCCAGTATTCACTCACGGTGGTGGAGGGTTGGACGTTCCGAGATTTGATGATGACGGTGCGCACCAACCCGGTTCTGGAGCAGACTTTGAGCGGCCTCGACGGGGAACAGGTCATGGAGCGGCTGGGACGCCCTGGTCAGCATCCGGAGGGCCGCTTCTTGCCGGACACCTACCAGTTCCCCCGCGGCACCACCGATCAGGCTTTCCTGAGGCGCGCCATGATGTCCATGGACCAGGCCTTGGCCGAAGAATGGGAGCAGCGCCAAGCGGATCTTCCCTTGACCACGCCCGAGGAGGCCTTGGTGCTCGCATCCATCGTCGAAAAGGAAACCGCCGTGCCGGAGGAGCGCGCACGCATTGCTGGCGTCTTCATTCGGCGCTTGCGCATTGCCATGCGCCTGCAGACCGACCCTACCGTGATCTATGGGCTGGGTTCGGACTTCGACGGCAACCTGCGGCGGCGGGATCTGCGGCAGGATGGACCCTACAACACCTACACCCGAAGCGGCCTACCGCCTACGCCGATCGCGTTACCCGGCAGGGCATCGCTTCACGCCAGTTTGCACCCGGCCGACGGCGACGAGCTCTATTTCGTCGCCATAGGCGACGGTAGCCATCACTTCTCCAGCAGCCTGCGCGAGCACAATGCGGCCGTGCGCCGCTACCAGTTGAAGCGGTGAACGGGCGCTTCATTGCACTGGAAGGTATTGAAGGGGCAGGCAAGAGCACCCAACTGGCGCTGCTCGCGAGCTGGTTGCGGGAGGCGGAGCTCAGCATTACGGTTACTCGTGAGCCTGGTGGCACCGCGCTGGGTGAGGAAGTACGCTCCCTGCTGCTGCGTCAGCGCGATGGCGGCATGGCGCCAGATACCGAGATCCTGCTGATGTTCGCGGCCCGTGCCGAGCACCTGGCGCGGGTGGTGCGGCCCTGCACAGAGTCCGGGGGCTGGGTACTGTGCGACCGCTTCACCGATGCCACCTATGCCTATCAGGGCGGCGGGCGGCAGCAGGCGCTGGAGCGGATCGCGATCCTCGAGCACTGGGTGCAAGGGTCGTTTCGACCCGACCGGGTGCTATTACTAGACCTGCCGGTGGACCTCGGTCTGGCCCGCGCCGGGCGACGCGGTCCGGCGGACCGCTTCGAAGGCGAGCGTCGGGAGTTCTTCCAGCGGGTCCGCGACACTTACCTGCAGCGGGCGAGGGCGCACCCCGATCGCTATGCCGTGGTGGACGCGGCCGCTCCGGCGCAGCAGGTACAAGCAGAGCTTCGACGCCGGCTGCGTGACCTCCTGCCAGCGCCATGAAACCGACGGCATTTCCCTGGCAAGTGGAGATCTGGGAGCTCTTCGCCCGCCGGTGGCGCGCCGGAACGGTGCCTCACGCCATGCTGATCGGCGGTGCGATCGGGCTCGGCAAGCGGGACTTGGCTTGGCGTTTGGCCGCAAGCCTGTTGTGCCGCACTGAGCGCGCCCACGCCGAAGCCTGCGGTCGGTGCCCCGGCTGCCGTCAATTCACCATCGGCGCTCACCCGGACTTCTTCAGCGTAGGGTTGGAGCCCACGCGCAGCGTGCTCCGGGTGGAGCAGATTCGCGAGCTTTCGAGCTTCATGTCATTGACCAGCCAGTACGGCGGCCGAAAAGTGGCTCTGTTGGAGCCTGCCGAGCGTTTGAGCATCAGCGCCGCCAACGCCTTATTGAAAACCCTGGAGGAGCCACCGGGCGACGCAGCGCTGCTCCTGGTGAGCGACCAGCCGGGGCGGCTGCCAGCCACGGTGCGTAGCCGTTGCGTGCGCCTCAACGTCCGCCCCCCGCCTCGAGCCGAGGGCGTCCGTTGGCTGCGCCAGAATTCATCTGTCCATGATCCGAGCTTGGCCCTGGCTGTGGCGCGGGGTCGCCCCATCGTGGCCCGGTACTGGCTCGAAGAAGGCCGGCTCGAGCGCCGCCAGGCACTGTTCCAGCGTTTCGAAGCGTTGCTGGGGCAGCGGTCGGCACCAGTGCAAGTGGCCGCAGAGGTAGGCGGCGACCAGCTCCGAGAGTCGTTGGAGCTGTTGGCATCATGGGCACGGGACATGCTGCGACTTGCGCTCGGCGGTGCCGCGGTGGAGCTGGAGAATCCCGATCTCCGTGACCGCCTGTTGCGACTGGCAGGCGAATGTCAGCCGGTTTGGCTGCTGCAGCGGCTGGACGAGGCGGACCGGGGATTGCAACTGTGCGATACTGCCGCCGCACCGCAGTTGCTGGTGGAGGATTTGCTCGTGGGCTGGAGCGGCGGCCGCGGGCTCGGTTAGGAGAAGCGCCATGGCGTCCAGATCGCCCCGGCAGGGGGTGATGTCCCTCACCATTCGCGACAAGGCAGCCCTGCATCGGGCCTACATGCCTTTTCTGGCGCAGGGAGGCTTGTTCATTCCCACCGATAAGGAAAACGAGATCGGCGACGAGGTGTTTCTGCTCCTCAACCTGATGGAAGAGCCGGAGCGGTTGCCGGTCACCGGTCGGGTAGTGTGGATCACACCGCGGGGCGCCCTCGGTAATCGCCCGGCCGGGATCGGGATTCGCTTCGAGGGTCCAGAGGGCGTACAGGTGAACAAGAAGATCGAAACCTACCTTGCTGGATACGGGCAGTCAGAACAGTCCACTCACACCATGTAGCTTTCATGCTGGTCGATTCCCACTGCCATCTCGATCATCTGAAGCTCGATCAATTCGGCGGCGTGTTGGACCGTGCTCTGGATGCCGCCAACCAGGCGGGTGTCGAGCATTTCCTGTGCGTCGGCATCGACTTGGATTCGTGGCCCGAAATGCTGCATCGGGTCGCTCACCGCAGCGACGTGTCGTGCTCCGTCGGCCTCCATCCGAATGGGGAGCTGCAATCCGTTCCCGAGGCCGAGGACTTGATCACGCGGGCCCAGCACCGAAAGGTCGTGGCCATTGGCGAGACTGGGCTCGACTATCACTACGGTGGTGATCGCCGCGAGTCCCAGCTGGCATCGTTTAGGGTGCATGCGGAGGCTGCCCGCGTTAGTTGCAAGCCGCTGATTGTTCACAGTCGGGCGGCTAAGGTCGACACCGTGCAGGTGCTGCGGGAAGCGGCGGCGCAAGGGGTGACGGGCGTCATGCACTGCTTCACAGAGGATTGGGAGATGGCCCGCCAAGCGTTGGATCAGGGCTTCTACATCTCGTTCTCTGGCATCGTGACCTTTCGCAACGCTGAGGATCTGCGTGACGTGGCGCGGCGGGTACCGTTGGACCGGATGCTGGTCGAGACCGACTCGCCTTGGCTCGCACCAGTGCCATATCGCGGTAAGCCCAATCAGCCGGCGTGGGTGCGAAGCGTCGCCGAACACGTGGCTGGCTTGCGTGGGATGACCCTGGAAGCGCTGGCCGATGTCACCACCTCGAACTTCTATCGCTTGTTTGGAACAGGTCGTGTGTAGCTTCCCGCGGCCAGCCGAATCCAAACCTGAGCGGGCGGCCCGCCAAGGGGTGGCGGCGTGTATCGGTGAGCGATTCTCGTGACGGACCGACGCGGGACCGCATTCGGTCCCGGTTGTGGTCAGCACCGGATCTGGGTGAGCTGAACGGCGATTTCCGCGTCGGCGGCTGGGAAAACAAGGAGCTCAACCCAAGGCCGGCCGCGGTATTGGTGCCCCTAGTGGCCCATCCGGGTGGTTGCACCGTCATGCTGACCCGACGCACCGACCACCTGCACCACCATCCGGGCCAGATCAGCTTCCCTGGCGGCCAAATGGAATACGGCGAGCACGATCCCGTCCAAACCGCCGTGCGTGAGGCTGAAGAAGAGGTTGGCCTGGCAGCTGATCTCATCGACGTGGTTGGTTTTCTCGATCCCTATCAGACCATCACCGGTTTCCGCGTAACCCCCGTGGTGGCGATGGTGGAGCCCGGCTTCACTCTGGAACCGGACACTTTCGAGGTGGCCGAGGTTTTCGAGGTGCCCCTCGACTTCGTCATGGATCCCAGCCATCACCGACGCGAGACCCGCATCCTTCGCGGGCGGCCGCGACAGTTCTACGTGATCCACTACCACCGGCATCGGATCTGGGGTGCCACCGCCGCCATGTTGGTGAATTTGCACGAGAAGCTTCAGTAGGGCCCGCTGGGCTCATACCATGGCGCGCCAGAAATTGCCTCGGGGGGCCGCCGCGCATGCGTTACCGCTACCAGCTGATCGATCGTGAGAACTGTCATCAGGGCTTCTTCCGGCTTGACCGGTTGCGCTTGCGGCACGAGTTCTTTGGAGGCGGTGAGGGGCCGGTTCTGACCCGGGAAGTGTTGCTCCGGGGGCACGCGGTCGCCGTGCTGCCCTACGACCCGGAGCGAGACAGATGCGTCTTGATCGAGCAATTCAGAGTTGGCGCCATCGAGCACCACGAGGGCCCTTGGCTCACCGAGATCGTGGCAGGAATCGTGGAACCGGGGGAAGCGCCGGAGGCGGTTGCTCGACGCGAGGTACGAGAGGAGACCGGAGGCCAGATACGGTCTTTGGAGAAGGTATGCTGCTTTTTCAGCAGCCCCGGTGGCAGCGATGAGCAAGTCGCGGTCTATTGCGCAAGCGTTGACAGCGCAACGGCCGGGGGCGTGCACGGTTTGCCCGAGGAGGGGGAGGACATCCGGGCCTTCTCGCTTCCGCGCACAGAGGCCATGCGCCTGTTGGACGA
>CAZLYT010000092.1:0-2699 GCA_964563515.1 uncultured Candidatus Competibacteraceae bacterium | reverse complement strand
ATTGGTCCCAGCCAGAAGCAGGTGCCCCTGGAACTCCGCGACGCCGTCTGGAAGCCCTTCGGTGGTCTTAGCCTGGTAGGGAATAAGTCCTCGCAAGGAGAAGCCGATGCCCACCTCGCCCGAATTTCCCACCGCAGGCAGCTTGGGCATCTCGCCGCGGTAGAAGAAGAAGGGATCGAGGGGGTCCAATACGAAAATGGTCTGAACGCCACCCGGCGACTTGAACTTCAGCGCCCCGGCGTCGACTTCCAGGCCGGCGTCGAAGTTGAAGAACAAATACTGCCGGCGGCCGTGAGTGGCGCCTCCAGGTAGGATAGATTGCGGCCGTAGTCTAGGCCTACTTCCGCCATGGCGGCGCGCTTGATCTGGGCTCCGGCGAGCGGTCCGTAGGTCGGAAAAGGTACTTGGGCTCGCCCCCGCACGCGCTGAACGCCGCCGAGCTTGCTTTCGCCGTACTCGAATAGGACGTCGGACTCGTACATGGGGATGTCTCCCAAGGGGGAAGCAATGAGCAGGGTGCCCTTGACTTGGAAGCCCCAGGCGCCGTTATCGGTCCAGAAGTCGGTCCCCACGTTGACTCTCAAGGTGCGCAGCTCGAGGGCCTTTGGGCCAGAGCCCAGCTGGATGGTGACGAAGTCGGCACTCTGCTCTTGACCCGGCGCACAACCGTTGGGGCCGACGATCTCGCCGCTGGCAGAAGCCGGGCAACGATCCAAATCGTTGGGTACGCCGTCGCGATCATGGTCGGCGCTGACCACCACCTCCACCGCTGCATCGAAGACCTCGGATGCGCCGTCCAGGGCGACACTGAGGGTAACCGAGTAGCGACCTGGCGCCGCGGCGGTGAGAACTTGTGTCACTCAAAACTGCTGCGCGCCCACGGGCACCTGGTAGCGCCCCTGGTTGTCCGAGGTCAGCGTCACACCCGCCGCCGCTGGCGGGGTATCCCAGACGTTGAGCCCCGTCGGTTCCGCGGCTTCGTTGTTGGTCTCGATCCGATAGTCCAGCGCGAAGCTCTCGCCCACGTTCATGCGCACCTGCGCCCTGTCGGCGGTAACGGTAACGGTGGGAACCGCGACCGCAGCGGCCGAATGGATACCGAGCAACCCGGCGAGCGCGCCCCCCAGCAAAATGGATCTGGTACAGCTCATTCTTGGCTCCTTGGTCTGATGCGCCCCGTCGCACACGGGGCACCAACGTCCCGCAGGGTGGCCCATCGCCGGCCTGGCGGCCTATGGCGCAGGTCACACTTTGACGGGGCCCTGGTTTCGCTCGCTGGGTTGCGCGCCCGCGCTCGCGGGCAACTCGGGGCAGTCAATCCCGGGTGTCTGAGAATCGGCTTTTTTGGAGTGGGCCTTGCATTAGCCTCCGAGACTTTGGCGGCCCGAGCCCTTGGATCACCGTCATCCGGGGTGTCGCAGCGGCTCGAAAGCCGTATTGTTGAAAACAGCTTCAGTTGCAGTGCGGTCGGTCAGGCGGGGTCACCCGTCCGGTGTCGCTTGCGTCTCGGTCTGGCCCATCCACACGCTGCCATCGGCACCAATTCGAGGACAACCATGACCAACCGTGAATCCCAAGCCCGAGCGCTGCTGGCTCGGGGCGAGCTGTTCTCCAGGCTTTCAGCAGATGAGCTCGATCGCCTGGTGAGGCTGGCACGCATGCGGCGGCTGCCGGCTCGTAGCATCGTGTTTCGCAAAGGAGACGCGGGTCGGGAGATGTACGCCATCGCCAGTGGGCGGATCAGAATCAGCCGCGAGTCCGAGGACGGCCGCGAGATCGCACTCGGAATCCTGGAGGCCGGTGATCTGTTCGGTGAGATCTCGCTGCTCGATGGCGCGCCGCGGACAGCCACCTGTACCACGATCGAACCGGCGGCCCTGCTGGTCATCGGTCGGCCGGAGTTCTTGGACCTTCTGGACCAATTGCCGGCGCTAGCCGTGAAGCTACTCGAGATTCTCGCGGCGCGGCTGCGATTGACCGATCAGCTGCTTGAGGACACCTTGTTTCTCAACCTGGGCAGCAGGTTGGCAAAGATGCTGTTGACGCTGGCCGAGCGCTGCGGTCGACCAACGGACGAGGGAGTCGAGATCGATCTTCGGCTGTCGCAGCAGGAGCTCGGCAACTTGGTGGCCGCATCCCGAGAAAGCGTCAACAAGCAGCTCAAGGCGTGGGAAGGTGAGGCGATGATTGGCAGCCGGGGAGGCCGGCTGGTGGTGCGGGACAGCGAGCGCTTGCGGGCGGTCGCGGAGTCCATCACGAGCTAGCGCGAAGCCCGCGGCGGCGGTGATGGTGGTGGGAGCCGGCCGCAATCAGCGCTGCGAGGCCGCCGCCGAGCCCTCCGCTGTGTTTTCGGCACCCATCAATGCCGCGCTGTACCTAGACACTTGCCGGCCCCATGGCACCAATCCGGCCCCGAGTCGGTAGCCGCACTGCTAACAGTCAAGGATTCCGAAGCGCCGACCGGGCAGCACGGTTGCCTCGCCCACAGGGAACGTCAGATGCCGCCGGGAATGGTGACGGGCTTACCGCATACCTGCTGCATTGCGTACTCCTGACAATGGATCAGCGTCAGTACAGGCGGCACCAAGCATCGGGATGGCCCGGCACCGGAAATCGGAGGCATCAGGCTCTATGCTAACGAAGCGCTGAGAAACCGATAGCCACCACGTCCACCGATAGAGTCTCCGCTCCAATCGACA
>CAZLYT010000091.1:0-20932 GCA_964563515.1 uncultured Candidatus Competibacteraceae bacterium | reverse complement strand
ATCTACGGGCGACTTTTCCTGTACAACTTACGTACCTCTTGCATGGGCTCCGTCAGTGCCGGATCTCGGTCACATTCCGACGCTGGGCCAGTGCCATCTCAAGTAAGGCGGCGAGGAGACGCCCGCGCTCGGTCGCGGTTGAGGCTTCCAGAAGTCCCTGGCGATCGACGCGCTCGAACGGCAGGCTCGTAGCCAACACATTGATCAAACGCCAGGAGTCCAGCTGCTCCAGTGCCTGCCAATCGGCGCTGAGCTTTTTCACGCGGAAGTATGCGCGCAGCAAACGCATGAAGGGCGCCCTCTGGAAGTCTTCGACGCCGACGGTGAAATCTGCCGAGAAGTCGCTCCAGTCGGCCACGACTCGTCTGTAGCCGCGAGTCGTGGCGATCTCCTCTTCCACGGCGAAACGACACACCCCCAGCAGGACGATGACCATGCGGCCGTCGTCGGTCTCCGAGAACGACGTGATGCGACCGGCGCAGCCCACCCGGCACAAGGCTGGTGCATCCGCTGACGCCGCGTCGGTCTCGGGTTGGATCATGCCGATCAAGCGCCCTGCTCCCAGGGCATCGGTCACCATGTTCAGGTAGCGTGGCTCGAAGATATTCAGGGGTAGCTGCGTCCCCGGCAGCAGCAGGGCGCCCGGCAGCGGGAAAACCGGTAAGGTCAGCGGCAAGGCGTCCCAAGTAGTCTCGAAGGTCTTGCTGTTCAAGTTTCGCTCCCGCATTCAGTGACCTAGCCCCGGGGCGAGGGTCTAGCTGGTCCTTGCAAGCTCCGCTCCGGCCCGGGGGCACTGACGTCGGCGACGGTTGAGGATAAGCTTACGGAGAAGCTGGAGGACCGTCCCATGAATCGCGCTCGCTGGGCGCCTGGTGGCTGGCGCCATCGCCCCGCCAGGCAGCTTCCAGACTACCCAGATCGGTCAGCGTTGGACGCGGTCGAGTCGAGACTGCGTCAGGCCGCGCCGCTGGTCATCCCTGGGGAAATCGACGCCCTTCGCAGCCGGTTGGCCGGGGTATGCGCCGGGCAGGCTTTTCTGCTTCAGGGCGGTGACTGCGCCGAAAGCTTCGACGAGTCCGGCGCCGATAAGGTTCAGGACACTGTGCGCGTGCTGCTGCAGATGGCCGTGGTGCTGACCTTCGCGGCCGCCTGTCCGGTGGTGAAGGTTGGCCGTATCGCCGGCCAGTATGCCAAGCCCCGCAGCGCCGACACGGAGTCTCGTGACGGTCGGACCCTCCCCAGCTATCGCGGCGACATCGTCAATGACATGGAGTTCGTAGAAGAGGCTCGCCTACCGGATCCCAGCCGCCAGCTACACGCTTACTCACAAAGCGCCGCAACCCTCAATCTGGTGCGGGCGTTGGCTCAGGGGGGCTATGCCGACCTGCACCAGGTCCAACGCTGGACCATGGATTTCGTCCGCCAGAGCCCACAGGGTCAGCGCTATCAGGATCTGGCGGACCGTATTACGGATTGTCTCGCTTTTATGGAGGCGTGCGGCCTCAACGCCCAGACCGTACCGCAAATTCGCGAGGTCGAGCTCTATACCTCCCACGAGGCCCTGTTGCTCGGCTACGAAGAGGCTCTGACGCGCTGGGACTCGGTCGGAGAGCGCTGGTACGCGGGTTCGGCTCACATGCTATGGGTGGGCGAGCGCACGCGGGAGCTGGATGGCGCTCATGTGGAGTACGTCCGCGGACTGGCCAACCCTGTTGGGGTCAAGCTAGGGCCCTCTATCGGTGTCGATGAGCTACTACGGCTTGCATGGCGTCTCAACCCGGCTAATGAGCCTGGGCGCCTCACTCTGATCACCCGCATGGGCGCTGAAAAACTGGCCCAGCGACTACCGGAGCTGGTGGCCGCGGTGCGGGATGAGGGGCTGCACGCGGTCTGGTGCTGTGACCCGATGCACGCAAACACCGTGCTTTCCCACTCGGGATTCAAGACTCGAGCGTTCGAAAGTATCGCCGCCGAGTTACGCAGCTTCTTCGACGTTCATCGAGACGAGGGCACTCATCCGGGCGGCATGCACTTCGAGATGACCGGGCAGGACGTCACCGAGTGCGTCGGCGGCGCACAGGCCATCAGCGACAGCGGCCTCAACGCGCGTTACCAAACCCGCTGTGATCCGCGCTTGAACGCCAGCCAGAGCCTGGAGCTGGCGTTCATGATTGCCGAGACACTCAAGGCCCGCAGCCGAACCACCCTCGCCGCCCCGGTTCCGGGGATCCGCTGAGGCAGCAGGGTGGTAGCGGTAGCCCCCACCCAAGGGATGTCAGTGGGGCTGGGGTACCGCCGATGACGCCGGAGCGCTTCGCTCGGATCCAGGCGGCACTGGCCCGGCGCCAGCCGGATCTAACGCTGCTGCTCGAACGAGTTCACAAGAGCCATAACCTGGCCGCCGTAATGAGAACCTGCGACGCGGTAGGCGTACACGAGCTCCACGCGGTGCCGATCGGCGCCAGTTGGACCCCCGCCCGCGGGACATCACTCGGCACTGAGCGATGGGTTCATGTACATCGACACGCAGAAGTGGCGGCGGCGGTGCAGCAGCTTCGTAGCGCCGGTTTCCTCATCTACGCCGCGCACTTTTCAGCGCAGGCGGTGGATTTTCGGGAACCGGACTACACCCTGCCCTGCGCCATCATGTTGGGTGCCGAGAAGCACGGGCTGTCGGCAGTGGCCACCGAGTTGGCGGACCGGCACCTGATGATTCCGATGATGGGAATGGCCGCTTCGCTCAACGTGTCGGTGGCGGCCGGGATCATCCTCGCGGAAGCCCAGCGCCAGCGTCTCGGGGCGGGCCTGTATGATGGCCCCAGATTGGGGCCAGCGGAGTATCGCCGAACGCTTTTTCGCTGGGCGCATCCCGTGATCGCCACCTACTGCGACGCCAAGGGGCTTCCCTACCCTCGCCTGGACAGCCAGGGGGAGCTGGAACGTCCTCGAACCTGGCAGGAAGTCGTTCAGGGACACCAAGGCCACGACTGACCGCCGCTTCAGGACGAACCGGCGATCTGCTGCAGGCGGCGCAGATAGGACAGCACTTTGTCGGCATAGCGCGAAGCCGGATTGCTCAGGCTGCCGTTGTACTTCAGTAGAGCACGGCGAAGATCGCCGCGCTGCGCGCGCAAATAGTCCAGCAGGATCTTGGTGCCGGCGTAGATGTTCTTCTCGGGATCGAACAGCGCCTGCGGACCACCGATTTCCTGCACCTTGGTCGGGTGCCACTTGGGAATGACCTGCATCAAACCGCGGGCGCCGGCCCGGCTGACCACCGTCGGCCGAAACGTGGATTCGATGGCGATGACCGCCAGGATCAGCTCCGGGTCCAGATCGTCCCGGCGACCGAGTTCGAACGCCTGGCGCACGATGACGGTAGCCTGCTCGGCAGTGACCGGGTAGCGCCGCTCGATGTACTCGACCAAGCGGTCCATTCGCTGCGTGTCGGATTCCCCGAGCAGAGCCTCCGGCGGCTCGAGGGTGACGGCAGTGTTGGCATTGGCCAGGGATGGAAATAGCAACAACAACCAGGATGCCAGCATCAGCCCCAGACCGACCTGGCGTCCGCGGATCGCCTTTACTGGCAAGCTTGCAACTCGCATGTCTCGTTCTCCTGCGTCTCGGTGCCGTAGCCCTCCGGCTCGGCGCCGTGCAGTCCGCGTGAGAGCAGGAAGCCATGCGAGACCGGTCTGATTCCAACCAGACCCGGCCACTTGTCCCCGGGGGATGCGGACTGACACCTTGGTTTGTTGCAGCGCAGCATACCATGGTGCCAATTTTTTGCCAATCGAAAACGGATACTTCAGCTTCGAGGTGAAGCGGGCAGGAGGAAGTGGCAGTTCGCGGTGGCTACCAAGCGCTCACGACTCTCCTGCCAGGCTTCCACCAGCACGTTGGCGATACGTCGGCCCTGGCGGATGATGGCCCCGGTCGCGTAAGTATCGACAGCGGCCGCCGGGCGCAGATAGTCGATGGTTATGTTGATGACCTTTGGCAGCTCCGCTGCGTCGTGGGACCACAGTAGCTCGAGTGCCGCAGTGGTCTCGAGAAAGCCTCCGACGACGCCCCCGTGCAGCGCCGGCAGTAGCGGGTTGCCCACGTTGCCCGGTCGGAAGCCGAGCTGCGCCAACAGTTGGCCCTGCGACTCGCGCACACTCATACCCAGAAAGCGGGCGTAGGGAATGGCCTCACACAGCGGGCCGAAATCCTGCCGCCGACGGCAGCTGTCGAGCAACGCCACCAGGCTCACGTGGGTTGTCCCCCGGTATCGGTTCTTTGGGCTTGCGGCGAGATCATGAAACATCCTTGGGCTGCGGCCACCGGAGCCGACGGGTCGTCATGGAATGCCACGCCTCGGACGAAGGCGATCTGACGGGTGGTTCGAAAACAGTGTCCTTCGGCCCGCAGTGTCAATGCCGGTGTCGCCGGCCGGAGGTAGTCGATGCGCAAGTCCAGCGTCGCCACCGCAGCGGGTGCCGACAGCGCCGTGTACACGGCCAGTCCGAACACCGTGTCTATCAGGGTGGTGACTGCGCCCCCGTGCAGCACGCCGGTGGCGGGATCCCCTACGAAGTCCTCCCGATAGTCCATACGGAGCGTGCAACGAGCGGGCTCGACATGGTCCAGTTGGATTCCGAGGGCCGCCACGTGGGGCAACACTCGAAGGAAGCGTTCAGCGGTACGTCGGTGATTGGTTACAGCCGTCACGGTGCCGGGTCCAGTTGAAGGGGGAAGTTTGCGCCTGGGTGCCGACCCGCGGGATGGACCTCCACGCCGGAGCCTGGCCCCTCACGATAGCACGGGCTAGTCAGCCGCTGATCGAGCCCTCGGAGTGACGTACCGATGCCAGAAAT
This sequence comes from uncultured Candidatus Competibacteraceae bacterium, assembly GCA_964563515.1. Classification (GTDB taxonomy): domain Bacteria; phylum Pseudomonadota; class Gammaproteobacteria; order Competibacterales; family JAHEDQ01; genus CAZLYT01. The sequence goes on along the minus strand of CAZLYT010000091.1, from coordinate 16,076 downwards.
CGAACAACCGCCCTCGCGCCCTCCGCTATCAGCTGGGCCTGGTTCCGCCCCGTCTCGAGCCGCGGTCGGAAGTCATGGTCGGCCGCTTGCAGCCAGCATAGCTCGATGGATCTGCTCAGACTGTAGCCGGCCACCTCGGTGCGAGTGCCGAAAGGATCCCGTTCTCCTTGGCAAATGAGCGTTGGCGTTTGCAGCTCGCCAAGATGTGCCCTCCGCAACCGTTCCGGTCGACCGCTGGGGTGAAACGGATAGCCCAAGCATACCAGCGCGTCGGCCCCAAGCTCGTCCGCCACCAGGCTGGCGATGCGGCCCCCCATGGACTTGCCGCCGACGGCCAGCCAGGTCGCAACGGAGCTTGCGCGGACCCGATTGACCACCGACTCGAAGGTCGCCCGCAGCACCGGCTCTCGATCTGGAGGACGCCGGCGACCGAGCTGGCGAATCCGCGCCATGTAGGGAAACTCGAACCGCACCACGCGAATCGTGGACCGGGGCTCTGCCGCCGCCACTATCGACTGGGCCATGCCTTCCATGAAGGGCGAATCCATACCCTGGCCAGCACCGTGCGCCAACAGCAGTGTCCACGTCGCCCCGGCGCAACCCGTTTCCCGCAAAGGGCTATCGGTGCCGTCGCGAAACACGGAACTTTCCTGCGCTCGGCGCCACGAAGCGCCGGTTGGGAGCACCACGGCAGAGCCAGGCGGCTCCCCAGGGAGTTCGGGACACCGAAGGTCCCGAATGCTCCGTTGGCGTGCACGTGAACTCTCTGCTAGGTTCCACTTGCCCAGTCTCGGCATCCGCCCGGGCGGGCGACCTGCGGTCCACCAGACCACAGGCGACGCTATGTATCAATTCACTCAAAGAGAGGACAACATGGCGAACAATTACGTGGACCACGGTCGCCGTCGCGCCGTCAAGCTAGCCTTTGCGAGTGTCGTTGTCGTGCCCCTCGCGAGCCTCGCCCGCATTCGCAGTGCTGCGGCACAGGATCTGCCCGAGCTGTCTGAGGACGACCCGGCTGCGCAAGGTTTAATGTACCGCAAGGATGCGACCGAGGCCGACCGGACCGACAAGGGCGGTACCCCGGCGGAGGAGCAGTTCTGCCACAATTGTCAGTTCATCGGTACCGACTCCGGGGAGCTGCGGCCCTGTTCCTTGTTCCCGGGCAAAGCAGTCCGCGAGAACGGCTGGTGTTCGGCCTGGACACTGAAGGTGAGCTGAGCCCTGGCGGCGGCGCGCTGCGGCTCTCACCAACCACCGTGGGTGAGGTCGCAGCGCCGACTCGTGGGCTCGCGGCAGATCGAACGCGGTTGCCTCCGCCACGGAGCACTTCCAGAGGCGGGGCGAGCTTTGCCATCGGCAATGCCATTGCGATCTCGCGCTGAACGGGATCGCTGCGGTGCCCACACATGAGCACTTGCGATGCCGTAGCCGGTGACGGACGCTGACAGCAGCGTCATTGCCCCCAAGGTTGTCAGCCAGCCACTCATTCCCCCCACCACTGTCATAGTGTCTCCCGAAGACCGCATCGAACGCGCCGCGGCGAGGCGTGGCAGCGGCGCCGCCGACCCCTACCTGCAGTGGTTGGGCGAAACAGCTTTGACCACCTTGCGAGGCCAACACCAGCGCCTGCGCCGCGTCAGCGATCCCGGCCTGCTGGCGGGAACGCTGGTGTCGATCAAGGACCATTTTGGTCTTTCCGGTTTCCCGACTTTCGCCGGTACCGCCCACCCGCTGCCAGCAGCCTGGTCTCAGGAGGGCACCGTGGTGCGGGCGCTGCACCGCAGTGGGGCGGTCATCATCGGCAAGACCCACGCTGGGGAGCTGGCCCTGGGCGGGCTCGGACTGAATCAGTGCTGGGGCACGCGCCGCAATCCCTGGAGTCAGCACGAGGATCGAGTCACGGGAGGATCCAGCAGTGGTGCCGCACTGAGCGTGCTGGAAGGGTCCGCCGGATTCGCCCTCGGCAGCGATACCGGCGGCTCGGTGCGGGTCCCGGCCAGCATGACGGGCACGGTCGGGCTGAAGCTCACCTGGGGTCGTTGGCCCAATGATGGACTGGTACCGCTTGCAGCCAGTTTTGACAGCCCCGGGCTGCTTGCCGCGTCGGTGGCGGAGCTGGTGGTGGGTTTCCGTGGGCTGGAGCAGACGCTGAGGGGCGTCGACCCCGGGCCTGCGGGCGCCTCTGCCTTGAGCTCATTGCGCTTAGGGGTGGAGGCTCCTGCCCTTTACGAAGATACCGCGCCTGCCATCATGGAGGTGGTGGAGAATGCCCTGCGGGCTCTCGAGCGCCAAGGTGTGATTCTGGTAAAAGTTGGCTTCCCGGCTGCCGCAATGGTGCTGGAAGCGGTCCGTACGCACAGCTATGTTGCGGCGGAATGCGCCAACTTCCTGCGCTACGAGCTCCGCGGCTGGGAAAGCTCTGTGGGGCCTCTCACGCGCACCATCATCGAGGAGGGCGGTGCTCTCGAGCCCGACGACATCGTGGAGCGCCAACGTCGGATCGCAGCCCTGCTGCGGGCACCGCTCGGCGACTTCGCGCACTGTGATCTGATCGTCTCGCCTACGGTCCCGATCCAACCGCCGACCCACGCGGAAATCGTTTCCTACGCCGCCTATCGCCGGTTGAATTCCGCGGCACTGCGCAACACCGTGGTCGCGAATCTGCTTGGCATGTGCGCCATCACCCTGCCGGTGGGTTTGGATACTTCGAGGCTCCCGGTGGGGCTGCAGCTGATGGCGCCGGCTCATCGAGAGAGCAAGCTGTAGGCCGCGGCACTCGCAATCGAGCAGGTACTGGGCTCAACCGCCGACAATTTGGACAGAGCGCCGCCTGCTCAAGCATGAGCCGCGGGCTCCTCGCCGAAGCTGATATCCACCATGAGCTCGTCGGCTAGACCCTCGAGGCTGCGACGCAAGGTCTCGGCATCCATCCCAGGCGGCAGGCTCAACAATGCTCGAGCTCGGAACAAGTCGCCGCCGGCCATGGAAGCGTGCTCGCAGGTGGTGGTCAGTTCTTCCACATTGACTTTAGCCTCGGCCAGCACCCGTGACACGTCACGCACGATACCCGGGTGATCCTGGCCCAGGAGCTCCAGCACCAGCCGATGCCCCGCTTCTTGGGGTGGCTGGTCGCTGCGCTCGACGGTGATGTGGAGCCCGTCACGCTCCAGCTCCTGTAGCGCCGTGGTCAACCCGTGAACCCGCTCGGCAGTCACCGTGGCCTGAAGGATGCCGGCAAACTTGCCGGCCAAGCTGGCCATGCGGCTTTCTTCCCAGTTGGCGCCGTGGGCGGTCAAGACCTCGGAAACCGCCTCCACCAAACCGGGACGGTCCGCACCAATGAGCGTGCATACTAACGTCGTCCGCATCGTTACTCCTCCTCCCAGCGCTGACCTCGCGCGCTCGCGGCTCAGCTTTGGTAGCTCTCCTTGGGCGGACAGCACCACACCAAGTGACGGTCGCCGTAGACGTTGTCAATGCGGTTGACTGCCGACCAGAAATTGGCTTCCCACAATCCCGGGACCGGAAATGCAGCACGTTCCCACGTATGGGGATGGGCCCGCTCCTCGACCAGGATGATGTCTGCCTGCGTGTGTGGCGCGTTGCGCAGGGGGTTGTCCTGAGCGTCGATGGCACCGGATTCGATCTCGTCGATCTCCCGACGGATGGCAATCACTGTGCTACCAATCACTTTCACGGGCGTCACTCCAGATCGCTCAGGTATTGCTTGTAGGTCTCTTCGTCCATGAGCGAATCCAGCTCTCCGGCATCGTCCAGACTCAGCTTCAGGAACCAGCCGTCGCCCTCGGCGGCGCGGTTGACCAGGGCCGGGTCGTCACTCAGCGCCTGGTTGATGGCGGTCACGGTTCCGGAAGCGGGCGCCTTCAGCTCCCCGGCCGCCTTGACCGATTCGATCACCGCCGCGTCCTCACCTCGTTTGAGGCGCTTCTCCAAATCCGGGAGCTCCACGAATACCACGTCCCCCAACTGCTCCTGGGCATAATCAGTGATGCCGACTGTTGCCGTATCGTCGCCGTCGTTGCGTATCCACTCGTGGTCTTTGGTAAATCTGGTAGCGCTCATGCTGGTATGGACTCCCTCGTTGAGGGTCTCGAATCCAATCTCGCCGATCGCAGCCTGCCGCCAGACCCGCTGGTGGCGGAACCAGTCTGCCCCACTCGACTCGATCTGGTGACTTTCGCTGCGAGATCGCTCCCGGGCTTTGAGTACTCCCTCGCCAGGTGGCCCATTGCCACCCGGCCACCGGAGCTCGGCCCGAAACAACCGCTGGTGACGGCGCCCATTCGGATCCCGTATCCAACAACTCCGTGTTGTCGCGCACCGGCGCACGCCCCTCGAGCACCAGGCCGACACGGCGACGGGCCGCGCCGCCGAGGCTGAATGAGGGAACGGCGAGCGGCGGCCGCTGCACACTTAAACGTGATGGAGTGCTGCGGCGGCCGCCGGAATCCGTTCAGCATTCGATGACGTTGACCGGCACCTCGATCACGTTCACCGCCAGACCGCCGCGGGAGGTCTCCTTGTACTTGGTCTTCATGTCGGCGCCGGTATCGCGCATGGTCTTGATGACCTTATCCAGGGAGACGAAGTGCTTGCCGTCACCCCGCAAAGCGATCCGGGCCGCATTGATCGCCTTCACGGAGGCCATGGCATTGCGCTCGATGCACGGCACCTGCACCAGCCCACCCACCGGGTCGCAGGTCAGCCCCAGGTTGTGCTCCATGCCGATCTCGGCGGCGTTCTCCACCTGCTCCGGCGTCCCTCCCAGAACCTCTGCCAGCGCACCGGCGGCCATCGAGCAAGCGGAGCCCACCTCGCCCTGACAGCCCACTTCGGCCCCGGAGATAGAGGCATTCTCCTTGTAGAGGATGCCGATGGCGCCAGCGGTGAGCAGAAAACGTATGACCCCGTCGTCGTTGGCTCCCGGGGAGAAGCGCACGTAGTAGTGCAGCACCGCCGGAATGATGCCGGCAGCACCGTTGGTGGGGGCGGTTACCACCCGCCCGCCGGCGGCATTCTCCTCGTTCACCGCGAGCGCGTAGAGATTGACCCAGTCCATCACGGTGAGTGGGTCTCGCAGCGAGGCTTCCGGGTGGTCGGTGAGCTTGCGATAGAGATCCGCCGCCCGACGACGAACCTTCATGCCCCCCGGCAGAATTCCGTCTGACCGGCAGCCATTGCTGACGCACTCCCGCATCACTGCCCAGATGCGCAGCAGCCCGTCGCGGATCGCGGCATCATCGCGCCAGGCGCGCTCATTCTCCATCATCACCTGGCTGACGGAGAGGCCTTCACGGGCGCAGTGAGCCAGCAGCTGGTCACCGCTGCGGAAGCGGAAGCGCTGCGGGGTGTCGTCCTCCTTGATGCGGTCGGCGCCGGCCGCCGCCTCGTCGACCACGAAGCCACCGCCCACCGAGTAGTAGACGCGAGCGCGCAGCTCACGGCCGGACTCGCCGAAGGCCGTGAAGCGCATGCCGTTGGGATGATAGGGCAAGGACTTGCGGCGGTGCATGATCAGATGCTCGGCCTCGTTGAAGCCGATCTGACGACGGCCCAGCAGCCGCAGCGTCCGCCGCTCACGGATCGCCGCCAGTCGCTCCGGAATCGAATGTACCTCCACAGTTTCCGGATCTTCGCCCTCCAGGCCCAACAACACCGCTTTGTCGGAGCCGTGACCCTTGCCGGTGGCGCCCAGGGAACCGAACAGCTCCGAGCGAATGGCGGCGGTTTCATCCAGCAGGTCGTCGACCTCCAAGCCCCGCGCGAACCACAGGGCGGCACGCATGGGGCCGACGGTATGGGAGCTGGAGGGACCGATACCGATCTTGAACAGGTCGAAAACGCTGATCGCCATCTCTCTCGCCTCCGCTAAGCTGCGACGAATGTCAGGCGCTGACGGCGCGGGTCTCGGGCGCCGGGCGATAGACGGGGAAGCGCCGGCACAAAGCCTCGACCCGCTCGCGCACGCTGGCGATCACACCCTCGTCCTCGGGTGCGTCCATCACCTCACACATCCAGCGCGTCACCTCCACGGTCTCCGACTCGCCAAAGCCCCGCGTGGTCACCGCCGGCGTCCCTACCCGAATCCCGCTGGTCACAAACGGCGACTGCGGGTCGTTGGGCACCGCGTTCTTGTTCACCGTGATGTACGCCCGACCCAGCGCTGCATCCGCAGCCTTGCCGGTCAAGCCCTTGTCGATCAGATCCACTAGCATCAGATGGTTGTCCGTACCCCCGGAGACGATCTTATAGCCCCGCTCCATGAAGGCCTCCGCCATCGCCTTGGCATTGCGCACCACCTGCTCCTGATAGGCCTTGAACCCGGGCTCCAGTGCCTCCTTGAAGGCCACCGCCTTGGCCGCAATCACGTGCATCAGCGGCCCGCCCTGGGTCCCGGGAAACACCAGTGAGTTCACCTTCTTCTCGATCTCGGCATTGGCCCGACCCAGAATCACCCCGCCCCGCGGCCCCCGCAGCGTCTTGTGCGTGGTGGAGGTCACAACGTCGGCATGGGGTAACGGGTTCGGGTACACCCCAGCGGCCACCAGCCCCGCCACATGCGCCATATCCACCACCAAATACGCCCCTACCTCGTCGGCAACGGCCCGAAAACGCTCAAAGTCCAACACTCGCGAGTAGGCCGAAAAGCCTGCAATCACCATCCGCGGACGATGCTCCCGCGCCAGCCGCGCCAACTCCTCGTAGTCGATCATGCCCCGCTCGTCGGTGGCGTACTGCACCGCCCGATAAAGCTTGCCCGAGAAGTTCACCTTGGCCCCGTGGGTGAGATGCCCCCCGTGGGCCAGGCTCATCCCCAGCACCACATCCCCCGGTTCCAACAGCGACATGTACACCGCCGCATTGGCCTGGGAGCCCGAGTGCGGCTGCACATTGGCCCACGCCGCCCCAAACAGCTCACGCACCCGCTCGATCGCCAGCCGCTCGGCCACGTCCACAAACTCGCAACCACCGTAGTAGCGCTTGCCCGGATAGCCCTCGGCATACTTGTTGGTCAGCACCGAACCTTGCGCCGCCAACACCCGCGGGCTGGCGTAGTTCTCCGAAGCAATGAGCTCGATGTGCGCCTCCTGGCGACGGCTCTCGGCCTGCATCGCCTCCCACAGCTCGTCATCGAAGCCCTCTATGCGCATGCTGGCGTTGAACATCGGTGTCCTCCCGGTGATCCCGGTCGCTGGTTTGAGAAGGTCGGTAGTATCCGCCCAGCTCGGAGCCGGAGACTACCTGCGTGCGTCGTGCAACGTTCTGCTCGCGAAGCTGCCCCGTAACGCGATCCGCGCGAATAGCTTAGAACTTCCTCAAGCGTATCTGTCTAGCCCCAGCCCGGCCATGGTGATCTCAGGCTTGGTACCGCTCACCAGGTCGGCGATCACTCGACCGGAGCCCGGCCCCATGGTCCAGCCCAGAGTGCCATGGCCGGTGTTGAGATACAGTCCTTTGAGGGGCGTCGCCCCGATTACCGGCGTCCCGTCCGGTGTCATGGGCCGCAGGCCGCACCAGAACTCGGCCCGGCTCACGTCGCCGCCGGTGGGGAACAGGTCCGACACCACGTGGTCCACCGTGCGGCGGCGCTTGGGGTCTAGGCGCAAGTCATAGCCTGCCAGCTCCGCCGTGCCCGCCGCCCGGATGCGATCACCGAGCCGCGTCACAGCCACCTTGTGGGTCTCGTCCATGATGGTGGACTGGGGGGCACCGTCGGGGTTGGTGATGGGCACGGTGATGGAATAGCCCTTGACCGGATAGACCGGGATCTTGATTCCCACCGGCCTCAGCATCAGCGGCGAGTAGCTGCCCAGAGCCATCACATTGGCATCGGCCTGCAGGCGCCCATGATCGGTCTCGACGCCTGTGATGCGATCACCCTCACGCACCAGGCGCTGTATCGTCACCCCGGTGCGGAAATCCACGCCCAGATCCCGGCAGTGTTGGGCCAGGCGCTGGGTGAATTTGAAGCAGTCTCCGGTCTGATCCCCGGGCAGACGCAGGCCACCGGCGATCTTGTCTTTGACCAGCGCCAGCGCCGGCTCGGCGCCGACGCATCCTGCCGGATCCAGGCGCTGGTAAGCCACCCCGCATTGCTCCAGCACCCTAGTGTCCTTGCCGGCGCCGTTCACCTGCTCTTCGGTGCGAAACAGCTGCAAGGTGCCGCGAGTGCGGCTGTCGTACTCGATCCCAAGCTCCTCGCGGAGCGCGGTGACGCACTGACCGCTATAGGTTGCGAGCCGCAGCATGCGCTCCTTGTTGCGGGCGTAGGCGGTCTCGGTGCAGTTGGCCAACAGCCGCAGCGCCCACAGGTACATGGGCAAGCCTGCCAGCGGCCGAATCACCAGCGGCGAGTGATCCTGCAATAGCCACTTGATGGCCTTGATCGGCAGCCCCGGTGCCGCCCAGGGGGCCGAATAGCCCGGCGAGATCTGGCCGGCATTGGCAAAGCTGGTCTCCATGCCAGGCTCGGATTGACGATCGACCACCGTCACCTGGTGGCCGGCTCGCGCCAAGAAGTAGGCAGTGCTGACGCCGATCACTCCGCTGCCCAATATCGTTACCTTCATCGCGTCTCTCTCCAACGGCGCCCTTGGTGGGCGCGGCTTGCGCTCTCAAATGGTTGGCCCGGCCAGCGCGAGGTTGGCCCGGCATTGGCCGAGGATGCCGGCTAGCGTTTTCCGGCACTGGCCGCCGTACCGCCGCCGGCGAAGCAATCCCGCGTCAGCTTGGTGATGACCGGGCTCATTAGAAGATTCGACACCAGGTTCGGAATCGCCATCAGCGCGTTGGGGGTATCAGCGAGCAGCCAGATGAAATCCAGGAACACCAGCGCGCCCAGCCCCGACACGATGGCTCACATCACTCGAAACGGCAGCTTCGACCGGGTGCCCAGCAGGTGCTCCCAGCAACGTTCACTGTAGTAGGCCCAACCGAGAATGGTGGTAAAGGCGAGCACCGCCAGGGCGCTCAGAACATAGCCCACCGACATCACCGGCACCAGCGTGCTGGCCACGTGTCCGCTGCAGCTGATGCCGCCCACCGGCACCAAGCCGACACCCACCGCGAATACCAGGCCGATGAGCCATGACGGCACGGCGAAGGAGCTCTGCATGGCATCGGCGATGCTGCCGGTACCAGTGGCGGGTATTGGCGTGTCTGCCCTGGCGCTCGGCACGGTACCGGAGGGGTTGCGGGTGTTGGACCTGGGCGCCGACTGCCAGAGCTGCCGGCCTTGGGCATCGAGATCCGTTACGGCGCGAGTCGCACCGACAGCGGCGAGTTGCGCCTGGTGGAACTCATGGAGCACAGATTGGTGCGGTAGCCGACGTCGGCATCCGTGCAGCGACCGGCGGGCTGAGCAACGTCAACAGGCGCGGCCGACGCTCCAGGATCCTACCGACTTGGTCAGCTGGGCGAACAGGTCGGCGCAGAGCGCTTGGTAGCGTTCTTCGGAGTCGCCGAAGATCGCGCTCAACGACTCTAGCTCTAGGCGGAAACCCCCCTCGTCTCTGGCTTCAACCATCGACTGCAGCTGTGCCATGCACTCCAACAGCTCGGCCCGGAGCCCGTGACCGGAGGGGTTGGCGACCTGGATATCCCAATAGACCTCGGGACCAGCGCTGAGGATACGGGCCAACAGCGCCAGCAGGGTCCGATGCGGTGGAGGCATCACCGCCTCGCAGGCTGACAGGTCGTAGCCGGAGCGCCGCAAAACATGGCCGAAGCTCAGCAGTGCGGCGTGGGTTGCCACTTGGAGCAAGGCGGTGGTGCGGTCGTGCTCGCCGGGGCTCATCTGTCGGATGCAACAGCCGGCGGCCTCCACCACTGCTTGAAATGCCCTCGTACGCGGCCCAGGCCGATAGGGTGTTGCCACCGCACTCTGGCCCTGGAACCCTAGACTGGGGGCAAACATGGGATTGAGTCCCAGCGCCTCGCAGCTCAACGCCGCCGCCTCTACCCGCTCCGCTATTCGGCTCTTGACCGACAGCGTATCCACCAACAAGCAGCCTTCGCCGAGGTGCCGAGCGAGCACCGCAACCGCCTGCAGAGCAACAGCTTCCGGGGTGGCGAGAAGCACCAGGTCGGCGCTCTCGAGTATCTCCGCGAGCTCCCGGCTCGGCGCCCGCAGGTCATTGGCGAAGGCGCGATAGCCGTCCTTTGCAAGCGCCCTCGCGCGGGGATCGACGACGACCAACTCCCGTCCCGGCGCGCCTGCCAGTAGGTTGCAAAACAGGCGCCCCACCGCGCCCTCCCCGCCGACGATCACGCAACGGGAAAACCCTGGCGGCGAGCTCGCTCCGGACCCTTCGTCGGCGGTTCTACGCGTCAATGATCTCGTCTTCCAGACGACACGCTTCCCCGATAATCAGAGCGTAGAGCTGTCGCAGCAAGTCCGGATTGACGCCGCGCCGTGCGCCAAGCTCCGCGACCCGCGCCTTGACCTGCTCCACTCGACCACTTTGCATCATGGGGATGCCTTGGGTGCGCTTGAGCTCGGCCACCTGACGGCAGATCTCGTAGCGCCGACCGATCAAGTCCACTAGCTGCCTATCCAGATCGTCGATCTGATGCCGGAATTTGTCCAGGTCACTCACTTTGGTCAATCTCTCCTAGGCCCAGCGCTGCAGCAACCGTGGCAGTGCGGATTCGGTCAGGGCACGCACCACGGCCTTGGATTTCAGCACCATCTCGTCGATCTCGTCCTGGGGGTCGGAAAGGTCGATGATGGCGCCGCCGACGCCTACGGTGACGGCTTCCTTGGTGACCACCGCAGTGCGAATCACGATGTTGAGGTCGGCGCTGCCGTTGAGTCCGCAGAATCCGATGGCGCCGGAGTAAACCCCCCGGGGTCCGTCTTCCAGACGATCGATGATTTCCATGGTCCTGATCTTGGGTGCACCCGTCATGGAACCGCCGGGAAAGGCGGCGCGAATACACTGCATTGCCGACAGGCCGCGACGCAGCTTACCGCGAACGGTGCTCACCAACTGGTGCACGGTGGCATAGCTCTCAACGGCGAAGATGCGGGAGACGTGCACGCTGCCCACTTCGCACACCATGCCCAGGTCGTTGCGCAGCAGATCCACGATCATGAGATTCTCGGAGCGATCCTTCTCGTTGGAGCGCAGATCCTGATATAGCGACTCGTCCTCTACGGAGCTGGTGCCCCGGCGACGGGTGCCCTTGATCGGCTTGGCCTCTACCACCTGGTTGGCGTCGATGGTGAGAAAGCGCTCAGGAGAGGAGCTCAGTACCGCCACCTCCGGGAAGTCCAGGTAGGTCGCATAGGGCGCCGGATTGCTGCTGCGCAGCGCGCGGTAGCTATTGAGAGGATCGATCTCCGCGTCCAGCGAGAGCATGTTGGTGAGACACACCTCGTAGGTTTCGCCGTGGCGGATCTCCTTCTGGCTGGCCTTGATCAGCTCGTAGTAGCGCTCCGGTGGATGGCGGAAGGTCTGCGGTAGGGGCTGCGGATGCAGGGCCCGGCTCCACTGAGGCACCGGCTCCAGGTGATGTAAGCGTTGCCAGGTCTGCTCCAACCAGGTCTCGGCACGCTCCCGGTGATCGTCATCATCGAGGCAGACCAGATAGACCACGTCTTCTTCGTGGTCGAAGGCGATCAAGCGGTCTGCGAACACGAGGCCGGCGTCGGGTACCGGCGAGCGATGCGCGATGCTGCCGCCGCAATCACCCTTGAGCTCGTAGCCAAAGAAGCCCGCATAGCCCAAATTGAAGTCGAAGGGCAGACCCTCCGTCACCGTTTGCCGCTCCTTCAGAATGCGGTCGAGGTAGCTGAAAATGTCTTCGTGATGTACCTCGGTGGTGCCTTTCCAGGTCACCCGCACCGTACGCTCGGGAACGCTGTAAGTGACGTACTCGGCGTGGGGGCCACTGACATCACCCATGTACGAGAATCTCGAGAAACCCCGTACCAGCGCGCTGTCCAGCCAGAAGCTCGGCTTCGCATCGGCGTAGAGGCTCACGAACACCTGCTCGGCATCGAGCTTGAGCGGCAAACGCCGGTAGTAGATGGAAAACGGCTGGCCGTGCAGCTCTCCGCGCTTGCGGTTGTCGTTGTCGTAGTCGGCCTGCGCGGCGGGGACAATGTCGTACAAGGCTGCTGGACGTGCTGGACGAGCGCCGTCCGAGGCTCTGCGTCGGGGCGGATTACGACGCTGGTGATCCTCGGTCAGGGCACGGAAGTTCGCCAATAGCTGGTGTCCGAACTCGGTGCAGATCGACTCGGGATGAAACTGCACGCCCCACACCGGGCGAGTGCGATGGCGCACGCCCATCAGCATGCCGTCCTCGGTCCAGGCGATTCCCTCGAGGCAATCCGGAAGCTCGGTGACATGCAGGGAGTGGTAGCGAATGGCACGAAAAGGCGAAGGTATGTGCGCGAACACGTCGTGGCCGGTGTGGACGATGTCGCTGCCCCGACCGTGCATGACGGTGGCTGCATAGTCCACGGTTCCGCCGAACAAGTGGCATAGTCCCTGGTGTCCCAGGCATACCCCCAGCACGGGGACGGTGCTCTCCAGGATGGCATCGCGGCAGATACCGAAGTCTTCGGGCCGTTCCGGCCGGCCCGGCCCCGGAGAGATGACGATGTTGTCGAAGGCGATGTCGCGGATCTCCTCCCATGGCGCGGTATCGTTTCGTACTACGATCGGTGGCTCTTGATTCACTTCAGCTATGAGCTGAAAAAGGTTGAAAGTGAATGAATCGTAGTTGTCGATGATCAGAGTCTTCATGGCGCAATGTCCTGCACGCAGTGCCCGTCGCTGCCATACACCTGCGGTTGCAGGAATGCCGGCGCGGGGCGTTCTTTTAGTTTCTCTGCGGGTGGTCGACCGCTATCCAGTGTCGACAACTCCGTCTCCATTCCAAAGCGGGCGACGTTCCCTGGTAGGCGCTGAAGCAGGATACGGGCCACGTTCCTGGCATCGTCATTTGCCCGTGCCGCCAAGAGCTGGACCTCGACGAACGATTGGGAACCTGGGCCGAGGAGTCGCGAGGGTCCGCTACGGTGCAGGTGCAGCTCCCGTGTTCCCTAATCGGTAACACTCGCCACGACGTAGACAGGGGATAGAATGATGCCATCGCGACAGCTGGCATCGCCCCGGAGGACATCCATGAGGCTCTGTTTCAAAAGCTTGCTCGTGATCGGGGCGGCGCTGCTTCCGACCGCGGCGCTGGCGGTGAACTGGATGTACCTGGCCGATCAGCCAGGGCCGTTTTTGGTAATGAGCGACCCTGACCGAGAGTTGTTCCAGAAAACCGCACGTGAAGCTTTGGAACAGGTTCCCGACGGCGGATCCCTTAGCTGGGAGAGCCCGATCAACGACACCTTCGGCGTGGTGCATGCGTTGAGCACTTTCTCCCGCGATGGTATGCGGTGTCGCAAGATGCGTTTCGAGACCTCCGCCAACAACGTTACTGGCCAGAGCGAGCACACACTGTGCAAAACGGCAGACGGCAGTTGGGCCTTTGCCAACTGAGTCGCCAATGGGCGGGGGCTGTCAGTGATTCAGCTACGCCTGCATCAACTCCAAGGTCGCGTTCGCGACGCAGGCGCCGACAGCGATGCCGGCGCGGGTAGCGACCTCGTAGCCCAAAACCAGGCTGGTGAGGAACTCACGATCATCGACGTCTGCCTCGGGCAACGCATCGAGGAACCGCACAGTGCTGGCAGCACGGTCACCCCCCCGTGGCCCTTGGTCAGCACGTGGCCATCGTGGGCGTCCAGGGCGTCGATGGTCATGCCGCCGGCCCGCGCCGCTCCAGCGGGGCTGACGCGACGGCCGTCGAAGATCATCCGCGCGCCGGCGCCAGCAGCGGCGAATTGCTCCGCGGCATGGTTGCGGATGATGCCGGAGAGCTCGGTGCGCGTAGCGCCGGCCGCAACACGGATGAGGTCGAGTAGGCAACGGCGATCCTGGGCCGTGACCACGGCCGGAAGCTCGGCGAAGCGCAGACCGTGGATTAAATCGTAGGTGTCCATGTCGGTCTCCAGGACGCACGCTCCCCGGCCGCGACGCATGCTGCACCGCGGTCACTCAGGTCGGCTGTCGGTGTAGTCCAGCTACCGCGGAACTCCGGCGCTCGCTTCTCTAGCAGCGCGGCGACTGCCTCGCTGTGGTCATCCGTGTGGTGAGCCAGAGCCTGCATCGCCGCCGAGAGCTCGAGCAGGCTATCCAGGCGCTGGTGCTGACCTTCACGGATAAGGCGCTTGGTCATGCGCAGCACGCCCGGCGGGTTGGCGGCAACGCGCCCTGCCAACGCTCGGGCGGCCGCCATGAGCTCCTCCGGCGGTACCACTTGGGATACCAGGCCCCAGGCCAATGCGGTCTCCGCTGAGATCGGGTCGCCAGTGAATGCCATTTCGCAGGCTCGAGACAAGCCCACTACCCGCGGCAACAGCCACGCGCCGCCGTCACCGGGGATGATGCCCACCTTGACGAAGCTCTCGGCGAACACCGCCCGGTCCGAGGCCACCCGCATGTCGCACATGCAGGCCAAGTCGCAGCCGGCGCCGATGGCCGCTCCGTTCACGGCCGCGATGGTGGGCACCTCGAGCTCGTAGAGTGCCAGCGGTATGCGCTGGATCCCACGGCGGTAGCCGTCCCGCAGCTGCGACGGGCTGCCGCCGAACATACCTATCTTGTCCCGCATGTGCTTGACATTGCCACCGGAGGAGAAGCCGCTGCCGGCCCCGGTGAGGATGACCGCCCTAATGGCCAGGTCGCCGTTGATGTCATGGCAGGCCGACTCCAGGGCCTCCACCATATCCGCGTCGGAGACGGGGTTGCGGGTCTCCGGCCGGTTGAGTGTCAGGGTCGCCACATGGCCGTCGCGTTCCACCAGCAGGGGCTCTGACATCACTGGCTTGCTCCGGCGTAGCGGGCGATAAGCTCCCGCTTCAGTACCTTCCCGCTGGGATTCAGCGGCAGCTCATCCACGAAGTAGATGCGCTTGGGCCGCTTGAAGGCGGCGATCTGGTCGCTGGCGCGGCAGAAAGCCTCCACCTCGTACTCCTTGAGGGCGGTGTCGCTGCGCACGATGAAGGCGCTCACTGCGCTGCCCCACTTCTCGTCCGGCAATCCCACCACCGAGGCTTCCTGCACGCCGGGACAGCGATACAGCACCTCCTCCACCTCCCGCGGATAGATGTTCTCGCCGCCGGAGACAATCATGTCGTCGGCGCGACCCTGGAAGTGGAAGTAACCGTCCTCGTCCTGAACGAACAGGTCGCCGGTGTAGAGCCAGCCGTACTTGAGCTTCTTCTCGGTCTCTACTGGGTTGTTCCAGTAACCGGTCATCATCTGCGGACCCCGCACCAGCAGCTGGCCGATCTCCCCCGGTGCCACCGGCTCGTCGGGCTTGACGTCACGTCCGGGATCGTTGACGGCGACCTTGACCTCGCTGATCAACGTCGATTTGCCACAGGAGCCGAGCCTGGCCAAAGCGTCTCGGGGATGCAGCAGCAAGGTCAGGCTGGCCTCGGTCATGCCGTAGCCGTTGAACAGGTTGGGGCAGAACTCGCTCAGCACCCGCTCCATGGTGGCCGAGGACATGGCGGCACCGCCGGTGGTGATCATGCGCAAGGTGGAGACGTCGAACTCCCGGAATCGAGGGTGGAAGAGCATCTCCTGAATCTGGGTCGGCACCGCAAACAAGGTGGTGATGCGCTCGGCCTGGATGGTCTCCAGCGTCTTCAGCGCCTCGTAGCGCCCCTCTACCACGTTGGTGCCGCCAACAAGCATGTGCGGCAGGAAGAAGGCCTGCATGCCGCCCACGTGATAGAGCGGTGCGATGTGCAGCGCCTGATCGGTGTGGGTCAGGCTGTACTCCATGACGCAGTTCATGGCGATGGCCACGTCGTTGGCGTGGCTGTGCATCACGCCCTTGGGCCGGCCGGTTGTGCCGGAGGTGTAGACCAGCGCCGAGAGCTGGTCGCCGGCCGGGATCGGCCGCGCCTCGCCCTGGTCCTCCGTCTCCTCGGCGAGCCGCTCGAAGGAGAGGTGCCTCTCGGGAATCGCCTTCGG
>CAZLYT010000090.1:0-16294 GCA_964563515.1 uncultured Candidatus Competibacteraceae bacterium | reverse complement strand
AATGGGGCCTCCACCGCCGCCGCGGCGCGCTTCACTTCCTGGTTGACGAGGCGCAGCGGCATGTCGGTGCCCTCCCGCGCCTAGGGGACCAGGCGGTCCGCATGCAGCGCCAACCGGAACGGCCGACGAGCATTGGATTTTAGTGGCGGCGAGTAGCTCGCCAAAGCAGCTTTTGCGCTGAATTGCCCTGAGTTGCCCTGAATCCCTGGCGGCACTGCACCATTCCAGGCGCTAGTATTGGGTCATCCTCGGGCCGGCTTGCCCACGGGAATCAAAGAGAAAGCGGACGCCGACAAAGAAGACATGATTGTCGTAGTTGTAGGGCTCGGCACCCAGGGAGAGCAAATTGGGAACGGTGTCGGGCTCCACGCCGTTCAGCGCCCAATCATTGGTCTTGAACCGCTCGTAGAGATAGCCGAACTTGAAGCTCATGGCCTTGGTGTACTGGTAGTCGAATCCGAGCTTGAGTTGGTGGAGCGTGCTGCGAAGTGTAGGGAACTGGGATTCCAAGCCGCTGGTATCGTTGCTGACCTCGCCAGAAGACCTGGAGTAGTTGTACTCGAGGTTGGCACCGAGGCGACCAACGATCTCAGGGGCCCGGACGCCAACGGTACTTGTGTAGTAGTCGTCATCGGTGCTGGCAACCCAATCGGGCGTCGAGAAAGTTTGACTGTTGGCCTGCTTGGAATCCACGTTTTCGTAGTAGAGGGAAGCATAAGCCGAAAGGTCGCGGGCCAACAGGAATGAGCCATTGATGCCGAGCCGAGTGTAGTCGCTGCGCTCCAGGCCGATCTGGGTTTCATCGTATCGGTCCTTGTTGAACTCGAACTCGAAGCCCAGGTCGCCCCGGTCGCCGGCATAGACCGACAGGAAACTTCTGAATCCGTTGCGGTCGCGGTCCGCCATGTTGTACTTGCGCATCAGTGGATTCTGGGAGTCGACACCCTCGTCGATGGTCTGGTAATCGGAGCCGCTGCGCGTCTCGTGGTAGACCTCGGCATCGAGATCAGCGATTTCGACGGGACGCGTATTGAGGCGCGCCCAAATGCGATGAGTACGGGTGTTCTCGCGCTCTTGCTGGTCTCGTCGGAAGTTCTCGAAGTCGTAGCCCGCGTGGAGCCTGGTTCGCGAGGCCAGGCGGTAGTGGCCGCTAAATCCGAGATCGTGGCGCCTGTAGTCGTAGGCGATGTTGGTGGCCGAGGTCGCTGAGTTGAAAAGGTCGGTTACCACGTAGTCGAAGGTTTGCTCGGGTGTCTCGTTGTCTCGGCGCACGAAGCCGAAGCTTCCGTCCAACGAAAGCTTATCGACGGGCGAGGAGGTTACCCGGAGCGCGAGGTTGGTGGTGTCGACTTTGGCATCGGCCGTGGTCCGCGGCAGTAGGCTGGTGGGTACCAGCGCATTAGTAGTGTAGGGCAGCAGCCGTTCGTCCTGGTTCATGTGCCCGAGACTCAGCTGGCCACTGACGACCGTGCGTCTAGGCAATGACCAGGCCCCGGCGATCGTGAATCGATGGGATTCGTTGTCGGGCTCCAAGGCCACCCTTCCGGTATCGGCACCGGGTGTTTGGGCCGAATAGGGATTGTCCCAGCTCACGCTGTCGTAGTGGTTGTCGAAAAACGAACCCAGGTAAGAGAAGCTTAGCTGCCAGTCCTCATGGTCGTAGGCTACGGATGCCTCGACGTCGTTGGTGACGTTGTCGACGGGGCTGGTGAACTCCGCGGCGTTGAAGAAGAACGCTCCGGCAAACAGATCCTGGCCCTCGCGTTTGATGCGGCGGTAATCCAGGTTGATCTCCCAGCGGCTGGACGGCGTGATGCCCACGCCGGCGCTGAAGATGTTCCAATCGCGCTCTATGGTGACGGGCTCCAGGGAGCTCTCGAGCGTTGCCATGCCTTGCGTTGACGGTGCCCGCACCCAGTCCGACGGAAGCCGGAGCTGATCGCTACCAGTGCCGAGAAACGGCGTCCTCGTGGTGTCGAAGATGCGTCGGGGAATCTCCCGGTAGGACGCTCGGACCTCGTAGCGCCCTTGTTTGCCCGCTTGCACCGACAGCGCGCGAGAATCCAGGCCCAGGCGATAGCCCTCGAAACGCACGAATTGGGCATCCTCGCCCCAATATCGGCCGAAGCCGTCCGCTAGCAGATAGAAGCCCGAATCCTCGAACCCGGTGTAATCCCCGAAGTGGAATTCATCGTTGGCCACGAAGCTGGGCCCGGCGAACAGGTCCAGCTCCCACCCCGAGGATGGTGCGCAGAGCTCGCAGGCCCAGTTCCGGGTATCGACATCCTGACCCTTCGCGTCGAAGGCCAACATGGCAGTGCCGGCGGCAACGAGGACGATAGGGATTCGGAGCATCTGACACGGTCTCTTTGTTATCGACTACTCGGTACTTCAGCGCATCAGCTTTGCGCCCGACGGGTGATTGGAGCCATGAACCTGGCTGTGGCAATTCAGGCAGCTCCCACCGAGCAGGAAAGCGGAAGGATTGCGTCCCGCCAGGCCTTCAGGAGTAAACGACAGGCTCGGGTGTGCGCGCTGGGAATGGCAACTCTGGCACAGCAACGGTGGGCGTCTTACCAAGAGCGACTGGTGAATGGAGCCGTGGGATTCGTGGCATAGGGAACAGTCTTCGATGACCGGTGCGTGCTCAAAAAGGTATGGCCCCCGCAGCTCCGTATGGCAGCTCCAGCAAAGCTCGTTGATGGTGCCCCGCGTCAGCAGGTCGTTGCTGACGGAGTGGTGCGGGTTGTGACAGGCACCGCAGGTCATGAGCCCAAATCGGACCGGGTGCACTGAAGGCTTGAGGCTGTCGGCCCGTTGCTTGCGGTGGCATTGGAAGCAGACCTCGGCCTGCTCGGTCATCAGAGAGACCCGATCCACCGGGCGGTGGACATCATGACAGGCCGAGCAGGAGAGCTCGCTGCGCTCGTGAACGCTTCCCGCCCACGGCAGCCCGACGTCGCGGCTGTGGCAGCCCATGCACACCTGATTCTGCTCCGCCACCGGCGTCGCGGCATCACGGCCGAAGTCCACCACCGCGGGATGGCCGGCGCCGACGCTGCGTCGATTGGAATGCCTGCCGCCTGGTCCATGACAGCTTTCGCATTGGAGGTGGGCCATGGGAGAGGCCGGATCGCTGCCTTGGCCATGAGCCGTTCGGAAGATCAGCAGCATGCTGTCGTCGTTGTGGCAGCCAAGACAGGTATCGGCTCCCTTCGCGCTGTAGGCCGACATCGACGTATCCGATCGCGGTGGGTCGTCGACGGACTCAGCCGCCGGTTGGGCGCCGACGTCGGACCACCAAAGGACGAGGCAGATCGTGGCGATAACTGCCATCGTGATTGATCGCTTTCCCATCAGATCGCCACGATGCCTCTGGCTGCGCTTCTATTCGTCGGGTGATCACCCTCACTTGAGGTGTAGCGCATCCGAAATCCAGGCGGCTTCGTTTTCGGGGATGAGTTGGTGGACGTCATGACAGTTCCAGCAGCTCAGCTGATCAAACACGATGCCCTGCTTTTCGAAACGCGGATGCTCGCTCTTCGTCTTCTCGTGACAGGCGTAGCAGATCTCGGCTTGTTGCTCTCGATTCTCCAGGGGATTCGCTGTGGTATGAATTTCGTGGCACGCCGAGCAGGTCATGGACTCGTTGGCGTGGACACTGCCCTTCCACTCCATACCTTCCGCGTGACCCACGGGCTCCTTATGGCAATCGAGGCATTGGCCGGTCTGCACCTTGGGCGCTGTCGATGCCTTTTCTCCAAAGATAATCATCGATGGGCGACCTCGGCCGCGCCTGGAGCGGGTCGCGTGAAGACTGCCCGGTCCGTGACACGACTCGCAGCCGTGCTGCCCGAATGGCGTGTTTTTGTCCGCGGGATCGCCGTGGGGTGTCTTTGAAATCACCTGCATTCGCTCGGCTGCATGACAGAACAGGCAATTCTCCGCGCCCTCCTCAGTGTACTGAGCGCTCTGTTGCGAGGCCGCGCCCGGTTTCGACTCCTGAGCGATTGCAGTCGTGGTCCAAGTGACTGTGAACACCGATCCGAGCGCCAATACCAGAATCGCTGCATGTCGAGCCCTCTGGTTCTCAACCCCCTCTTTATGCAAGCTCATACGCGCAATCTCCTCCAATCCGCAAGTACCTCGGATACCCTGCAACCCCAGGTCCGAGGCGTCCGGACAAACCTTTCATCAGCGGCTGGAGCGGCTTGACCTACTCCACGCCGTGCACGGTCGCCACGTCCGCCACCCGGCCTGGTCCGTGGCAGACGGTGCAGCTTTCCTGGGTCAGTGGCCCGAGCGTGCCACCGGCACCGCAGAGGTCGATGCGATGGCGAATGGTGCCGTCACCCGCCTGGCAGGCATCGAACGACCCGCCGTTCTGCTCCATGTGAATTCGGGCGTCGTCACCACCGTGGCACACGGAGCAGGCCGCGGCGTTGGGGGTGATATTGACGTCGTCGCTCTGATCCACGGTATCGGCACCGGTGAAGATGGTGGTGGCCAGCACCCCGCTGCCCGCAGACACCGGGTAGAAGCCCTCATCGGTGTGACAAGCGGTGCAGTTGCTGAGGCGCTGTGGGTAACGGACCTGACCGTGGACCCGATGAATCAGAACCTTGAAATCGTCGGAAAAGTTCGTAAGCGTGTCATCCGGGAGTGGCTGCGTGGTGCTACCGAAAGCGGAGTTGTGGCAGATGACGCAGGCGTCGATGTTGTCGTTGCGATTGTTGCCGTGTTCGGAAAGGAGCTGGTGGCAGTTGTCACAGCGCTCGACGTCCACCTTCTGTCGCCGCGGAATCGCGGGAACGTCCGTTATCGGAAAGAAATCCACCGCCGTGGTCACCGGAAGCCTGCCCACCGCTGACTCTAGACGGCCTTCGAAGCTGACTGCCCCGGAGCCAGTCGCCGCAGGCGGGATTGGACTGAGCGCGAGTTGATAGACGCCGGGATCAATCTCGGTCGCATTCAGCATCCCATCATCGTTGTAGAGCTCGGTTCGCTCAGGTGGCTGGCCCTGCTCGCTACCGCTGCCCTTGTTGGTGTAGTCCGCCGTTGGCCAGCCCATGTAAAACCGTAGGCCGCTTTCCGGATCGCTGAGCACCGGATCGAGGGCGAGATCGTAGGGCTGGCCGCCGTTGGTCGGGTCGCTGACGGAGAAGTTGACCATGGGGCTGCTTCCGGGGCCGCCTCCAAAGTCGATACCCAAGATGTCCAGGCTGTAGCGGGCAGCCTGCTCCTGGGTCAGGATCCGGTGCGCTTGGCGGACCTCGATGCGCGAGGTCGTATTGGTCGCGTGGCACGTGGCGCACTGGCTGTTATCGACGGCGATCCCAAGGCCCAGGTCGTTTTCCGCATGGCCTTCGCCAGTGCTGAAATTGACGTTGTCATGACACGACCCGCAGGCTTCCGCCGTTGGCACCGTGTACCAGTTCGCAGCGTCGGGTGTTTGCGGATCATCGGCGTCATGGCAATTGGCGCAGTTGCGGATATCCTGCGGATAAACCACGTCGCCGTAGCAATGCTCGTTGTCACCGAAGCCGTAGATGCAGTAGTCGCGGCCGCCGATGACGCTAGGTAAATTCTCGCCCGCGTGGATCTTGTGGATCATGACCTTCATATCCACAACATTGCCGCTGTTGGCGTCCGTGCTTCCCGGGTTGTGGCAGGTGACGCATTGCTTGGTTTCGAGGCGGCCGCCGCCATGGAGTGCCAACTCTTCGTGACAGACATTGCAAGTCGCAGTCTTGACGATATCGCGACTGAGAATGGAGTCAGTCGCCCCGTCCGACGGCCGAAAATCGAAAGCGGGATTCTCCACCGGCACGAAGCCGCGAATCTCGAAGCTGACCCGGTGAGTCAACTGTGGAAGGTAGGAGACCGGAATCGGATCGGTAACGTTCGTGACGTCGGTGGCGAATGTGTAGCGGTAGGTGCCGTCGGCATTCTCCTGCAACGTACCCTCGGAGCCACTTTCGGTGGTGGCTTGCACCTGGCTCTCGGTGCCCGGGCCTACGCCTGGGCTCTCGATCTGGTTGATGTAGCTCTGCCAGGCGCTGGCATTGCCGTCGGTACCCGGCAGCAATTGGGCGAAGTTGAAGCTGATGCTGTCCGCCGGCAGGTTCCTGACCGGGTTACCGTTGCCATCGGTCAGCTTGAAGTCGACCACCGGCGGGCTGGCGACGCTCGCTGCGATGATCTCGGCGTTGATGGTCTGCGCATTGTTGACATCCACTCCAGCGGGAGCGCCGGGTGGACCCGGTTCATCATCATCGTCGTCGCCGTTGCAGGCAACGATGCCAAGCGACAGGACCAAGACCGCGAACAGGCGGAATAGGCCGAGTGAATGGGAATGACTCTCGTTTTTGATTTGATGGCAGTGGTGTTGGAGTGAACCGAACAACGCCAAGCCCCCCTCTCTGGACACCTTTGCCTCACGCTGAACGCCCAGGTTCTCCAACCTATGGCGCACAACTCCCTGACTTATTCTTGACTGTAGGCCACACTTGATACATGTGCACTGTACGATCGCAGTTCTGGCGACATGCCGGCTGCGCGGGTGATTGTTGCGGCCTGTCGACCTTTGCGGTCGGAAAACAAGAAGCTTACAGAGACGGGATTGGGCCTACGTATCGGCCCCAATAGGGGGAACCCGCTACGATGACTGATGATACTCA
This sequence comes from uncultured Candidatus Competibacteraceae bacterium, assembly GCA_964563515.1. GTDB lineage: Bacteria > Pseudomonadota > Gammaproteobacteria > Competibacterales > JAHEDQ01 > CAZLYT01. Next base: position 9,614 of record CAZLYT010000090.1, on the reverse strand, counting down.
GAATCAACCCAAGGGCGGTTGGTGGAACCGTCTCTGGCGACGACCCAAGAGTGCGTGGTTGCTGGGGATTCCGGTCGGGGCTTTGCTGATGTTCGTCCTGGGCGCCGTCGCGGTTGTCGGTTCTGAGGTTGCAATCCACGCGACGGGATCCGAGCAGTTCTGCAGCTCGGCGTGCCACTCCATGGAAGCGTTCACGACGCCTGAATGGCAGGATTCGATTCACTACTTCAATGCCAGCGGGGTTCGTGCCACCTGCGCCGATTGCCACATCCCCAACGGCTATCCGGAGAAGCTGTGGGTCAAGACCCGCTCCGGGATCAAGGACATGTATCACGAGCTACGGGGCACGATCAGTACCCGCGAGAAGTACGAGGAGCACCGGGCCGAGATGGCCGAGAGAGTGTGGGCGGACATGAAGGAGACCGACTCGCGGGAGTGTCGCTACTGCCACAGCGCCGAGCACTTCGACACCAGGGAACAGGAAGAGCACGGCGCACGGGCTCACCAGCGTGGCTTGGAAGCGGGCAAGACCTGTATCGACTGCCACAAGGGCATCGCCCACAGGACGCCCGACGAGATTGCCGAGGAGGATCAGGTCTCCTTGGCGCGGTAGCTGCCCAGGAAGGGCTGCGACACCCACCGGCGCGATACGCCCCTTCGCTGAAGACCACTTCCGTGAAATCCAAGTCTGGACGTCTACCCCAAGGAAGTCATCCTTCACCTGGCGGACGATGCCGCTCCATAACGCGAGTTTATCCCATCCCCTAGACCTTGCGGCACCCCAGAGCAGTCTCGACTACTCTACTGAGAGAGTTCTTGGCCTCTTTGAGGTGCCCCGGGAGGAAGTTATGTACGCGAGGATTACGACCTATCAGGCAAAATCCGGCAAGCTCGACGAGGCGAATGAGAAAGTCGAGACGATGAAGCCCGAGATCATGTCCATTCCAGGCATCAAGCACTGGATCTGTTGCGCTGACGAAGACGGCAACTGCATCGTTATCGCGATCTATGAGAACAAGGCGGCCGTGGACGCTGCTGCTCCCAAAGCTCAGGAGCTTTTCGGGCGCTTTGCTGAGTATTATGAAACAGCACCTCAGCCTCACAGTTACGAGGTCTTGCACATGGAGTCCAACGACTGACTGGATGCGCCCCATCGCGACGAGTGGCACCCGGGCACTGCCACCGAACGTCGACGCCGCTCGGTGGCTCTGCCCTGCGGAGAGACTGAAGGCGACCCAAAACTGACCGTGCCAATTTCCTGCCCGACTGGCCGGTCCCCCTTGTAAACCGGCCGTTCGCTGCACTCGTCGCGAAAATCAGAATTAAGTGAAAACGGTCAATCGCGGGTGCCTGAGAGCGACTTGGACGAAATCGCGACCGATTGGCCGCCTTCAAAGCAATCGACCGGAGGCGGCCGGTAGAGTCGAAGGGTCGATCGAGAGGAATCGAATCGTTGCTGCGATCCCGCGCAGCACGTCGCTACGGGGAAGACCGTACTGTCGGTTCTCGACGTAGATTCCGAGCCAGGGGTTCGAGCGCACGGTGCGACCAAGGCAGAAGGCGGCCATTCGTTCCGCACGCTTGGTCAGAAACTGAAACGTAGGGTGGTCCGCCTGCTTGATATCGTCAGACACCCGCTCCATGTAGCCAAACGATACCCTTCTAGTGAAACACGTCGGACATCGAGTTTCCGAAGTAGAACGTCGGTTTACGGTGCTCTCGCGGCTCGGCGAGGCGCCGTGCAGTAGCCTGTCGCGATGGACTCCCTGATCGCCGCCGCCGCGCGCGCGCTCGTCGTCGGCGACGCGCTCGGCGCCCTCAAGCGCGTCGGCCTGCGCGACGACCCGCCGGCGCTCGCCCTCCGCGGCATCGCCATGGCCCAGCTCGGCGAGCACCCGCGCGCCCGCGAGCTCCTGCGGCGCGCCGCCCGCGGCTTCGGTGCCCACGAGGAGCTGGCACGCGCCCGCTGTGTCGTCGCAGAGGCCGAGGTGGCCCTTGCCATGCGCGACCTCCGCGGTTCGCCGCGCACGCTGGCGGCCGCGTCGGCCACTCTCGAGGCGCGCGCCGATCGCGCCAACGCGCTGCAGGCACGTCTGATCGCGGTGCGCCGGCTGCTCCTGCTCGGCCGCCTCGACGAGGCCGCAGCCGCCCTGGCCCGCCTCGACGCGCGCGGCCTGCCACCGTCGCTGCTGGCAGTGGCCGAGCTGGCCGCCGCTGAATTGGCGCTGCGCTCGTTGCGCACAGCACCGGCGCTGGCGGCGCTCGCCCGCGCCCATGAGGCGGCCGAACGCGCGCGCGTGCCTGCGCTCTTAGCCGAGGTGGCAGAGGCGCGCGCCGTGCTCGATCGTCCCGCCGCCCGGCGCATCCACGCCGGCCACGAGCTGCCGCTGCGCCTCGACGAGGTCGAAACGCTCCTTGCCTCGGGGGCCCTGGTGGTCGACGCCTGCCGTAGGGGCCTGCGCGCCGACGCCACTTGGCGGCCGCTGGCGCGCCGGCCGGTGCTGTTCGCGCTCGCGCGCGCGCTCGCCGAGGCGTGGCCCGGCGACGTCGATCGGCACGCCCTAATCGCGCGCGCGTTCGGCACCCGCCGACCCAACGAGTCACACCGAGCGCGCCTTCGTGTCGAGATCGGCCGTTTGCGCGCGCTCGCCGCCCCGCTGGCCCGCATCGAAGCCAGCGCGCGCGGCTTCGCGCTTAGGCCGCGGGGCGAGCGCGCCGTCGTCGTCCTGGTGCCGCCCATCGATGGCGATCAGGCGTCGCTGCTGGCGCTGCTCGCCGACGGCACGGCCTGGTCCACTTCGGCCCTCGCGCTGGCCCTCGGGACCAGCCAGAGGACCGTCCAGCGCGCCCTCGTCGAGCTGGAGGCCGCCGGACGGGTGCGCTCGATAGGGCGCGCGCGCGCAAAGCAATGGCTGTCGCCGCCACTGGCCGCATTCACGACAATCTTGTTACTCCCTGCCGCGCTGCCGCCCGGGTAGATTGGCCTTACGGCGCCGTTCCGAAGCGCGCCGCAAGGAGCCAAGCGATGACCCGCACCCGAAACCCAATAGGCAAGACGAAACCACAAGCACTAGCGCACGCGGCCGAGATCGTGCGTGAGTATGGCCCCTTCGCCGGCGCTGACTGCATCCACGGCGTCACCCACGACGGCCACCGCGTCTGGGCCGCCACCGGACCCAAGCTGGTCGCCTTCGATCCCGAGAGCGGCCAGCTCGCGCGCACGCTCGAGCGCGCCGGCGACGCCGGCACCGCCTTCGACGGCACGCACCTCTACCAAATCGCCGAAGCGCGCATCGACAAGATCGATCCCACCACCGGCGAGGTCGTGGCGTCGATCCCGGCGCCCGGTCACGGCAGCGACTCGGGCCTCGCCTGGGCCGAGGGCAGCCTGTGGGTGGGGCAGTACCGCGATCGCAAGATCCACCAAATCGATCCCGAGTCGGGCGCCATTCTGCGCACTATCGAATCCAACCGCTTCGTCACCGGCGTGACCTGGGTCGACGGCGAGCTGTGGCACGGCACCTGGGAAGGCGACGAGAGCGATATCCGCCGAATCGACCCGGAGAGCGGCGCCGTGCTCGAGCGGCTGGAGATGCCGCGCGACACCGGCGTCAGCGGGCTCGAGTCCGACGGGGCAAACCTCTTCTATTGCGGCGGCGGTGCGAGCGGAAAGGTCCGCGCCGTGCGACGTCCGAAAGGAGAAAGACGATGACCGATCACACGACCGGAACACGTGAAGAGTGGCTTTCAGCCCGGCTCGAGCTGCTCGAGGCCGAGAAGGAGCTGACGCGGCGCGGCGACGAGCTGGCGCGGCAGCGGCAGGAGCTGCCCTGGGTGCGAATCGACAAGGAGTACCGCTTCGAGATCGACGAGGGCACAGCGTCCCTCGTCGATCTCTTCAGAGGGCGCTCGCAGCTCCTCGTCTACCACTTCATGTTCGGGCCCGAGTACACGGCAGGGTGTCCGTCCTGCTCGGCGATTGCGGACGGGTTCGAAGGATTCGTCGTCCACCTGGCCAACCACGACGTCACGCTCTGCGCGGTGTCGCGGGCTCCGCTCGCGAAGCTGCAGGCGTACAAGCGGCGGATGGGCTGGACGTTTCCCTGGGCGTCCTCGCTCGGTAGCGACTTCAACTTCGACTTCAACGTCCAGCTCACCGAGAAGCAACAGCGCGAGGGCGGCGTCGAATACAACTACCGGCGCGAGGCGGCGTGGCAGCTACGCGGCAACGACGGGCCGGTGGCCAAGATCGCGGCCTTGACCGGAACCGACGTGGCCACGTACACGCGCGAGAGGCCGGGCATGAGCGCGTTCGCGCTCGAGGACGGCATCGTCTACCACGCCTATTCCACCTATGCGCGCGGACTGGACGGCCTCTGGGGCATGTACCAGTGGCTCGACCGCGCCCCCAATGGGCGTAACGAGACGGGCGTCTGGTGGCGCCGCCACGACGAGTACGCCAACCAAGCCACGGGCGCGCGCTGAGGCGCGGCTACAGGGCCACGAGTGTACGATCCTCGGTGCGCTTGAGGCGGGGATGGCCGAGCAGCGCGGGAAAGCTTCAAGTACGAAATCGGGCGAAATAGGGGACGCACCACGATTTCTACTGGATGTGAGTGTCCGCAATTGGCCGATTACTGCCGTCTACGGTGCTCCGTAGCCTAGCTATGCGGATGCTCGCCATGCTTGAGTTGGACCGAGTAGGCTTGGCGCGTGCTCCTTTAGAAACGTGCATTCCGACCGGGCTATAGCAGACGGCAAAGGAGGCACTACCAATCCCTCAGCCCACCGGCGAAAGCAAGTGCAACTTGAGCTTGGCGAATGACCGAAATCCCCTGTCAAACACCACGGGATCCAGCTGTAGATGGCCATGTCGTTCCAGGGCCGGCAGGAGCAGGGGGAGCAGCGCCCGAAGGCGCTTGCCACGTACCCAGTACGAAGCTTCCCAAAGCACCACGAGCCCCTGGCCGACTGCGTTGTCATAGACGCGGGCCCGTTGCGCCAGCCGCACCTGTTCAGGAACCTCTGCCGTGCCATTGAGGATCCGGATCGCTGACTTGCGGTGGTATCGGCTGATCTCGACGAACTCTTCGAGAATCCGAGCCTTCTCCCGGCGAGCACCGGCTTGATACCGCTCCCGCAAGGCAGCTACCAGCGCTTGCCGTGTTCCCACTGGGACTCTGTTACCCATGCTCGCTACCCTCGCAAACCACGCCGCACACCAGACTGCTCCTGGTAACAAACCTGGTGAGGCAACAGGCATCGCTGGGTAGCAATTCAGTTGAGGCAATGCGACCGGCCAGAGTTATTGTCGTCAAATAGTCACCCGCGCGCGGTGTTTGCTGTTCGGCGTAAAGACCCCGTGGAAGCGGGTGAGGTTGACTCGCGGTCCGGGCTACCTGAGGCAGCCAGCCGGGCGATGAAATCGAGCGGCTCGAAGATGACATGCGTCGTGCCGTCACGATACGGCCGCGACCCGGCCCGGTGCTCAACCGGCCTTGCCTTGGCGGGCGCAAGTAGATGCGGTTTGAGCGAGCGGGTTGGGCCGTCCTGTCTGGCCGTTTCTCCGAAGGCGTGAAGTGGTCCGACGTGACCGGAAATGGAGGTGGTTCCCTATGCGTCCGTGCCAGACTTGGTAGCCCGAGCTACCCAACCTCGCTCTACTGCACGTCTAACGGGTTCCTGGATCCCGGTAAACAGCAGATCCAAGGCCGCGATGATCTCATGACGTTGCGGTGCCAGCGAATCCACCCATTCGCCAAGGGCTTGTCGGGCCACGCCGGCCAGCTCCGCCGTGGATAGGACAACCAACTCGACCTGTATCTCGAGAACAGATTTCAAATGAGTAACCGGACGGCCAAATTCACCTTTTCTCACCAGAGGTGCGACTACAACCGTTCGCAGGTCACCCATAAGGTCGTTCTGGAGCTCAACTAGATATGGCGCCCAAGCCGCGGTTGCAGTGCTCGGATTTCGGAAGACATCGAACTGCGCCACTAGAAGCGCTGACTGTGATCGCCAAAGCTACCGCGCCTCTCGACACGCTCGTTGTAGTCATCGATCGCGGCTCGATTCTCCTCTTGCCAACTCCGCCGTTTTGCCTCGAGTAACACTTCTGCCAACCGCTCCTCAAGCAGCCGGGAAAGATTGATCTTCAAGGCCCGCGCCTGATTGAGTAGATCCGCATTCACGCTCAGGTTCGCGGCCTTCTTTGGAGCGTTAGGATCGTACAGCGTATCGCTCATTGGTGCGCCTGGGTCACGACTTGCGTTCAACATATGCGCATTGAGGATGCGCGTCAAACTTGAAGAATTGGCGAGATCTCCGCGTTCCTGGCCACTCCGGGAGTTGCCCGGATTGGTGTCCTACCTAGCGGCGTGTATTCACCGAAACAACTGAAAACGTCGGTTAACAAAATGTAAAGAACACTTGCTGCGCTGAAGCAATAGCCCAACACGCGACCCCTAGGCTATCGCAACACCTCAACGAATTGCCGCGGCCGGCGGTTCGTCGGTGCGCTTTTCAATCCACTCATCAAGGAGATGCGGCAGTGAAATTTCGTCTCGAGCTCGGGCTACCAGCGGCGCTTATCGCCGGACTGTTGCTCACAGGCAGCCATCCCGCTCACGCCGGAGACGCCAAAGTGTTTTCCGGCAGCCAATGTCAGCCGAACGAATACGCCAGCGAGTCCTACATCGTCCGTCGCGGCATCGCTGCGGTGAACCTGGACAGCAACCTCAACCACCCAACTCGTTGGGTGGTGTGCCCGATCATTCGCGACCGGGTGGAAACGGTGAGCAGTTGGCCGGGCGTCGTCGTGCGGGTGCACACCTCGCACGCCTACGACCCACGCCCCCTGAGTTGCTACCTGTACGGCCTGGATCGCTGGGGCAATTTCCACACCTTCGTGGGTTACTTCACTCATAGCCGCAATGGTTTCGGCACCTACGTCATCGAGGGCAAGGCCCGCGATGGCCACGGCTACGACGCCCTGGTTTGCGGCCTTCCCTATCAGGCGGAGCTCCGCGCCTACACGGTCACCGAATAGGAGGTGCCTCATGACTCTACGAAAGCTTCTGCAAGCGATTGCAGCCCTGTCCACGTTAGCGGTGGGCCAAAGCCTGGCCGATACCAGCTACCCGGGGTCGTTGTGCCATCCCGACGCACTGAGCGCGCGGCCGAACATCCATCGCGAGGATCGCGGCGTCTTCAACCGTGGCGGCGGCACGGCCTTTGTGTCCTGCCCCGTGCTACGTGACATCACCCAGGACGTCGACGGCCTGCGCGGGTTGAGAGTCTTCGTCACCGGTTCGGTGAGCTGCACCCTCAACGGGCGGGACTTCAACGGCAGCCTGACCGGCGACGATGGCACCCGTGATACGGCGAGCTACACGGGGAGCGGCGACAGCACGCTTTACCTCAGCACCTGGAAAGGGTACGCCGGTGGGCCTTACGAATTCGCCTGCAACCTCCTTTCCAACGGCTCCGGCATTACCGGCTACTACGCCGATGAATAGCACCAGTGGGCGCACCAGACAGGAGAAGATGACGATGAACTCCCTACACCCAACAAGATTGTGCAAGCTTTTACTGCTGGTCTTGCTGTTCCCGGGCGCGGTCTGGGCCGATGCCATGACCTACCACGGCAGCATCTGTGAAATCGAGGGTCGCGACGACCAGGGCTATATCGCCCGCAACTACGTGGGCGCTTTCAACAAGCACTATCTGCAGACCGATCGCAACATCATCTGCCCGGTGGTGCGCAAGAGCCCCTATACCACCAACGGACTTCGCACCGTGGAGGTGCGGGTCCGGCGCGGCCCCTATACCCGCAGCGGCCAGGTGGTGTCTTGCAAAGTCGTGGCCCGCGATATGTCTGGTCGCGCCGTTCACACGACCAGCGAGCGTTCCGGCTCGACGGCGAAACTGTCGCAGATTAACTTCAGCGTCCCGGTGACCGCGTACATGGGCGGCGTGGAGGTGCGCTGCAGGTTGCCCTACGACACCGGGGTCGCCGGCTACGAGGTGGACGAGTATTGATCGTCAGCCGGAGGCGGTGCGGCGCTCGCGTGAGCGGCGGCGCACCGGCGCCGGCGGCCTCCTGGCTCCACGGGTGGCTGTTGGTAGGCCAGGCCTCCGTACATGGGGGTGCTGGAGTGAAGCGGCGATATTCCTCTGCGTCAGTCCCTCCCGGGTGCGACAGGCCTATCCGACATCCATAGCCTTTTCCAACACCTCACGAAGCTTCTGTGTGCACGCGATGATCCGGTTTCCCTTGGTCAAGCATTCCTCGGTGAGGAAGACGTTGGTCCGGCCACCCGCCTCCTGCACGAGCAGCACGGCAGCCGCGGCGTCCCAGGCTTTGATAGTCAGCTCGCAATAGGCGTGCTGTCTGCCTGCCGCCACATAGGCCAGTCCCAGCGCGCCAGACCCTTGTCGTTTCACAGCGGCACCGAGCGCATTCAGTCGCTCCGCGACCTTTGCGTACTGGTCGTATGGCGCGCGCTATACTCCCAGCCGCTCACGCTCGGCCTCGCTGACCAGCGCTCGAGCCTGGGCGATCTCCTCTTCCCGAGTGCCCGCCTGCAGCTTGTCCAGGGTCGCCTGGGCAGCGTCCAGCTCCGCCTCCGCCAGGCTCTAGCTCTTGCTGGTAGGGAACCGGGTCCAGCTGACCCAGGGGCTGGTCCGCTACCACCGCGTCGCCCTCGTCCACCAGCATCGTCTGCACCCGGCCGCCGACGCGAAAGCCCAGGTTGACCTGACGGACCTCCACGTTGCCGTAGAGCGTGAGCCCGCGCCCTTCCGGCGGCTGGTGCAGTTGCCAATAGGCGAAGCCGCCGCCTGCGAGGGCGACCAGAATCAGGACCACGATCAGCGTGCGCGCCTTGAGTGCGTCCCAAGTATCGCCCGAGTCTTCGGATAGCCTAGCACCGCGCGGACACCCGCCCGCTGGAACGTCTTGCCTTCGACACTTGGCGCAACGCGCTCAGGGTCACGAGGCGGGTGGTTGCTGGAATTAGAGAACAGAGCCGACCCTGCTCTCCCTCAAGGAATACTTGGCGGATGTCAAACAACAAGGAGGGAGAATAGGAGAATAGGACAGACCACGGTTTCTCCGCTACCTTCTGGGCCTGGGAGAGGGGACAGACCACGGTTTTCTCCGCTACCTTCTGGGCCTGTGCGACAGCGGATGAATCGAGCATGCCCAGACGCCCCCGCATCACCCTTACCGGCGTGCCGCTTCACATCATTCAGCGCGGAAACAACCGCCAAGCGTATTTCTATACCGATGAGGACTATCAGTCCTACCTCGGTTGGCTCGAGGAGTATTCTGGAGAGCTAGTGCGCCGTCCACGCCTATGTGCTGATGACGAACCATGTATACCTGCTCCTCACGCCTGGCACCGCCGGTCAGATGATGAAGCGACTGGAGCAGCGCTACGTTCAGTACGTCAACAGAAGCTACCGACGAAGCGGGACGCTCTGGGAAGGTCGGTTCCGGTCCTGCCTAGGTCAAGAAGAGCGATACCTGCTTGGCTGCTACCGCTACATCGAACTCAACCCGGTTCGTGCGGGCATGGTGGAGCACCCAGCTGAGTATCGATGGTCTAGCT
>CAZLYT010000089.1:0-1635 GCA_964563515.1 uncultured Candidatus Competibacteraceae bacterium | reverse complement strand
ACCGCTTATGCAGCCTCTGGCATCAAGGTACTTTCGGGTGAATTGTTACACGATCTGCGGGGCACGTATTCCCTGACTTCCGGTTAGGAGTGGCACATGAGATCGAAGGTTCTGGCGTTGGCCGCCGCGTCGCTGTTCGGGCTATCGAAGGCAGCGGCTCAGGAATCCGACGCGCACCCCCATGGGCTGGGTCCTCTTGGCCGGGTCCATTTTCCTGTGTCGTGCACGGCGGAGGCGCAGGGGCGCTTCGAGCAGGCGATGGCGGTGCTCCACTCCTTCTGGTGGGAAGAGGGCGACCATGCGTTCGGCGCCGTGCTCGAGGCGGACTCGAGCTGTGCGATGGCGCATTGGGGTCTGGCACTCAACGCGTGGGGAAACCCGTTTGCCGGAGGGCCCAACGGAAAGATGCTCGAGCGAGGGGCAGAGGCGGCACGGCGAGCGTCATCAGGTGCGGCGCGCACCGCGCGCGAGCGGGGGTTCATAGCTGCTGCCGCTGCGCTCTACCGCAACCCTGCAGCAACCCCCAACGCCGTGCGCCTCCGGGCGTACGCCGACACCCTGGCGCGCCTGTACCGTGATCTTCCGGGTGACACGGAGATCGCCATCTATCATGCTCTGGCACTGGTGGCCACCGCACCGCGGACCGATACCACCTTCGCGCAGCAGAAGCGCGCCGCCTCGATTCTCGACCCACTGTTCCAGCGCTTCCCCGACCACCCCGGGCTGGCGCATTACGTCATCCACACCACCGACTCGCCTCGGATGGCCAGCCTCGGGCTCGACGCCGCACGGCGGTACGCGCGGATCGCCCCATCTGCTCCCCACGCGCAGCACATGCCGTCTCACATCTTCGTGCGGCTCGGCCTGTGGGACGAGACTATTGCCTCGAACTGGCAGTCGTACAGGGCTGGAATGGCGCATGCCCAGGCGATGGGCACCAGAGGAACCGCCGAACAGCTTCACGCGCTCGACTATGCGGTGTATGGATATCTTCAGCGGGGTCAGGACTCCGCCGCGCGCTCCACCGTAGCCACCGCCCAGAAAATTCGGGTGCCTGCTTCCCAGAACAAGCTGGTCGGCGACTACAACCGGACGGCCATGGCCGCGCGGATCCACCTGGAGCGGGGCGACTGGAAGGCCGCCGCGGATTTTCCGGTACCCGCCTCCGGCGAGGGAGTAGCCGCCATGCTGGCCCACTTTACTCGCGCGATCGGGGCGGCCCGAAGCGGCCGGCCAGACCTGAGGGAGATCGCCGCGCTCGATACGATCGCCTCCCGGCTCGCGCAGGCAGGAGAGGGCTACTGGTCCAGAGTGGCCGGCATCAAGCGAGACGCCGCAGCCGCATGGGTCCGGCTGGCCCAGGGTGATACGACTGCCGCTCTCTCGCTGGCACGGGTCGCCGCCGACAGCGAGGAGGTCACCGACAAGCACCCGGTGACCCCGGCCGAGCTGCTGCCGGCCCAGGAACTGTTGGGCGACATGCTGGTGGCTACCGGGCGCTGGGCCGAGGCGCGGAAGGCGTACCAGTTGACCCTCCTGCGGGAGCCGAACCGGGCACGTAGCCTGTTTGGCGCGGCTCGTGCGGCGGAGCGGGCGGGCGACCGCGCAGGTGCGAAAGCGGGCTACCGCGAGTTT
>CAZLYT010000088.1:0-5326 GCA_964563515.1 uncultured Candidatus Competibacteraceae bacterium | reverse complement strand
TGGAGAGCGCCTTCTTCGCGCCCTTGGCGATTCTCGGTAAAGCCCGCGGCTTTGGGCTGCACACGGAGTCCTCGCACCGCTTCGAGCGTGGCGTCGACCCGCAATTGCAGCGCCCGGCGGTGGAACGTGCCACGGGTTTGCTGGTGAAGATCACCGGCGGCGAGCCGGGGCCGGTGGTGGAGGCCGTCGAGCCTGAACATCTGCCGTCGCGGAACCCGGTGCGGCTGCGCAAGCGCCAGCTACGGCGCCTGCTGGGCAGCGAGGTGGCGGCCTCGGAGGTGACGACGATTCTGGCTCGCCTCGGCATGGATGTCACCGAGAACGCCGAAGGCTGGGAAGCAGTGCCGCCCAGCCACCGCTTCGACATCGCCATCGAGGCCGACCTGATCGAGGAGGTGGCCCGGGTTCATGGTTACGAGCGCGTGCCCAGCGCTCGCCCCCAGATGTCCCTGGAGATGAGCGCCCGCCCCGAGGCGTTGCTCTCGGATGCCCGCCTACGGGCACTGCTGGTAGACCGGGGTTATCACGAGGCCATCACCTACAGCTTTGTCGATCCGGCACTGCAGCGGGCGCTGGACCCGGAGCGTGAGCCCATCGCGCTAGCCAATCCCATTTCTGCGGATTTGGCGGTGATGCGCACCAGTCTGTGGCCGGGGCTAGTGGCGGCCTTACGTCATAACCAAGCTCGCCAGCAGCAGCGCGTGCGCTTGTTCGAGACTGGACTGGTGTTCCTGCAACAGGGCGGTCAGACCGAGCAGCCAGCGCGCCTGGGTGGGCTGGTGAGCGGCAGCGCGCTCAATGAGCAGTGGGGTGAGCGCGGGAGGAGTGTCGATTTCTTTGACCTCAAAGGCGATCTGGAAGCCTTGCTGATGTTGGCGGGACGGTGGAGCGACGTGCAATTCGTTGCCGCCACCCACCCAGCCTTGCATCCGGGGCAGAGCGCGGCGTTGCGCATGGAGGGTCGCGATATCGGTTGGATTGGGGCGCTGCATCCGCGGCTGCAGCGTGAGCTCGATCTGGCTCAAGCGGCGCTGGTGTTCGAGATCGACCTGGCGTCCCTGCGCGAGGGACAGGGCCCGAGCTTTCAGGAGGTGTCGCGGTTCCCGTCCTTGCGCCGAGACCTGGCGCTGGTGGTGGACGAATCGGTGACGGCTGAGGCCGTGCGCGAGTGTGTGCGAGAGGCGGGCCTGGAGCTGGTCCGGGATTTCGTATTATTTGATGTATATCGCGGACCAGGCTTGGACAATGGACGTAAGAGTCTCGCTATAGGCTTGATTCTTCAGGCAGATTCACGCACTCTGACGGACCCGGAGGTTGACACCACCGTGGATCGGTTGGTCGCTCGATTGGGGGAGCGGCTGGGGGCAACTTTGAGGACTTGACAGCGATGGCCCTAACAAAGGCTGACATCTCAGAAAAACTCTTCGAAGAAGTTGGCCTCAACAAGCGCGAAGCCAAAGAGCTGGTCGATCTGCTGTTCGAGGAAATCCGTGCTGCGCTGGAGCGTGGAGAGCAGGTCAAGCTCTCGGGCTTCGGCAACTTCGATCTTCGTGACAAGAATCAACGCCCCGGCCGGAACCCAAAAACTGGCGAGGAAATCCCCATCTCGGCCCGGCGCGTGGTGACGTTCCGCCCCGGGCAAAAGCTGAAGGCTCGGGTGGAAGCGTATGCTGGAGACCGCGAGTAACGAGGCCGACGACCTCCCGCCGGTTCCGGGGAAGCGCTACTTCACAATCGGCGAGGTCAGTCAGCTCTGCGGCGTGAAGCCGCACGTGCTGCGCTATTGGGAGCAGGAGTTCCCGCAGCTCAAGCCGGTCAAGCGCCGCGGCAATCGCCGCTATTATCAGCGCCATGAGGTGTTGCTGATTCGGCGTATCCGCAGCCTCCTTCACGAGCAGGGCTTCACCATCAGCGGCGCGCGCCAGAAGCTGGCAGGTGCCGAGGCGGGGGAGGATGCCACCCAGAGCCGCCAGATCGTCCACCAGATCCGCGTGGAGCTGGAGGAGATCCTGGAGTTGCTCAAGCGCTGAGGTGGGACTAGAGGCCTAGTGGTGCGGGCCCCCGTCATTCCCGCGGAAGCGGGAAACCAGTTCTTCACGCCGCCGCACGCAGCGCAGGCTTTGCCGTGGCGCGTGATCCCGGTATCATTCGCCGCCTGTTTCATGTCGGGGCGTGGCGCAGTCTGGTAGCGCACCTGCATGGGGTGCAGGTGGTCGGAGGTTCGAATCCTCTCGCCCCGACCATTTGAATGGAAAGAGGCCAGCTTGACGCTGGCCTCTCTTGTTTGTGGGGGGTTCGGATTGCCGGCCCTCGGCTGGTAGGCCTCGGGCGCTCGGACTGGCCGAAGCGATACTTCGGCTAGATCAGCCCTCGCCCTCTCGCCCCGACCATTTTTCATGGAGAGACCAGCCAGAGCTGGCCGCTTTGCGTTTGTGGGGCGCTCGGCCTCCCATGTGTCATCCCCCGGGCCATTGTTTAGCCGGAAATTATTGGATGCCGCAAATTCACCTTGGTCGGTATTCTGTAGGCGGCACACGCCGCGATGGGGCGCGGCGCGCCCCTTTCTGACGGCTGCGAAATTGGGCGCGTTCGCGCGCCCCTTTGCGGCCGGAGGCTGGATCAGTGCGAGCAGAGCCGGTTGTTCCCCGCCGGCATCGATGTAGGTCGACGCCTGAAGCTCTATTTCAGAAGCCACTCACCTTCGTAGGCGGGCCGGGAACCCCTATCATCATCATCTGAGCCCGCCGACTGCACCCAAGCGGCGGCAGGCGACGCATCGGTTCCGGGAACAATCGATGCCGACGACGATGTAGCCGGTCAGGCCCGCGGCCGAGATGGTCCGTCCCCGGCCCCAGGGCCCAGCCTCCCGCGCGGAGGTGCTGGTGGGCATGCGAATGCGATAGGGAGGAGAACAGATGCCGTTACCGCAATTGAGTGAGCTGGCCGTGTCCACACTCGGCCCATGTGAGTTACCGTCCCCGCTGCGGCAGCGCGGTCAGCAGTTCGTGGACGAGAGCAGCCGTGTGCTGCTGAGTGCGGATACCCGAGACCTTCAATCTTTTCTGCAAACGGGAGAGTCGCCTCCCGCCTTCGAGCCTGCCGGCCCTCGACCAACTCTCTTCTTCGATCCTTCGAAGCTTATTTGCGGCATCGTCACCTGTGGGGGCATTTGCCCAGGCCTCAACGACGTCATTCGCTCAGTAGTGCTGACCTTGAAGTACTCCTATGGTGTGGAGCGGGTTCTGGGGTTTCGCTACGGCTATGCGGGTCTGGCGGGAAAAAGCGACTACGAACCGATGCCGCTCACCCTGGACGTCGTTGATACCATCCATGAGCAAGGGGGAACGTTCCTCGGTTCGTCTCGCGGCCCACAGGAACTCGGCGACATGATCGCCACCCTGCAGCACCATGACGTTGGCATTCTCTTCACCATTGGCGGAGATGGGACGCTGCGCGGAGCCTCAGCGCTCAGTGAAGAGATCAGACGGCGGAAGCTACCGATCAGCGTCATCGGCATTCCCAAGACGATTGATAACGATCTGGCCTGGGTTGAGCGCAGCTTTGGGTTTTCGACTGCCGTCGAGGAAGCGACGAAGTCTGTGACCGCAGCCCACACCGAAGCGCGCGGCGCGTGGAATGGCATCGGCTTGGTAAAGCTCATGGGACGCCATTCGGGATTCATTGCGGCGCACGCGACGCTTTCCCATCCCGATGTCAACTTTTGCCTGGTCCCTGAGGTCGCATTTACGCTCGAGGGGGGAGGCGGCTTCTTGCACGCCCTAGAGGACCGTTTGGACAGTCGGCATCACGCGGTGGTCGTCGTGGCCGAAGGAGCAGGGCAGGAAATCCTGCGAGCTTCAGCGAACCAGGAGCGTGATGCCTCGGGGAACTTACGGCTGCAAGATGTCGGTGTGTATCTGCGCGATCGCATTGCTCAGCATCTTTCTACCCGGCAGATCGAATCCACCATCAAATACATCGATCCGAGCTACATCATCCGCAGCTTGCCGGCGAACGCGATCGATTCGGAGTTTTGTCTGATGCTAGGACAACAAGCCGTGCATGCGGGAATGGCAGGACGCACGGATATGGTGGTGGGCTTCTGGAACCAGCATTTCACTCTCATGCCCATTGCGCTCGCTATCGGAGAGCGCAAGCAGATAGATCCCGAGGGATTGGATTGGCAAAGCGTCCTGCAGACGACTGGTCAGCCCGCGGTCATGGTCGGGGAGTGAGAGTACCAATCTCTCGAGGACGCGGTGAGCGCCTGTCATGGACAAGCTTTGCGGGCAGCCCGCCGTTCCCGGGCAGGGTGGCAAGCACTATGGTGACCACTGCGCCATTGCGTGCCCAGTTGCGAGACCCCGCCCAAAGGTGGAGCGGAGTTCTCGCGTAACCACATCAGGGTCATCTGCGCACGCTACAGCCTGTCGAGCTGGAGCAATGTCATGTCGCCCAGCCAGGCGGTATCGAAGGCTGCCCGGGTTTCCTGCGATGGGGTCAGGCCGGCCGCTGCCTGAGCTTGCATCAGCCCCCACAGTGCCCAGCCGTTGCGCGGCGATTCCTGCAGCGCGCGATTGAATGCTTCGATGGCATCCAGTGGCCGATCCGCCTGCAGCAGCACGGCGCCCAGGGTCTGATGAACCGGGTAGTACCAGTAAGGGGGCTCCATGTAGGGCACGTCGTCCTGGAGCGCGATCGCCTCGCGCAGGTGGTGCTCGGCAGCGTCGAAGTTGCCCTGGGCCTGCTCGATGCGCCCCTCCACCACGTGTTTGGCGATTCCCAGCACCGTTCTGGCCGGTAAGTATTGCGCCTCCAGTGCGCTCAGGTTGGCGTCGGCGATGAGTTGCTGGATGGCGGCCGCTTCCGCCGCAGCCGCCGTCAGGTCGCCGTCTTGGGCCAGGGCCACGCCGCGGGCGTAGTGCCAATAGCCCTTGACGAAGGGGAAACGATCGCTGGGGTCGGGTAGCGCCAGAATGGTTTCCGCATCGCTGAACTGGGCGTGGGCGCTATAGGGGGCGGTCTGGATGGCCTGCACCCAGGCCAAGTCCTGGGACACCTCGTCCGAGGTTACAACAGCGAGCTTGTCGGCCGCGCCGAGGACGTCTTCTCGTACCCCAGCCATCTGCGCCGAAACCAACAAGTAGTGCACGTTGTGCGGGTAGTACCCGAAGCGGTAGAGGGCGCTCGCTGCCTCGCCCGCCTGGGCCAGGAAGGCCTCGTCAGCGGCAATTGCATCGCGGTTGACCTCCATGGAGTCGCGATGACGGCCCACGCGGGTGTAGATGTGCGCCGGCATGTGGGTGAGATGTCCGGCGGCAGGCAT
>CAZLYT010000087.1:0-23679 GCA_964563515.1 uncultured Candidatus Competibacteraceae bacterium | reverse complement strand
GCGACAGTGGGTCCCGTCTGCAAGAGGACATCGACAATATATGGGCCTGGGTGCCGCCAGGCGTCGGCTGCCACGGGCAGCCGACGCCTTGGCTGCGCCTATCAACAGCTGTCGCAGCAGGAGGAGTACGGCTTATGAAGTACTGCGTCGTCGTTGCCAATGGATCGCGCGCCCGATTCTTTAGCCTGGAGAACCCTGAGTTCCCGGAAATGGAATCCGGACCACACCTATGTGAGCGCAAGGCGATGGTCGACCCGGAGCTCAAGGAAAGAGGAACCAACTTGTGGAGCGGACGCACTGGCAAGAACCGCTCGGGCGGCTACAGCGGAACCCACGGCTACGATGATCATCGAGAGCGGCACACCGCCGAATATGAACGCCGGTTCGTACAATCCGTTGCAGAAGAAGCAGCCCGCTTCACCAGGATACAGAAAGCGGATCACATAGTGTTGGTCGGGGTTCAGCGCCAACTGCCCCAACTGCGAAGCGCGCTCGAGCCGCAGACGCAAGCAGTACGCATTCGAGAGTTGGCGAAGGACTTGTCCAAGCTCGCCCCTCAGGCCCTACACGACCATCTCAGCAAAGAAGGGCTGCTGCCGCCAAGGCGTCCCGGCGACGTCGCGCCTTGACACTTCGAGTCCCCGGGGCCTTGGGCCTCGGGGACTTGTCAATGCCGGCCAGAGACGCCAGAATGCCGCCGGCGCGGGCGTCGTATAGTGGCTATTACCCCAGCTTCCCAAGCTGGAGACGAGGGTTCGATTCCCTTCGCCCGCTCCAATAAACCACGGCCGACTGCTTGCAGTCGGCCGTTTGGGTTCTGATGCCGGTTCTGCCCTGGCAGCTTTCCGGGTAATCCTTACTTGATCAGGAAGCTGTCGAGCTTGGAACCCTTCTTGAGCTCCGCCTCAAGCCAGGCTGGCTTACGTCCCCGGCCGGCCCAGGTCTGCGACGAGTCCTTGGGATTGCGATACTTGGGAGCGGCTTTGGCGCGCACGGTACGCCCCTTGGCAGCCGACTTCATGAGGTCGTCCAAGGAAACACCGTACTGGTCGGCGATCTCCGCAATCTTGGCGCGGGCCTCTACGACCTTGGCCTTTTCCTTCTTGGCGATCTCGTTGTTGGCCCGGCTGATGAGATCTCTTAGTTCTTTGATAGACAGGGGTGCAAGATCGATGCTCGCCATTTCCTCACCTTCACTACGTATTCAGGAAAGTTGCGGCCCTGCTATTCGGGGCCCGCGATTCTCATTTCGCAGGCGCAAGCATAGCCAACATGTCACTAGGAATACAACGGTCTCGACATACTTTATTGCGGAATGGCAACGTGGATAGCAGCAAAGGTTTGCTACCCAGGTAGCCGAAGCAATGGGAAAGGCGGTACTGCAGGGTGGACGGCAAGCGCTCAATACGCAGCTACGTTTCCCGTCGTGGTCGGCTCACCGATGGTCAACGCCGGGCAATAGAGGAGTTATGGCCGCTATTGGGCTTGGAGCCGGAAGATGGTCGATTGGATCTGGACATCGTGTTCCGACGCCGGCAGCGACGCATCCTGGAAATCGGCTTCGGCAATGGCGAATCGCTGGCGGCGATGGCGGCTGCGGACCGGGAAACAGACTTTCTGGGCGTCGAGGTACATGACCCGGGCATCGGCCATCTACTGCTACAGGTGAAACAGCTCGAGCTCGAAAACATCCGGGTGATCCGGGGTGACGCCATCGACCTGCTGCAGGCTCGCATACCTAACGACAGCTTCGATCGTATTCAGATCTTTTTCCCCGATCCGTGGCCCAAGAAGCGCCACCACAAGCGGCGCCTGGTTCGCCCGGATACCGCGGAGCTCCTGGTGAGCAGGATCAGGGATGGCGGACGGCTACATGTGGCTACCGATTGGCTTCCCTATGCGGAACAGGTACTAGAGGTTCTGGATAACGCGCCGGGCGTCTGCAACGTTGCCGCTGACAAAGGCTTCGTTGCCCGACCGAAATACCGACCGGTGACAAATTTCGAGCGGCGGGCGCTGGCTTTGGGCCATGAAATATGGGATATCGTGTTCGAACGTACACCCTGATCCAGCCACCACTCCGACGCGGGGACGGCGCAACCCGTACCGCGTTACTTGGCGCAAGATGGCACGGTGGCCAACTCAGCCGGGCCAACCAAGCATCGAACACCTGGACGCGCGATTCACTGGGCCACCAGGGTCACATCGTTGACCCCAAGGCACCCGTGGTGGGAGTGGGGCCACGTCCTGCGGCGCAACTGCCACCCTTGCCAGCCGTGCGGGCAGGCGGCAAACTCGGTAGCGTAGGGCCACGTGAAGAATAATGAATAGGGTGGCCGCGCCGGTCGCCGGGGGGCCGGTGTAGTTTTCTTTTTTAGTGGCAGAACCCAAGCCCGCTAGCAATCTTCGATAATCGGGGAGGCTGCTCCGTGTCCGCCAAATATCCGATCATCGCCGTCACCGGATCCTCCGGCGCCGGCACGACGACTGTCAAGATCGCTTTCGACCATATCTTCCGGCGCGAAGGCGTCAATGCTGCCGTTGTCGAAGGCGATAGCTTCCACAAGTTCAACCGGCTCGAGATGCGTGAGCAACTCAGCTTGGCGCAGCAGGAGGGGCGAATCCTCAGCCACTTCGGGCCGGAGGGGAATCACTTCGAGAAGTTGGAATCACTGTTCCGAGAGTACGGTGAACGCGGCACGGGGCAGATCCGACGTTACCTGCACAACGACGACGAGGCAGCTCCCTACAATCAAGAACCTGGGACCTTTACCACCTGGGAACCATTGCCTCCGTCCGCCGATCTCTTGTTCTATGAGGGACTCCACGGAGGCGTTGCCTGCGAAGGGATAAACGTCGCCCAGTTTGTGGACCTGCTCATCGGGGTGGTGCCGATCATCAACCTGGAGTGGATCCAGAAGCTGCATCGAGACACCAAACAACGCGGCTACTCGAACGAGGCCGTGCTGGACACCATCCTGCGTCGCATGCACGACTACACGCGCTTCATCGTGCCCCAGTTCTCGCGCACACATATCAATTTTCAGCGCGTGCCAACGGTGGACACCTCAAACCCGTTCATCGCCCGCGACATCCCCAGCGCTGACGAGAGCTTCGTCGTGATTCGCTTCCGCAATCCCAAGGGAGTCGACTTCCATTACCTGCTCAGCATGATCCACGACTCCTTCATGTCCCGGCGCAACACTATCGTGGTGCCGGGTGGCAAGATGGGCTTTGCAATGGAGATCATCCTTGCGCCATTGATCGAGGAGCTGATAACGCGGGCGCGCCAAGAGCGGCGCCTGTAGGGAGGCGCTGATCAATCACCGCGGACGCGGCCCATGGACTGCATCCCATGTACCTGGCCGAGCACCAGGACGATGATCTGGCGGCCTTGGTGGAGTGGGTCGAGCGCGAGCAACCGGTGGCTATTGGTGAATGCGGCCTCGATTACTTCCTGCCGGAGCTGGGCCGCGAGCGCCAACAGGCGCTTTTCGTGGCTCAGATCCCATAGGTACGCGAGCTGGATATGCCACTGATCATCCACGCTCGTTGGGCAGTCGACGACGTCTGTAAGTTCCTACGCCGCTTCCCCGGGGTTCAGGGCGTGGTGCACAGCTTTGCCGGCAGCCTGAAACAGGCATGCCGCCTCATCGACCTGGGTTTCTTGCTCGGGATTGGGGGGCCAGTGACCTATCATCGCGCTCGTCGTTGTTCGGCATGGAAAAGCCCCGAGCGAGCACAACGGCCGGTGCTGACCGGCGTAGCTCATCAGAACCGCCGGAAGGTGCCGAAGTTCGCAGCCGCCCCGGTGAGACATCCATGCCACTCAGTGGCCGTTCAGGCTACGGTGGACGCAAGCCCACGCTCGGCCCGATGTCGCAGCCGCGCCAACAGCCGCCAACGGAAGGCCGGACCGGGGTCGGTCTTGCGGCCGGGGGCAACATGGCAATGCCCGACGACATTTCCAGGCCCGATATCGGGATACGCCTTCCTGAGCGCTGCAATGACGCGCGCCAAGCGACGATACTGCACCGGGCGGTAGGGTGTATCGTCGGTTCCCTCGAGCTCGATTCCTACCGAGAAGTCATTACATTGTTCACGACCCTCGTGGCACGAGATCCCGGCATGCCAGGCACGCCGATGAAAGGGCACGTACTGAACGAGGTGACCATCGCGCCGGATCAGCAGATGAGCCGAGACCCGCAGGTCGGCAATCTCCGCATAGTAGGGATGCGAGCTGGGGTCGAGCCGATTGGTGAATAGCCGATCGATGCCCTCACCGCCAAACCGCCCCGGAGGCAAGCTGATGCCGTGGACGAGCACGAGCTCGATGCGGGCACCGCCGGGCCGATCGTCTTGGTTGGGAGAGAGATGGCGCTCGGCCCCTTGCAGCCACCCTGATTCGATACTCAAACCCATCGAGCTCGTGCCGCCTACCTTCCCAACACTTCGATCACGGCCACCAGATTGGCTTATCGAGAACGACACAATCAACGCCGGACTCGGTGAGCACCGGCGCCAAACGATTCCGGCGCAGCTCCGAAGCTGACAATGACAGCACCCGCGCCTAGTGGGGCGCACCGCTGTCGAGTGCTACGCGCAAGCGCTCCAAAAAGAGGTCGCTCCCCCAGCGGCCGTCAAAGACAGCCGACTACTCCTGACTCGAGGGCGACCAGCCTGGTCGCCAAATCCCCACGACTGGCGACCACGAAGAACAGCGCAGACTTGATTCTAGCGCGCCGATCCGCGCCCTTTCGGCTGCCATCAGCGGGCGCGATTCCACATCACACTGGGACAGATATTGGCCGGCACGTCGCGACAGCCCCGCAGTCGCGGGTTCTCCGCCTCCGCCGATTGCTGGCACAGATCCTCCGCCATGTGCTGCAGCCGCAACCACAGCCCCTCGGTTAGCCGTAATACCTTGTGCGCGAGCCGAGCAGAGAGCTCCACTGCCGGTCCTTCCCCTACGCTCCGGCCGATGCTTCGGTGTGGTAGGCCACCACGCGTTCGACTTCGTGCTTTGCCCCCAGAATGACCGGACAGCGCTGGTGCAGCGAATCTGGCTGGAGCTCCATGATGCGTTCCCGGCCGGTCGACGCAGCGCCGCCGGCCTGCTCCACGATGAAGCTCATGGGATTTGCTTCGTAGAGCAACCGCAACTTGCCGCCCTGCCCCTTGGACGCGATCTTCCGGTCCATCGGATACATGAATATCCCACCTCGACTCAGCAAGCGATGCACATCGGCCACCATGGACGCCACCCAGCGCATGTTGAAGTCCTTGCCACGTGGCCCATCCTTTCCGGCCAGCAACTCATCCAGATAGCGCTTCAGCGGCGATTCCCAGAAGCGCATATTGGACATGTTGATGGCGAACTCCTGGGTATCCGGCGCCACCTTCATCCCAGGGTGCGTCAAGATGAACTCGCCCACGTTCTGCTCCAGGGTGAAACCGTTAACCCCGTGACCGGTGGTGATCACCATCATGGTCGCGGAGCCATACAAGGCGTAGCCAGCACAAATCTGCTTCACGCCCGGCTGCAGGAAGTCCGCTTCATCGGGTTCGGTGACTCCTTCAGGACAACGCAGGATCGAGAAGATGGTCCCAACCGAGACGTTGACATCGATATTGGAGGAACCGTCCAGGGGATCGAATACCAGTAGATAGCGGCCCCGGGGGTAGCGTTCCGGTAAACGGTAGACGGTATCCATCTCCTCAGACGCCATGCCCGCCACCCGGCCAGTCCACTCGTTGCACTGGATGAAGAGCTCGTTGGAGATGACGTCCAGCTTTTTCTGGGTTTCGCCTTGGACGTTCTCGGTGTCCGCGGAGCCGAGCACGCCCGCGAGCTTGCCGTGATTGACGGCGCTGGAAATCACCTTGCATGCAATCACGATATCATTGAGCAACGATGTGAAATCGCCCGTGGCGCCGGCATGCCGGCGCTGCTCCTCGATAATATATTGAGTGATCGTAGTGCCGAGATGCATGTCGTTTTGTTCCCGAGCTTGAGTTGGCTCGCCCGATTAGGCGCAGAGCCGAGAGGGGTGAACGGTATTCGGTATCTCTTGTTGCGCCCAGTGCTGCGATGCTAGCACACAGCGCCGACTTGGCAGAGGCGTTAGAATGCGGCCCAGGCGGGCGTTCGGCGGCCCGCGATCCAATGTCGGAGAACTCATGGAAAAGAAGCTGAACCGCTACAGCAGTCACATCACCCAGCCCAAATCTCAGGGCGCCTCGCAGGCCATGCTCTACGGCACTGGGCTTAGCGCGGAGGATATGTCCAAACCGCAGGTGGGCATCGCCAGTGTTTGGTACGAAGGCAACACCTGCAACATGCACCTGAACGACTTGGCGGCGCAGGTGCGCGAGGGCGTGAAGTCCGCAGCGATGGTCGGCATGCGCTTCAACACCGTGGGCGTCTCCGACGGCATCTCAATGGGCACCGACGGCATGAGCTATTCTCTGCAGTCGCGGGATTTGATCGCAGACTCGGTGGAAACCGTCATGGCCGCCCAATGGTACGACGCCTGCGTCGCCATTCCTGGCTGCGACAAGAACATGCCCGGCGTGATGATCGCCATCGGCCGCCTGAATCGGCCGGCGTTGATGGTCTACGGCGGCACCATCAAACCCGGCCATCTCGGGGACCGTCCCCTCGACATCATCTCGGCGTTTCAAAGCTATGGGGAGTATTTGGCCCACGCGATCGACGAGCGTGCGCGCCAGAGCATCGTGCGCAACGCCTGCCCGGGGCCCGGTGCCTGCGGCGGCATGTACACAGCCAACACCATGGCCTCGGCGATCGAAGCCATG
Organism: uncultured Candidatus Competibacteraceae bacterium; assembly: GCA_964563515.1. Taxonomy (GTDB): domain Bacteria; phylum Pseudomonadota; class Gammaproteobacteria; order Competibacterales; family JAHEDQ01; genus CAZLYT01. The sequence goes on along the minus strand of CAZLYT010000087.1, from coordinate 16,860 downwards.
GGCATGACCCTACCCTACTCCTCCTCGGCCCCAGCAGTGTCTCCTGAGAAGGCAACGGAGTGTCTGCAGGCGGGCGCCGCGGTGCGGAATCTTCTGGAACTGGATCTCAAGCCCCGTGACATCATGACCCGAGAGGCGTTCGAGAACGCCATGGTCCTGGTAATGGCGCTGGGAGGCTCCACCAACGCGGTACTGCATCTGCTCGCCATGGCTCGGGCCGTGGACGTGAGCTTGACCTTGGACGACTTTCAGCGCGTCAGCGATCGGGTGCCATTCATCGCCGATCTCAAGCCCAGCGGACGCTATGTCATGGAAGACCTGCACCAGGTCGGCGGCACTCCGGCAGTGATGAAACATCTGCTGCAAGCGGGACTGCTGGACGGCGACTGCATGACGGTGACCGGCCGCACGGTGGGCGAGAATCTCGCCGAGCTTCCGGGCTTGAAGTCAGGGCAAGATGTGGTGTTACCCCTGGAGCGACCCATCAAGGACAGCGGCCACATCCGCATTCTCAAGGGCAATCTGGCGCCCGGCGGCGCCGTGGCCAAGATCACCGGCAAAGAGGGTCTGCGCTTCGAGGGGCCAGCCAAGGTCTATGATTCCGAGGAAGACATGCTCCACGCCCTGGAGCGACACGAGATCCAGAAAGGGGACGTGATCGTGATCCGTTACGAGGGGCCCAAAGGGGGGCCGGGCATGCCGGAAATGCTCACTCCTACCTCGGCGGTGATGGGCGCGGGCCTGGGTAAAGACGTTGCGCTGCTGACCGATGGTCGGTTTTCAGGCGGATCGCATGGTTTCATCATTGGACACATCGTCCCCGAGGCGCAGGAAGGCGGGCCGATTGGCCTGATTCGCGATGGCGATCACATCGTGATCGACGCCAGCGAGAACAGCCTTGCAGTCGCCCTGGACGACGAGGAGCTGGCGCATCGTCGCACCCAGTGGGAGATGCCAGCCTATAAGAGCACACGCGGTACGCTCTTCAAGTACATCAAGACGGTGAAATCAGCTTCTGAGGGTTGCGTTACCGACGAATAAATCGTGTTTTGGATTATGTTTCTGGCACGATCATTTCATAGGCACGGACGATCGCCGCAGCATCGCCAAGAGAGCTCTTGGGGCACGATGCCGGGCTTTGCGTGGAAACGCTGATGAATCGATTTTTGATTGCACTTGTACTGGTTGGTTTCCTGGCCCTGGAGCTGGTATTTCCGGGAAAGCCGGATGCCGACCGGCCACCGGCGGGGCACGAAGCGGTGGCCGCTTCTTCGGGTTCACCCCCGGTGAGCGGCCAGCAAGATGCCCACGCCAGTCTGATTGAGCGAATAGTGGACTTGGCGCGGAAGTTCCTGTGACATTACTACCAATTGGCCTTTGACGGCGGCGCCGATGGCGTCTGCCTCTTGGCTACTCCTGCCCAAGCCTTAGAATCGGGGAACCCATTCGACCACACGGGAACCCCAGTCAATCATGCGGCAGCCTATCCCACCACTGCGCGAGCGCATTCGTCGACTGATAGCCACGCCTTCCATCAGCAGCGTCAAGCCGGTGCTGGACCAAGGCAATCTGGCCGTCGTGGCACAACTGGCGGAATGGCTCGAAGCGCTTGGCGCCAAGGTCGACGTGCTGCCGTTGCCGGACGAGCCCGGTAAGGCCAATTTGATCGGCACCATCGGCGGTCCCGCAGAGGGTGGCCTGGTGCTGTCGGGGCATACCGACACCGTGCCCTATGACGAAGGTTGCTGGCAGCACGACCCCTTCGGCTGCGAAGAGGCCGATGGCCGCCTTTACGGTCTTGGCACCGCCGATATGAAGTCTTTCCTGGCGCTGGCCGTTGAGACAGTAGCTCGTCATCGCGAGCAGCGCTTGCAACAGCCGCTGACCGTGCTCGCCACCGCCAACGAAGAAACCGACATGTCCGGGGCCCGCGCTTTGGCCACCTCAGGCCGAGCCATGGGTCGATTCGCCGTCATCGGCGAGCCCACCAGCCTCAAGCCGGTGCGCCTGCACAAGGGCATCATGATGGAGGGCATTCGGGTCATCGGACGCTCGGGGCATTCCAGCAACCCGGCACTGGGGGTGAGCGCCCTGGAGGCCATGCAGCGGGTGATGGGTGAGCTGCTGCGCTGGCGCCAGGAGTTGCAGGAGCGCTACCGGGAGCCACTGTTTGCAGTGCCAGTACCGACCTTGAACCTGGGACATATCCACGGCGGCGACAGCCCGAATCGCATCTGCGCGCTTTGCGAGCTCCATATCGACCTGCGGACGCTGCCCGGCATGGATCACGAAGAGCTGCGCGCGACCATGCAGCAGCGCTTGCGGCGCTGCCTGGGCGGCGGCGAGGCCGAGCTCGAGTTCAGGCCTTTGTTTGCCGGTGTGCCCGCCATGGAAACACCTGCCGACTCGGAGCTAGTGAGGGCCACCGAGCAGCTGACCGGCACCAGTGCCGGCAGCGTCGCCTTCGGCACCGAGGGACCGTATCTGCGGGCCCTGGGAATGGACACCGTGGTGCTGGGCCCGGGCAGCATCGACCAAGCCCATCAGCCCGACGAGTACCTGCCCCTGGAAGCCATCGAACCCACGTTGGACATCCTCGACCGACTGGTGGAGCGTTTCTGCAGCCGCGCGGATGGCGCCAGCCCATGAAGCCTGCCGGCAGCGACTTCGTTGGCTGGTTTAGGCACTCGTCGCCCTACATCAATGCCCATCGGGGGCGGACTTTCGTGGTGGCGCTGGGCGGCGAAGCGGTGGCCGACGCCGCCTTCCCCAGCGTCATCCACGATCTCGCCCTGCTGCACAGTCTGGGGGTACGACTGGTGTTGGTGCACGGCGCTCGGCCCCAGATCGAGGACCGGCTGCGAAGCGCTGGAGTGGAGATTCGTTACGTCCACGGCTTACGAGTGACGGATGAAGCAGCGCTCCCGAGCGTGAGGGCAGCGGTCGGCAGCGTCCGCATGGAGATCGAGGCCTTGCTTTCCATGGGTCTCGCCAATTCCCCCATGGCTGGCGCACGCATTCGCGTAGCTTCGGGAAACTTCGTGGTGGCTCGTCCGCTCGGGGTCCGCGAGGGCATCGACTATCAACACACCGGCGAGGTGCGACGACTGGACGTGGCTGGCATCCGCACCTGGCTGGATGCTGGCGCGATCGTGTTGCTGTCATCGGTGGGCTACTCTCCCACCGGGGAGATCTTCAACCTCAACGCCGAAGACGTGGCTGTGGCCGCTGCCTCCAACCTGATGGCCGACAAGCTCCTGTACCTTTCGGAGGCGCCACTTCCGGTAACTGCCGCGGGTGAGCTCATCCGCCAACTGTCACCGCCCGAAGCCGAGCGTTTACTGCAGTCCAACCAGGACTTGCAAGATGCCACCCGTCGCCACCTGGCTCACGCGCTGAGCGCCTGTGCCGCTGGCGTGGGCCGCGTACACCTGCTGCCGCGGGCCCTGGACGGCGCTCTCATCCTGGAGCTCTTCACCCGAGACGGGGTGGGCACCTTGCTCAGCGCAGACCTTTTCGAGGAGGTACGAGTGGCCACCATCGAGGACGTGGGCGGCGTGCTGGAGTTGATCGAGCCCTTGGAGCAACAGGGCGTCCTGGTAAGACGTTCGCGCGAGCGCCTGGAAACCGAAATCGACCATTTCATGGTGATCGAGCGCGATGGCGCCGTCATCGGCTGCGCGGCGCTCTATCCTTTTCCCGCAGACGGCGTCGGCGAGCTGGCCTGCGTGGCCGTCCATTCCGACTATCGTCGCGGGGGCCGCGCCGATGCGCTGCTGACGCGGCTGGAGCGCAGAGCCCGTCACCATGGCTTGAAACAGATCTTCGTGCTGACGACCCACACCGCGCACTGGTTTCGCGAGCGCGGCTTCGAGCCGGCTCGCATCGAGGACCTGCCGGTAGAGCGGCGCGCGCTCTACAACTACCAGCGCAACTCCAAGGTGTTCGTGAAAACCTTGGCTAGGGACGCTCCCATCAACATCCCATGAGCCTCGCACCTTCTCGAGTAAAAGGAGCGGGCCAGGGCACGCCGCAGATCAGTCAGCGCTTGCGTGCCAGGGTAATGCCGTCTGCCATGGGCACGAGACTCAGATCCACCCGTTGATCGGCCAGTAGCTCGGCATTGAATTCGCGGATGGCTCGGGTGTCCTCGCTCTGGTCGCTGGCGTCCACCACGCTCCCGCCCCAGAGTACGTTGTCGATCGCGATGAGCCCACCCGGGCGCAGCAACTGGAGCAGGCGCTCGTAATAGTCGGCGTACTCGCGCTTGTCGGCATCGATGAAGGCGAAGTCGAAGCGCCCGCCCTCACCTGCCTCCAACAAGCCATCGAGCGTTGCGACGGCCGGGCCCAGCCGCAGGTCGACCTTATCCTCGACCCCAGCCTCGCCCCAATAGCGGCGCGCCACCTGGGTCCACTCCTCGCTCATATCACAGGCTACGAGCTGGCCCCCGGCAGGCAGCGCGAGTGCCACGGCCAGGCTGCTGTAGCCGGTGAAGACACCTACCTCCAAGCACCGGCGGGCACCGATCAGATTGACCAGCAGTGCCATAAATTGCCCCTGCTCGGGCGCGATCTGCATGCTGGCCTGGGCCATACGCGTGGTTTCCTCGCGCAGACGGCGCAGCAGTTCCGGCTCCCGCAACGAAACGTCCAGTAGGTACTGGTGCAGCTCGTCGGTCATCAACACCGTTTCCCGGGTCACCGCCTCCTCCAATGCAAGCCATGGGCACGCCACTTGCGGGACACGTCACCGAGCACTGCGACCAGCATGTTGCTGTGAGCAGGCGCGCCTTCAGCAGCCAAATGATGTTTCGATGGCTTCATAATAGCGGACCATGGAGCAGCACCTGAGCACACCAGTTCGATTGGTGCAGATCACCGACACCCATTTCCATGCCGAGCCGGGTGGCCGGCTCGGGGGCGTCGACGTGGACGGAGCCCTGGCCGCGGTGGTGGACGCTATCAAGAGCGACCCTGGCTGGCGCCCGGATAGCATTCTTCTCACCGGCGACCTGGTGCAGGAGGAGACCACCACCGCGTACCAGCGCCTGGCAGCGATGCTGTCGACACTGCCGGTGCCGTGCTACTGCCTGCCTGGCAATCACGACGACAAGGCCCTGTTGGCCGCCTGCTGCAGCGCTACCGCCATGCGCTGGGTGGGCATGCTGGGGCTTGGAGACTGGCTGTTGGTGTTTCTGGACTCGGTTCGACCGGGACAGGCCGGAGGCCATGTGGCGCCGGCGGAGCTCGATCGACTGGCGACTCTGCTCGATGAGCGGCCGGAGCCCCACCGCCTGCTTCTGGTTCATCACCAGCCAGTGCCCATAGCGAGCCCGTGGCTCGACACCATGATGATCGACAACGCCGATGAGCTGTTCGCCGTCCTGGACCGTGACCGGGGATTGCGCGGCATCGTCTTCGGCCACATCCACCAGAGCTTTGCCGCTCGGCGTCGCGGCGTGCCGATCTGGGGCACGCCTTCTACCTGCCTACAGTTCACTCCGCGGGCCGCCAGCAGCAGCTACGATCGCCTTCCGCCGGGGTACCGCTGGCTCGAGCTTGGCAGCGATGGCACGTTGGCCACGGGTGTCAAGCGAGTGGTGCCCCAGCGGTGGATGATGCCCGACTGAGCTGAACGAGGCTGACCATGCGCATCTCCCGGAGCAGCAGCCTGGAACAGCTGCTGGCCTGTCCCGAGCCGGAGTGGAGCTTGGGCGATGCCGCGCTGCTGGTTGCACGCGATGTGGAATACCCGAAGCTGCGGGTAAGGAGCTATCAGGCTGAGCTTCGCGAACTAGGCGCTCAGCTCGCACGGACGATTCCACGAGGTGCCAACGTCCGCTATCGCCTGGCAGCCCTCAACGAGCACATGTTCACTACCTTGGGCTTTGCGGGCGCCGGCGACGAGTACTACGACCCTCGCAACAGCTTCCTCAATGAGGTCATGGATCGTCGCGTGGGAATTCCGATCACCTTGTCGATCATCTACCTGGAGCTGGGCCGACACGCGGGGCTTGAGCTGGCGGGGGTCAGCTTCCCTGGCCATTTTCTGGTGAAGATTGCGGTGGATGAGGGCATCGCCATCATCGATCCCTATCACGGCGGCTTGTCGCTGGACGAGGTGGACCTACAGCGTCGCCTGGCGGTCGGCATGGCTGGTGAAACGGGGGTGTCGCAATCACTGCCAGAGGCCCTCCAGGACGCAAGTCGACGGGAGATCTTGAGTCGGATGTTGCGCAATCTGAAGCTGATCTACCTGCAGCAGGCGAAGTGGGAAAACGCGCTGGCGGTCTGTACCGCACTCGTCACCACCTCCGAACGCGAGCCCGGAGAGCTGAGAGATCGGGGCCTAGTGCTGGATCAGCTTGCTTGTCCCGGGGCCGCCGCGTCCGATCTGGAAGCCTATCTCGAGTTGGCACCTAATGCCGACGATGCGGCCGAGATTCGCAACCGGCTGTCGACTCTGAAAGACCAGGCGGGACCCCTGAACTGAGAACAGCGGTCACGCGGCCCGGTCACCGGGGGCCGGTACCTACGGTACCTACGCCATGACTCGCGGCGCCAGCTCCACGACCGGAGCCATCAGCACCTCGGGCCGCGGGAGGCGCGCATTGTTTTGTGAGGCTGTGAACTCGTGCGTGCCAAGTCGTCGGTAACGCATGATGGCTCACGCCTTCGAGGATATGCCTCAGATACCAGTTTTCGAGCGGCAATCCGGCCCGCAGCCGCAAGGCAACATAGGTGTAAACCGAGGTCTGCTCTCCCGCGAGCGCTACTTTCAGCTCGCGCAGCTCGTATTCGGTGCCCAAGCCCTCCGCCAAGTCAAGCGGCTCGCGGTAGCAGGGAGCAACACGGTACACGGCGCCCCACACCTCGTCCCCCGGGCAGCGGCGAATGTTGGCCTTGGCGGTACCGTCCCGGCCGTGCTTGTCGAACACCAAGCGCCAATCTAAGAGCCTTGCGCAACCTACAACCCGGGCCTGGGGTACCCGCGCCTGCAATCGGGACGGCGACAGGTTTGAGCCGTAGGCAAAGTAGTGTTCGAGCTCGCTCATCGGGTCAACCTACAACGCCTGCGGCTAGTGCTCCAAGTTGGAGTTATGGCACCTTTCATCAGCCCGCAAGCTTGCAATTGCCTCGCCGCCCGAACAGCCGCAAGCTGTCGGCCCAGCGCTGGTCGAGGCGCGGGGCGAAGTGCCGTGACGCGCTATGCCGACGCTGCCACCCCCCGCCCTTGCAGCACTTTGTCGAGCCAGTCCGGATCCATTTCCGGCACCGAGGACAGCAGCAGCTCGGTGTACTCGTGATGCGGCGGCTTGAACATTTCGACTTTGGGGCCCTGCTCAACCACCTGACCGTTCTGCATTACCACCACGTCGTCGGAAATGGAGCGCACCGTGGCCAGGTCGTGGGTGATGAACATGTAGGCGAGCCCGAAATCGCGCTGCACCTTGTCCAGCAGTCGCAGGATACCTTCGGCCACCAGCTGATCCAGGGCGCTGGTCACCTCGTCACAAATGATGAACTGAGGCTCCGCTGCCAGACAGCGCGCAATCCCGATGCGCTGCTTCTGACCGCCGGATAGCTCCCCCGGCAGACGCTCGATGAAGTCGTCCGGCTCGAGCTCGATGTTGCGCAGCAGCTCGCGGATATGCTCATCACGCTGCTTGCCCTTGAGCCCCAGGTAGAACTCCAGCGGACGACCAACGATGTCGCGGATGCGCTGCTTGGGATTCAGCGCCGTGTCCGCCATCTGGTAGATCATCTGGATCTGCCGCAACTGCTCCTTGCTGCGCTGCTGGGTCGCGGGGGGCAACGGCTCGCCATTGAACAAGATCTGGCCGGACACGGGCGGCAGCAGACCGGTGATGCAGCGCGCGGCGGTGGATTTGCCCGAACCAGACTCCCCCACCACAGCGACGGTGCGGCCCTTGAAGATGTCGAAGCTGATGTCTTCCAACACCGGCACATGACCGTAGGCGGCGGTCACATGGTCGACCCGCACCACGGGGATCTCGTTGGCGGTGGGGGACGACTTCGGCGTGGCACGGAACTCCCTTACCGCCCACAACGACTTGGTGTAGTCCTCCTGGGGATGGGAGAGCATGGTGCGAGTGTCGGCCTGCTCCACCAGATTGCCATGCAACAGCACCATGATGCGATCCGCCATCTGGGCCACCACCGCCAGGTCGTGGGTGATATAGATCGCAGCCGTGCCGAGCTGCTGCACCACGTCTCGAATGGCGGCCAGCACCTCGATTTGGGTAGTCACGTCCAGGGCGGTCGTGGGCTCGTCGAAAATGATCAGATCGGGTTGGCAGGACATGGCCATTGCGGTCATCGCCCGTTGCAGCTGGCCACCGGATACCTGATGCGGATAGCGGAAGCCGATCTCCTCCGGGTCCGGCAGCTGCAACTTGCGGTAAAGCTCGATGGCCTCAGCCTGGGCCGAAGAGCGATCCTTCACCCCGTGTTGAAGCGGTGCCTCGGTGTACTGGTCGATCAGACGGTGCGCGGGATTGAAGCTGGCGGCGGCTGATTGTGCCACGTAGGCGATCCGGCTTCCGCGCAGCCGGCGCCGATTGGACTCCGACATGGTGGTGAGCTCCCTGCCGTCGAACTCCACCGTGCCGGCAGAAATGCGGCAGCCGTCACGGGTGTAACCCATGGCGGCGAGACCGATGGTGGACTTGCCGGCCCCGGACTCGCCGATGAGCCCCAGCACCTCCCCTTGGTACAGGTCCAGATCGATGTCGTGGACGATCTCCTGCCACTGGTCCTCGGTGCGACCTTCGATGCGCAGGCCGCGAATCTTTAGCAGTAGCCCTCGCTCTTCAGCCATCGGCGGCACCTCTAGTCTTTGAGCCCGGACGAGCGCTGCAGCATCCAGTCAACGACAAAGTTTACCCCCACCGTCAGCAGCGCAATGGCACCGGCTGGCAGCAGCGGCGTGATGTCGCCGAAGGTGATCAGGGTGGCGTTGTCACGGACCATGGAGCCCCAGTCCGCCGTAGGCGGCTGGATACCGAGCCCGAGGAAGGACAGTGCCGAGATGGTCAGGAACACGAAGCAGAAACGCAGGCCGAACTCGGCGACCAGCGGCGCGGTGATATTGGGCAGCACCTCGGCACGAATCTGCCACCAGGGCCCCTCGCCGCGCAGCTTGGCTGCTTCCACGAAATCCATTACCACCACGTTCATGGCGACCGCGCGGGTGAGTCGGTACACCCGGGTGGAATCGAGCACCGCTATCACCAGTATTAGATTCAGGGTGTTGGTGCCGACGATGGTCAACAGCAGCAGCGCGAAGATCAGCTGCGGAATCGCCATCAGCACATCGACGATGCGAGAGAAGATCTGATCGACCCATCCCCCCAGTGAGGCTGCCATCAGCCCCATGAAGCCACCGATCAAAAACGCCAGCACCGCCGTGGCGAAGGCGATGCCCACGGTGTTACGGGCCCCATAGATCAGGCGCGATAACATGTCCCGCCCCAGGTTGTCGGTGCCCAGCCAGTAGGCGCCGCCCCAGGGCTCGAACTCCGCACCGACCACCTCCGTCTCCGAATACGGCGCCAGGGCCGGTGCAAACACAGCCAGGATGACGTAGACGCAGATGACGATGAGGCCAAACCAGGCGGTGAGCGGGGCGCTTTTGAGGGTCTTCCAAAGCTCTCCCATCGATTCAGCCTCAACGCCGGTGCAACAGGCGTGGGTTGGTGGCGATCGAGAGCACGTCCGCCAACAAGTTCAGGGCAATGTACGCGGTGGCGAAGATGAGGCAGCAGGCCTGCACCACCAGGATGTCGCGCTTGGCCACCGAGTCGACCATCAGCTGACCGAGCCCGGGGTACACGAAGACCACCTCCACCACCACCACGCCGGTGATCAGATAGGCCAGGTTGAGTGCCACCACATTGATGATCGGGGCCAGCGCGTTGGGCAGCGCGTGCTTCGTGATCACGCGGCGCTGGGGTATGCCCTTGAGCCGCGCCATTTCGATATAGGGTGAGGCCAGCAGGTTGATGATCGCCGCCCGGGTCATCCGCATCATGTGGGCAGTCACCACCAGAGTCAGCGTGAGGGCCGGCAGGAAGGCGCGGTAGGCGATCTCGCCGATTCCGGCCCCGGCGCTGATGTTGGAAATGGAGGGAAACATGTTGGCCTTCACCGCCAGCCACAGAATCAGGAGGTAGGCGACAAAGAACTCCGGAAACGAAATCGAGGTGAGGGTGAGGATGTTGATGCCGCGATCGAACCAGGTGTTGCGATACAGAGCCGCCAACAGCCCTAGGCCGATAGCAATTGGTATCGCAATCAGGGCCGCATAGGCGGCCAGGATCAGGGTGTTGGCCAGTCGCCCCCCGATCAGCTCCGAGATTTCACGATTATTGGCCAGGGAGCGCCCGAAATCGCCCTGAACGGCACCGCCCAACCAATCGCCGTAGCGCTCCAGCGGCGGTTTGTTCAGACCGAGCTCGCGCCTGAAAGCCTCGACCGTTTCCGGCGTCGCTGATTGCCCTAGGATCTCCTGGGCAATGTCACCGGGCAGCAGCTCGATGGCGGAAAAGATGATGATCGAGATGACAAACAGCGTTAGCAGGCCCAGGCCGAGACGCTGTAGAACCATCTTCAGGAGCGGATTCACGCCACGCTCCTCCCCCCTCTTCAACCGACATGACGGCCCGCCGCACTCACCCGCTTGGGACCTGGGCGTTTCCCCGTGCCCCCCACGCTCGACTCGATGCCATCAAGCAGCGTACAGCCCCACCGCCCGGATGCCGCGCCCTGCGTACTCGGGTTGCGGCAACTCGGCGTGTCCCGCCCAGACCTCACGCAGTCGGTCTGGCAGTGGCGACTGCATCTCGCAAGCCCGCGACGCCCCGCGGTCGACATGCAGCAACATGTGCTCCGCCGTTGCCAGCAGAGCCTCTTCGGCCCCACCGTGCATCTCGTGCAGCAGGCGGATACGCTTTTCATCGTAGCCCAATATTCGCGTTTGCACCCGCAGGGGCTGCCCGGTGGCCACTTCCCGCAAATGCCGGATGTGGGTTTCGACGGTGTAGATGGACAGCCCTCGCGCCAGGTACGCCTGGTCCATGCCGATGGCCATGAGGAAGGCATCGGTGGTGTCACCGAAGAGCTGCAGATAGCGATGCTCGGTCATGTGGCCGTTGTAGTCAGTCCACTCCGCGAGGACTGTGCTCGACAACAGCGGCAGCGGCGCCGAGGCCTGTTGGACCGTGGCCTCGGGGATCACCCGGGCGCGCTCGGTGAGCCGTTGCGCCTTGCGCTTGAAGGTGGCCCCGGCGCCCCATTCCCGGATCGACAGCGCCCGCATGATGGCCACCAGGTTCTCGTCCCGGATGCGTTCCAGCTCACGCACCGTGTAGTGCCCGGACTGGGCGTCGGACTGGCTCGCGATCAGCTCGATCAGCGCCTCGTCGAGCACCGGGACGTCGGTAAGGCGAGTCCATGGCCATTGCAGACAAGGCCCGAACTGACCGATGAAATGACGCATGCCGGCCTCACCGCCGGCGATGCGGTAGGTTTCGAACAAGCCCATCTGGGCCCAGCGCAGGCCAAAGCCGAAGCGGATGGCATCGTCGATCTCCCCGGTGGTGGCGACCCCGTCCTTGATCAACCACAGCCCCTCGCGCCACACCGCCTCTAACAAACGATCCGCCACGTGGGCATCGATCTCCTTGCGCACCACCAGCGGCTTCATGCCCATCTCTTCGAGGAAGACCCGCGCCCGCTCCAGCTGGGCGGGGTCGGTGGCTAAACCCGGCACCAGCTCGACCAGGGGCAGCAGGTAGACCGGATTGAAGGGGTGGGCGACCAAGAATCGTCCCGGGTTGATCATCACCGACTGCAGACGGGTCGGCAGCAGTCCGGAGGTGGACGAGCCGATCAGCGCATCGGGCGCGGCCTGAAGATCGATCTCTCGTAGCACCGCGTGCTTGATCTCTTCGCGTTCGGGCACGCTCTCCTGGATGTAACCGGCGCCCGCCACCGCTTCGGCGATGGAGCTGCAGAAGCTCAGCTGGCCCTTGAGTGGCAGCCCGCCACCGGTGACCAGGCGGTAGGCATACTCGGCATTGGCCAGCACCTCTCCTACTACTCGCGCCGCCTCCGGGTGGAGGTCGTAGACGTTGACGTCGATACCGTGCAGCAGCAGGCGGGCGATCCAGCCGCCCCCGATGACGCCACCACCGATGGCGGCGGCACGAGTGAGAGTGAGCATGGGAGCAAACCCTGCGGAGTGATCTTGGGGATGTTCGATACGGGCGCCGAGGAGCCCAAGCTAGCTCCCCGGCCGACCTAAGCTCAGGGCTGCCACCAGCGCTCGACGAATTTCCAGCCGTCGAGGAAGTTGTTCGACGCCAAAGCGCCGTGGGCGACCCGCGTCGTGCTCGCATCCACGTAGTTGTTGTACATGGGGATGACGGAGCCGCCGTCGTCGCGCACCAGCGTCTGCATTTCGCGGTACATGTCACGGCGCTTGTTCTCATCGAGCTCCGAGCGCGCCGCCACCAGGAGATGGTTGAAGCGCTCATTGTCCCAGTGGGATTCGTTCCACTCGGCGCCACGGGCATAGACCATGGTGAACATCCAGTCCTCGGTGGGACGGCCGTTCCAATAGGAGAAGCAGAACGGTTTCTTGAGCCAGACGTTGGACCAGTAGCCGTCGTTGGGCTCGCGCTTGACGGTGATCTCGATGCCAGCCTTGGCGGCGGACTCCTTGAACAACACCCCGCAGTCGATGGCGCCCTCGAAGGCCGAGTCCGCCGCCGACAGCTCCACCTTGAGCGAATCCATGCCGGCCTGCTTCAGGTGATACCTGGCCTTGTCCGGGTCGAAGCTGTGCTGCTCCAGGTCACCGGCAAAGAAGCGATTGGGGGGCGCAATGGGGTGATCGTTGGCGACCCGGCCGTGGCCCCGCAGGATCTTCTGCACCAGCTCCTCGCGGTCGATGGCGTACTTCAACGCCAGACGCACGTTGACATCGTTGAAGGGGGCCACGTCGCAGTGCATGGGGATGGTGTAGTGGGCGGTGCCGGTGACCTCCTCGATGTTGATGTCGGGGCGGCGGGCTAACAGGGCCACAGTCTTGAGGTCGACCCGGTCGATGGCCTCCACCTCGCCGGTAATCAGCGCATTCTGGCGGGCCGTGGAGTCGTTGATGACCAGCAGCTCCACCTCGTCGAACCAAGCCCGGTCGGGCTTCCAGTAGTCGTCGCGGCGCTTGAGACGGATGCGCACGCCAGGCTCGAACTCCTCCAGCACGTAGCCGCCGGTGCCGACGCCGGACTGCCAGTCCATTTTGCCGTCCGCCATCGCCTGCATGATGATCAGGTGATAGTCGGCGGCGACGAACGGGAAATCCGCGTTGCCCTCTCCCAGCTCGAATACCACCACCTCCGGGCCGTCGGCGCGAATGTCGGTAACGGAGTCGAGGATGGACTTGGCTGCGGACTTGGATTCCGCCCCCCGATGGTGATTGTAGGAGGCGATGACGTCCTCCGCCGACAAGGTCTTGCCGTTGGAGTAGGTGACATCCTGGCGCAGCCTGAAGATCCAGGTCTTGGCATCTGCGCTAGGCTCCCAGCTCTGCGCCAGCTCCGGCACCACATTGCCGGTGGGGTCTATTTCCACCAAATTGTTGCAGCAACCACCCAGCATGGCGTAGATGGCGGGGCCCGCCGAGAAAGTGGCTGGATCGATGGAGTCCGAGGTTGCGCCGTTGGAGCAGCCGGCGCGGAACTCGCCGCCGCGCTTGGGTTGGGCCTGGGCCATCAGCGTGCCCGGCAAAGCCAGCGCGATACCGGCGGCGACGGAGCTCTTCAGCAGCTCGCGGCGTGTGAGGTGGAAGGTAGAGGTCATGATGCGTTCTCCAAGCTCTGGTGGTGGTCAGGGATCGGCAAAGATGAGCGAGACCCCCAGCTAGCCCCGTTGCTGAAGCTCGAGGCGCTCGCGCACCTCGGCGGGGGCCAGCAGCTTCACGTTCATGGCATCGAGGATGGTCACGGCGCGCTCAACCAGCTGACCGTTGCTGGCCAGCACACCCTTTTGCAGATAAAGGTTGTCCTCCAGCCCCACCCGCACATTGCCGCCGGCCAGCGCCGCCATTGCCACATAGGGCAGCTGCATGCGCCCGATAGAGAACATGGAGTAGACCCAACCCTCAGGGATGTTGTTGACCATGGCCGTGAGCGTGTTGAGGTCGTCGGGGGCACCGTAGGGAATACCCATGCAGAGCTGGATCATCACCGGGTCGTCAATCAGCCCTTTCCGTACCAGATGCTTCGCCAGCGCCAGATGGCCGGTGTCGAAGACCTCGATCTCCGGGCGCACGCCGAGCACCTGAACCCTTCGCGCCATGGCCTCCAGCATCCCCGGCGTGTTGGTCATCACGTAATCCGCCTCGGCGAAGTTCATGGTGCCGCAGTCGATGGTGCAGATTTCCGGCAGCAGCTCACTGACGTGGGCCAGGCGCTCCTCGGCACCCACCATGTCGGTCTGCTCGGGATTCAGCGGCAACGGCTGTTCGGCTGAGCCCAACACCAGATCGCCACCCATCCCAGCGGTGAGGTTGAGCACCACGTCGGTGCCTGACTCGCGCACCCGCGCCACCACCTCCCGGTACAGTGCCGGGTCTCGGCTACCCTTGCCGGTGGCCGGATCGCGCACGTGGATGTGGGCTATGGCGGCACCAGCTCTGGCCGCCTCCACCGCGGCAGCCGCAATCTCGGTGGGGGTGATCGGCACCTTCTCGCTCTTGTGGCTGGTACCGCCCGACCCAGTCACCGCGCAGGTGATGAACACTTCCCACTGCATTGCTGCACCTCTCACCCTGCCCAACTCGTCGCTGGGTGGCGCCGCACCAGGCGGCGTGACCAAATACATTGCACGCCCGCCTCCCGGCCAATTTTGCGCAGGCTGTCATATGCTTTGCGGATATGGACAAGCCGGCAGAGCCTCGCACTGTCCCAGACGCGGCGGAAACGCGTGGTGGTAGGCGCGACGGTCCGACTGGATTTGCCTGTGGTTTCCTGCTGCTGGACGGCTTCTCCAACATGGTGTTGGCTAATGCCATGGAGCCACTACGCGCCGCCCGGGATCTTTCCGATCCCGACCGCTTCTGCTGGCAGCTGGTGACCCTCGATGGCAACCCCGCCACCAGCTCGAGCGGGCTCGCTGTGCAACCTCAGGTCGCGCTGGGCGAAGAACGCAGACTGGATGCACTGTTTGTGGTGGCAGGCTACGGCTTTCGAAGCTTCGCCACCCAAGCGGTCTTGAAGCGGGTGCGGCAGGCGGCCCGGCGGGTGCCGACTCTGGTCGGGCTCGACACCGGTGCCTGGTTGCTGGCAGCAGCCGGGTTGCTAGAGCAGCGCCGTGCCACCATTCATTGGCAGGAGCTCGACGCCTTCCAGGAGGCCTTTCCCGGGATTGCGGTGTCCCACGATCGCTACGTCATCGATGGTCCCCGAATCACCGCGGGTGGCGCAACGACAGTGCTCGATCTGATGATCCGCCTGATCCGGGAGCACGCCGGTAACGCCCTGGCCTTCGATGTCAGCAATCTATTCATCTACGACGCCGAGCACGGCCCCCGGGGCGGTCGCGGAGCCCGCAGCCGCTCAATGGTGGCACGCGCCCCTCAGCTGATCCGAGCCATCGCCGAGATGCGCCGCACCGTGGCCGAGCCCCTGGCGTTGGAGCAGATCGCCGCCTGTGCCGCCTGCTCGCCGCGCACCCTGGAGCGGCTGTTCCTGCGGGAGATGGAAGTGCCGGCAGGCCGCTACTATCAAATGGTGCGACTGCGACATGCCCGCGCCCTGGTGGAGGAGACCGCCCTCAACACCGCCGAGATCGCCGAGCGCACGGGCTTCGCGTCCTCGGCAACCCTGTCCAGGGCCTTCTCCCGCCATCACGGCATCACCATCCGCGACCTGCGCCGGCGGCGGTTGCGCCAACAGTCTCCTCCAGCGCAAAGCTGACCCATCACCGCGATGGAGCCCCGGCGTGCCCTCGGCGCATCGAGCAAACAAAGTGGCGAATGGGACGCCGCCCAGTCACGGTCCATTGCGGCCCGCCTCGGCATAGGCCTTTGTCATCTGCGCGAGATTGTCAGAGGGATAGCCCGGAAACTCCATGAACGTCTTGAGGCTGTCCGGGATCAGTGCCTCGTTGTCCGGCGGCACCGGCTTATAGATGCCGCCCGGTGCGGCCGCGCTCAGCGAGGGAACCTTATAGAGCCGCGCCGCATTGAGGCCCGACGATCTTGCGCTTTGCAGCCTTGGTGAGCCGGGAATAGCCGTACTGGGGCTGGGAGCAAAGAGTCAAACCACCCAACACACTCAATCCCAGCCCATTGACGCTCACAGGAATTGACCCACCTGTGCTCACTGAAACGGACCCGCTGGCATCGCAGGCGGGTGGGTCCGCCTGAGGGGGTGACTCGCCTACTGACGTTCACTACACGATTGTTGGTTTGCCTCCGATGACCTGACGGTCACCGTGGCCGGTTGGCTCGCCGTCGCCGAACCTCTTGCCAGGCAGTGCTTCACTTGGGGAGGCGTGCCATGGCGAAGAGGCGCTGTGTCGTCTGCGCTCGGCTGTTCGAGCCGCGGCGCAATGTTCCCCATCAGCGTTATTGCTCCCGGCCCGAGTGTCAGCGCACACGTCGGCGGTGCTGGCAGCGCGAGAAGCTCGCCGCCGATGCCGACTACCGGGTCAATCAGGCGGCGGCTCAACGGCGCTGGGCCGAGCGCCATCCCGAGTACTGGCGCCACTACCGCCGGCACCATCCCGACTACGCCGAACGCAATCGCCTGAAGCAGCGCGAGCGTAA
>CAZLYT010000086.1:0-4051 GCA_964563515.1 uncultured Candidatus Competibacteraceae bacterium | reverse complement strand
TCCAGCTCGCTGGGTAGGGCAACGCACCAAGGTCCCGCGCCGACGAGGCGGCCGACAGGGGTTTCCCGGTACGCAGGCGAGCTGAGCAAATCATTCAGCCAGTCGCAGTAGGCTAGCGCCTCATGCCAGCTCACGAACCGTACCGGTCGACTCCCAGGGTCTCGCAGCGCATCGTCGTCGCCGATCCGGAACTTTTTAGCCTCGACGAATGCTCTGAACTGCGCGGCGGTGACCGGATAGCGCCCGATGTAGAATTCCGAGGTCGGCGTGGCCGTGTCGTTGGTTTCGTAGTCCGGCACTTCATACTCGATGATCTCCGCAACCTTCTTCACATCCGACCGTCGAGTGCCGATCTTGAACTCCGAGTCCGCTGGGATGCGCACGAAGCCGAGCATCTCGTCGTTGGGCAAGTAGAAGCGGTCCTGATCGAAGCGGGGATCGCCCAATCGCGATAATGCGTCACCCGCCCGCGCGCGCAAGACGGGCCGGGAGTTCTCGAGTGTCCCGTTATCGCCCAACAAGTTGACGATGCGTTCCGCGCAAGCCCGTCGCAGCGAAGCCCCGCTTTCGCGCCACTCCAGTGCAGCCACACCGGCCAGTTCGGCGGCTGCGAACTGCGTGTTAACGGTCTCTCCATCCTTCGCTAGTGCACTCAGGAATTCCCGGCCCGCTTTGGCGGCGTTCACACCCATGTAGCCGGCCAGCAGCAAGATGGGCTCGCGCCACCAAGGATCTTCGAGGCGGTCGTGCAGGTAGGCGAGGATGGCCTGTCGACTCTCCCGGCCAATCACCTCACACAGGTAACGGGCTACCAGGAACTCCTCAATAGCCAAGTGGATGAAGCGAAACGCCCCATCGCGCTCCTCCAATACGCTGCCGCGCTGGCGCGCGTGGCTGAGGAAATCACCGATGCGCGGCTTGAACTCACCCTCCTGAAGCAAGGCCAACTCGAGCGCCGGCTCATCGATCTCGCGGCCGTGGTCGCGACCCTGCTCATGCATGTGCAAAGCCAGATGCTGCGCCATGTCGCGGTAGAGCTTCCAATCCGTCGAAAGCTCCCGGATGTCGCTCTCCTCGCGATGGTAATCCACCTGCAGCAGCGCATTGACGGCCTTGTCGAACAAGTCGGCGCGCTCATCCGGCAAGGTGCGGTTGTTCACGTGCACGATCAGCAGAAGCCGCACCATGAGGGGTGAGTCGATCAGTGCCTCGGCTTCCTCGCCAAGGCGAGCTCGGCGCTCGTCCTCCAAACGCGCTATGCCGTTCAGCAGATCCTTCGTGCGATCGGCACGCAGCGCCGGATCTCGGGGATGAATGCAGGCGTATGCCTGCTGCACCATCGGCGCAATGTGCTGCTGGAAGTCAAGTGGCTGCACCACTACCTCGCGAAATCGCGCACCCAGGGCAGTACGAGCGCTGCGGTAGGCCACCGACCGACAGGTCACGACCACACGCATGGTCTCCCGGCCACTCACGAGCTCTTCAACGGACTGGCGAATTTCGGCGCGCTCGTCTTCGTTGGCCACTTCGTCCAACCCATCCAGCATCAGGATGACGTGTCGTCCGTCTTTCAGCAGCTGCACGAAGAAGTCGGTGGGAAGATTGAAGTCGGCTTGCTTGCTGACCAGATGGTGGGAGATGAAGCAGGCCAACGTCTTCTCTTGGGCGGGCGCGTTCGCAGGCAGGTGGCGCCGGTAGCGGGCGAAGGACGCCAAGGGCACGAGTATCGGCAGTGGTAGTTCGTTCGCCCTGAGCGTCAAACCCAGGCGCGAGCCAGCCGGGTCGGAAGCATTGCTCAAAAGAGACGACGCCAGCGCCCAGGCCATGTGCAGCAGAACTGTGGTTTTGCCGGACCCCGGTCCGCCGATGATTACCAGCCGATGGCCTAGTCCCAGCACCTCGTTCAGAGCGACATCGGCTTCGTGTTCATCGGTTTCGATTGCCACATGACGCCCATGATCCTTCAGTCCACCCGCCTTCGACACTTCCCGCCCGTCGCCGGGTCGGGACATTGTCCGGGCTCGTAGCGGAACGTAGGCCTTCTCCAGGGGCAACAGCACCACTGGCGCCCCACCGGCCCGCTCAATGCCGCGCAGCTCGATGCTTTCTGTCCGCGAGCGCAGCCACCGCAAGTAGCCGGCGACCTGCAACCCGATTCGCTTCTTGGAAGTGTCATCGCCGGCGTTGGCTATGTAGTTGGCAACGACCAGGGTTCCAGTGACGATGGTTCCGGTGTTGCCCTCCACTTTGAAACTGTGCCCACCCAACGCATCGCCGCTACCCCGGGCCATTACACCGGACCCGATCACCGTGTTGACAGTGCCGATATTCTTGCCGCCGATGGAGACGCCGCCGGCACCGACGGCAGTAGCCCCTTGTCCCTGAGCGATAGCCCCGTTGCCTGTTAGGGTCGCCTCGTTAGTGCTTAATCTATCCTCTGCGGTCTGGTCCCGATCTGGTTGGAACTCGATAAATCCACCCGCAACCAGCTTGTCGAGCTGCTGGCTGAAATGAAACTTCAACTCGTCGATATTCTTGTAAGGGGTGTAGAAATGCTCAAGGGCATCGATTTTTTCCTGGAATGCCCACAGGCTCATGAGATCCTTCTTGTTGGCACTGCCGGTGCTGATCTGCGCGTCTTTGAAATAGATGAAAATGAACGGCTTCTTGGTGGATTGGAATTGACGGAAAGCGGTCTCGAACTCCTCTTTCGTATATTGGCCCACTTTGGTCCAGAACAGCATCACGAAGAGATCGCACTCCGTAATGGCCTTGTTGTACTCATCCTGTAGCCGAGTCCTGGATACTGCGTCAAGGAAGTCTTCCCACACGATGAGCTCGATAAAGACGCCTTTACCGACCCAATCCTTGTTCTTGCGATTGACGAAGATCTCGAACGCCTTCCGGTCTTCGCTCAACTCGGCAGAAGACGCGAGAAATAACCGTTGCTTCATCATCGTCGTCGTCGTAGTCCCTACTGCCGAAGAATGCTAGGTGGGCAAGGAGCTGCCCACCCTACGCGTGCTGATTCGCCTCGCGCGAGCACCGGGTAAGCACGAGCGTCTCCGTGACAATGTTAGCTCCCGTGTGTGAGTGGTGGGGCAGTGGTGCTGGCCAAGCGATTCAGAACGAATGTGTGGGCAACGAGTTGCCCACCCTACGTATGCGCAAGGCGCCGCGGTCGTGAAGTGCCCGGGCGCAGTGAGCTTGAAGACGGCGCGAGTCGCTTCAGTGTGCCGGCGCCGCCTCGCCGGACTCGCCCTCGCCCTCACCCGCTTGCTTGCGTTCGGCGGCATGATCCCGCGCCAGCAACACATAGAATCCCGGCAGCACGAACACCGTGAACAGGGTGCCGATGCCGAGCCCGGTGGCGATGGTGAGGCCGATGGCAAAACGACTCACCGCACCCGGACCGCTGGCGGTGAGCAACGGGATCATCGCCACGATGAGGGCCACCGAGGTCATGAGGATGGGCCGCAGACGGATGGCGCCGGCTTCGAGCACGGCCTCCCGCTTGCTCAAGCCCTGCTCGATCTGCAGATTGTTGGCGAACTCAACAATCAGAATGCCGTTTTTTGCCACCACGCCAATGAGGGTGATCAGACCCACCTGGGTATAGATGTTCATGGTGGCAAAGCCCAGGGTGATGAAAGCCATGGAGCCGGCCACCGACAAGGGCACCGAGACCAGGATGATGAATGGATCGCGCCACGATTCGAACTGCGCCGCCAGCACCAGATAGATCACCAGCAGCGACAGGAAGAAGGTCACCACCAGCGCGCTGCCCTGCTGCTTGAACTGACGCGAGCCGCCCTTGTAGTCGTAGCCGAAGCCCGCCGGCAGGACCTCTGCTGCCTGGCTCTCCAGATACCCCAAGGCATCCCCCAGGGCGCGCCCCGGCATCATCACGCCTTCCAAGGTCACCGAGTTGAGCTGCTGGAACTGGGTGCGCTGGGACGGCTCCACCTCGCGCTCGAAGCGAATCAAGCTGCCGAGCGGCACCAGATCCCCCGTGCTTGTCCGCACGTAGTAGTTCGCTAGCGCCTGCTGG
>CAZLYT010000085.1:0-9797 GCA_964563515.1 uncultured Candidatus Competibacteraceae bacterium | reverse complement strand
ATTCTGTTCTCGATGATGATCGGCGGCATGGTAGGGGTCATCTCCCGCAACGGCGGCACCATGGGGGTGGTCAACCTCATGGTGCGCTGGGCAAGCACGGCCAAGCGTGGCCAGATCGCTACCTGGGCTTTGGGGGTGGCCATCTTTTTCGACGATTACGCCAACACCTTGGTGGTCGGTAACACCATGAGACCGGTCACGGACCGGCTCAGCGTGTCCCGGGAAAAGCTCGCCTATCTGGTGGACTCGACTGCCGCCCCGGTGGCCACCCTGGCCCTGGTAACCACCTGGATTGGCTTCGAGGTGGGCCTCATCGCCGACGCCATTGAGACCATCGACTTGCAGGAGAGCGCCTACTCGGTATTCATCAGCTCCATCGCCTACGGCTTCTACCCGATCCTGACCATCGTGTTCACCTTCATGATTGCCACCTCGGGGCGCGATTTCGGCCCGATGCTCGCCGCTGAGCGCCGCGCCCGCACCCTGGGACAGGTGGCGGCACCGCGAGCCCACACCGGCGAGTCCCCGGTGGAGTCCTCCGAGCACGAGCCCAAGCCCGACAAGCCCTACCGGGTGATCAATGCGCTGCTGCCGGTGCTGGTGCTGGTGTTCGGTACCCTCATCGGCATCTATGTCACCGGCAGTGCGGGATCCGAGGCCGACGCCTCCTTGCGCGACATCATCGGCAACGGCGATTCCTACGTCGCCATGCTGTGGTCGTCCACCTTGGCGGTGATAGTGGCGGCGATTCTGTCCTCGTCGCAGGGTATTCTGAGCGTGAGCGAGATTGCCGACGCCTGGTTTGCCGGCGTGCGCTCCATGCTGCTCGCCATCGTCATCCTCACCCTGGCCTGGAGCCTGGCCGCCGTCAACGACGTGCTCCACACCGGCGATTTCCTGGTGTCCATACTGGGCGAGCGACTCTCCCCCAACCTGCTGCCGGCGCTGGTATTCGTCCTGTCCGCTTTCACCGCTTTCGCCACCGGCTCCAGCTGGGGTGTGATGGGGATCATGATGCCCCTGGTGGTACCGCTGGGTTGGGCCATCATGGAGGCCAACGGTATCGCCGGTGCCCCCGAGCACATGCACATCTTCTACTCTTCGGTGGCGGCGGTGCTGGCTGGCGCCGTGTTCGGCGATCACTGTTCACCCATTTCCGACACCACCATCCTGTCGTCCATGGCCTCCGGATGTGACCACATCGACCATGTGCGTACTCAGCTCCCCTACGCCCTGACCGTGGGCCTGGTGGGCCTGGCAGTCGGCACTATCGCGGTGGGCTACGGTCTGCCCTGGTGGGGTGGGCTGCTGCTCGGCGCCCTGCTGCTCATGGGCCTGCTCTGGACCATGGGTAGCCGCGCTGACGACGCCCCCCAGGTAACAGCCCCGGCGGCGGCACAGATGTAGCGCATGTCACCACGGCGCCCCCGGGAGGCGCCGTGGTGACGGTGGCCGTGACAAAGAGGATTGCGACCATGACCCGAGAATTGAATCAGCCGTTGGGCGGCAATCAGATGCCCCGCTTCGGCGGTTTCGCCAGCATGATGCGGCTGCCCACCCAGGCCACCGCCGAAGGGCTGGACGCCTGCTTCGTCGGCGTGCCCTTCGACATTGGCACCTCCAATCGCAGCGGCGCCCGCTTCGGACCCCGGCAGATCCGCGCCGAGTCCTGTCTACTTCGACCCTACAACATGGCGACCCGGGCCGCTCCCTTCGACAGCCTGCAGGTGGCCGACCTGGGCGACGTGGCCATCAATACCTACAACCTGCGCGACAGCGTCGGCATCATCGAGGCCCACTACGACGACATTCTCCGCCACGATTGCCGCCCCCTCACCCTGGGCGGCGACCACACCATCGCATTGCCGATCCTGCGCGCGCTGCGCAAGAAGTACGGACCACTGGGCATGGTGCACGTGGACGCCCACGCCGACATCAACGACGCCATGTTCGGCGAGCCCGTCGCCCACGGCACGCCGTTCCGGCGCGCTGTGGAGGAAGGCCTGCTGGAGGGTAATCGGGTGGTGCAAATCGGCCTGCGCGGCACGGGCTACACCGCCGAAGATTTCGAGTGGCCGCGGTCGCAGGGCTTCCGCGTGGTCCAGGCCGAGGAGTGCTGGCATCGTTCGCTGGCGCCGCTGATGGAGGAGGTGCGGACACAGGTCGGCGGCGGGCCGGTTTATCTCAGCTTTGACATCGACGGCATCGACCCCGCCTTCGCACCGGGCACCGGCACACCGGAGATCGCCGGTCTCACCGTGCCCCAAGCCCTGGAGGTGATCCGGGGCTGCCTGGGCCTCGACCTGGTGGGGGCCGACGTGGTCGAGATCTCGCCACCCTACGACCTCTCCGGGAACACCTCTCTGCTGGGGGCCAATCTCCTGTTCGAGATGTTGTGCGTGCTGCCGGGCGTGCACTATCGGGAATAAATGGCCACATCGAATCCTTGTAGGAGCGGCGCGCGTCGCGATGGGGCGCAATGCGCCCCTTGCCTGACCCGGCCGAAGGCAGGCGCGCTCGCGCACGCCAACGCGGCTGGCGTCGCTCCTGCAGCTCGAATCCTGTTAGCGCCTCGAGAGTGTGCTGCCGGCGGCGGGCCGGAATCGCCTTGCGAGATTGTCGCAGCCATCCACCAAATTGGAGACCACCATGAAGACCTGCGGAGAGGTACTGGTAGAGCTGCTCGAAGCCTATGGCATCGATACCGTGTTTGGCATTCCCGGGGTCCACACCGTCGAGCTCTATCGAGGTCTTCCCAACACCGATCTTCGGCACGTGACGCCACGCCACGAGCAGGGCGCAGGCTTCATGGCCGACGGCTACGCTCGCGCCAGCGGCCGCCCCGCTGCCTGTTTCATCATCACGGGGCCAGGGCTCACCAACATCACCACCGCCCTGGGTCAGGCCTACGCCGATTCGGTGCCGATCTTGGTGATCTCCAGCGTCAACAATACCCGTGAGCTGGGGCTAGGCGAGGGACGACTGCACGAGCTGCCTTCCCAGCGCAACCTGATGGCGGGCGTTACCGCCTTCAGCCACACCTTGCTGCGTCCGGACGAACTACCTGTCGTGCTAGCCCGCGCCTTCGCGGTGTTCAACAGCGCCCGACCCCGACCCGTGCACATCGAGCTGCCACTGGACGTGATTACCGCCCCCGCCGATCACCTGAGCCACCGCATTCCCGCTACAGCCGCCAAGGCTGCCGCCGACCCGGCGGCCGTGGCGGCCGCTGCCGCGCTGCTGCGAGAGGCCCGGCGCCCGTTGTTGGTGTTGGGCGGTGGTGCCCAGGACGCCGCAGCAGAAGCCCTGGCGCTGGTGGACCAGCTAGGGGCCATGGCTGTCACCACCATCAACGGCAAGGGCATCCTGCCCCCCGGCCATCCCCTGAGTCTCGGCAGCACCCTGCCCCAGCCGCCGGTGCTGGAGGCACTGACCGAGGCGGACGTGGTGCTGGCGGTGGGTACTGAGCTGGGCGAAACCGACACCCTCTTGTTCGACGGCCAGCTGGCGCTTCACGGCAAGCTGATTCGCATCGACATCGATGCCGAGCAGCTGAGCCGCAACGCGCCGCCCGAGATCGCCATGGTGAGCGACGCCGCCTCCGCCCTGGGCGCCTTGGCCATGGCACTTCAGAACCACCCGCCCACCGAGACCGGGCGCAACCAGGCGCAGGCGCTGCGACAGCGCCTGGAAGCTTTGTTGAACCCGCGCCAACGCATCCACCAGCGCTTCATGGATGCAGTGCAGCAGGCGTTGCCCGGCGTGATCGTTGCCGGAGACTCGACCCAGCCTGTGTACAGCGCGAATTTGTTCTATCAGCCCGAGCAGCCGCGCAGCTACTTCAACTCCAGCACGGGCTACGGCACCCTCGGCTACGCCCTGCCGGCGGCCTTGGGCGCCAAGCTGGCGCAACCCGAGCGTCCCGTGGTCGCCCTGATCGGCGACGGTGGACTGCAGTTCACCATCGGCGAGCTCGCCACCGCGGTGGAGCTTGCGCTGCCGGTCCCCATTCTGCTCTGGAACAACCGCGGCTATGGCGAGATCAAGCGCTACATGGCCGACCGGGGAATTCCCCAGATCGGCGTCGACATCTATACCCCAGACTTCCAGACCATCGCCCGCGGATTCGGCTGCGCAGCGGTGACGGCCGGCAGCCTGCAGCACCTGGGCGAAGCCTTGATCGAAGCCCATAAGGCTTCCCGGCCCACCGTGATCGAGATCGAAGAGAGCGCGGCACAGACCTGGTAGCGGCATCCAGCACACACCATCGCTCATGTCGAGCGACGGTGAGGAGAGATCCCCATGACCGACAACCCCCTGCTCGCCCGGCCGCGCTCCCTGTTCATCGGCGGCGAATGGCACCGCCCCGGGACGCCCGAGGCGCTCACCGTAGTCAACCCGACTACGGGGCAACCGCTGGCGATGATCGAGGCTGGCGGCGGCGCCGATGTGGAAGCCGCAGTGGCTGCGGCCTGTACCGCTTACCCGGGTTGGCGGCGACGCGCCGGCTACGAGCGCGGCCGCCACCTGGCAGCGTTTGCGGAGGGCCTGCGTCAGCGCCAGCCCCAGCTGGTCGACTTGCAGATGCAGAACAATGGCAAGCCGCGCGGCGAGGCGGAAACCGACGTAGCCGACGCGGTGGCGACCTTTGACTACTATGCCGAGCTCGCCAGCGAGCTGGACGAGCGCCAGAACGCGGTGCAAGCCCTGCCCGAGGCCGGCTACACAGGCATCACGCGCTTCGAGCCGATTGGGCCGGTGGGCATGATCGTGCCCTGGAACTTCCCCCTGGTCACCAGTGCCTGGAAGATTGCGCCCGCCCTGGCCGCGGGCTGCACCGTGGTGATGAAGACCTCCGAATTCACCCCGTTGGCGGAGCTGGTCTACGGCGACCTGGCCGCCGAGTCGGGTTTACCGCCCGGAGCGCTCAACTTGATCACCGGCACCGCCACTGCAGGGGCTGCCATCACCAGGGATCCGCGGCTGCGGAAGCTCTCCTTCACCGGCAGCAACCTGGTGGGCTCGAAAGTCATGGCGGCGGCCGCCGCCCGCTGTTTGCCGGTGTCCTTAGAGCTCGGCGGCAAATCCCCCATCGTGGTATTCGCGGACGCCGACCTGGAGCTGGCGGTGGACTGCATCCTGGCCGGGATCTTCTACAACGGTGGCCAGATGTGCTCGGCCACTTCCCGCCTCGTGCTGGAGCGCAGCAGCGCCGAGAACGTTCTGGCCAGGCTGGTGGAGCGCACGAAATCCCTGCGAGTAGGCTCGCCTTTCCAGGCGGGCACCGAGATGGGCCCCATCACCACTCGGCCTCAGTACGAGAAGGTCCTGCAAACTCTCGCGCAAGCCGAGCGCGACGGCTTGCGCTGTCTAACAGGTGGCGCTGCGGATGATCGGAGCGATGGGTTCTTCGTCGCGCCCACCATCTATTCCGAGGTGGCACTGGATCATCCGGTCTGGCGCGAGGAGATCTTTGGACCGGTGCTGGCGGTGCGCACATTCGAGAGCGAGGAGGAGGCCCTGGCGCTGGCCAACGACAGCGACTACGGTCTGGTGGCCACGGTGGTCGGTGGGGATGTGGAGCGGGCCACGGAGGTGGCGGCCCACATCGACGCCGGCCACGTCTGGATCAACTCGGCCCAGGTGATCTTTCCCCAAACCGCCTGGGGCGGCTTCAAGGCCAGCGGTATCGGCCGCGAGCTCGGTCCCTGGGGGCTGGCGGCTTTCCAAGGGGTCAAGCACATCACGCTGCACGCCGATATTGCGTCCCAGCGAGGTCATGGAGGTTCGCCGTGAGGGTTGCAGTCCTCGGCGGCGGTGTCGTCGGCGTTGCCGCCGCTTACTTTCTAGCCGAAGACGGCCACGAGGTCACGCTCATCGACCGCCAGGCCCAGGTGGGCAGCGAAACCAGCTACGGCAATGCGGGCTTGATCACCCCCGGCGACTCCTATGCCTGGGCGTCCCCAGAAGCCCTCAAGATGTTCTTGAAGTCGCTGGTGCAGCGGGACCTGGGGATCAAGGTGCGGCCGCGGCTGGAACCCAAGCTCTGGGCCTGGTCGTGGAAATTCCTGCTGCAATGCACGCGGGAGCGAACTCGAATCAATACCCTGCGCAAGCTCCGCCTCACCTTGTACTCCCGTGACTGCTTGAACGCGTTGGTCGCTCGCACCGGCATCGGCTACGACGGCCGCCAGCGGGGCGTCATCTATTTCTTTCGCAACCAGGAAAGTCTGGACCACGGCGTAGTCCACATGCAGCTGCTGGCGGACAATGGGCTCGAGATCCAGGTGTTGGACCGCGACGGCTTGGCCGAAGTCGATCCGGGACTGGCCGGGGCCAAACACCAGCTCGCTGGGGGCGTGTACTCGCCCATGGACCAGACCGGGGACTCCTGCAAGTTCAGCCGCAACTTGGCGCAGTGGTGTGTGGCAGAACGCGGACTGCGGCTGGCACTGGGCACCACCATCACCGGTATCGAGGCCGAAGGCAATCGGATACGGCGGGTGACCACGGACCAGGGCCAGTTCGAGGCCGATACCTTCGTGCTCGCGAGCGGCTGCGACAGCCCGGAGCTGGCTGCGCCCCTGGGGGTGCGGCTGCCCATCTACCCGGTCAAGGGCTACTCCTTGACCGTCCCGCTGACCGATCCAGACTCGGCTCCGCAGCTCGGCGGCGTCGACGAGGACAAGCTGGTAGCCTTCTCGCGCCTCGGCGGCCGGCTGCGGGCAGCGGCCACGGCGGAGTTCGCCGGCAACGATCGCAGCTTCCGGCCCGCCGACTTCAAAACCTTGATCTCGGTTGCCAAAGACTTGTTTCCCACCGCCGGTAACTACGAGGCGGCCGAACGTTGGGCGGGCCTGCGGCCCATGACGCCGAGCTCCGTACCCATCCTGGGCCGCGCCCGTTACGACAACTTCTATCTGGACGTGGGCCATGGCCATGTGGGCTGGACCATGTCCTGCGGTTCCGGGAAGTTCGTCGCCGATCAGATCGCTGGCCGGGCGACCGACATCGACCCCGAGGGACTGCTGTACCGCGAGTGAGGAGCGGCGCCCATGTCCGGACCCCGAGTCACCGTCGACCTCCAGAAGATCGAGCACAACGCCAGGACCGTGGTGGAGACCTGCCGGCGCTCCGGCATCGAGGTGTTCGGCGTCACCAAGGGCACCTGCGGCATGCCCCAGGTTGCCCGCGCCATGCTCCGCGCCGGCGTCATCGGAATCGGCGAGTCCCGGTTCGAGAATATCCGCCGCCTGCGTGATAGTGGCATCGATTGCCCGATCCTGCTGCTGCGCAGCCCGCCGCGCTCCCGCATCGAGGAAGTGATCCAGTCGGTGGATATCAGCCTGAACTCCGAGCTGGCCACCATCGAGGAGCTGTCTCGGGTGGCCGAGCGCATGGCCCGGGTTCACGACATCATCCTCATGGTGGACCTGGGTGACCTGCGTGAAGGCATCTGGCCAGAGGACCTGATTGGCACGGTAGAGACCGTGCTGAAGCTCCCCGGTGTGCGGGTGGTGGGGGTCGGCACCAACTTGTCCTGCTTCGGTGCGGTCATTCCCACCGAGCACAACATGGGCGAGCTGGCAGCCCATGCCCGCAGCCTGGAACGCCAATTCGGGCTGTCCCTGCGATACGTCTCTGGCGGCAACTCGAGCTCGCTGCCGCTGTTGCTGTCCGGAGCAATGCCTGCGGGCATCAATAATCTGCGCATCGGCGAAGCCATCCTTCAAGGCGGTCGCGATACCTTCTACGATGAGCCCTGGGATGCCCTCGACCGCTCTGCCTTCTTGCTGGAGGGCGAGCTGCTGGAGGTCAAGGTCAAGCCCTCGGTGCCCATCGGCGAGCTGGGAGTGGATGCCTTCGGCAACCGTCCGGTGTTCGAGGACAAGGGCGAGCGGCTGCGCGGTATTCTCAACATCGGCCGCGAGGACGTGATCGTCGAGGGGCTGGAACCATTGGATGAAGGCATCGTGGTGCTGGGCGCGTCCAGCGATCACCTGGTGCTGGATCTGACCGATGCCAGTCCGCTGCCCGCAGTGGGAGACATGGTCCGCTTCCACATGAACTACGGCGCCCTGCTCGCCACCATGACCTCCGAGTACGTGGTGAAAAAACCCATGCTGGAACCGGCTGAGAACGAAGGCACCGCCCCTGTCACCCTGCTGGCGGAGACGGAGCTGCAAGCGCTAGTGGCGACGCAGGATCTGGCGTCTCGGTTCGCCACCCTCGGTCGCCCGCTGCAGCTGCGGGAACTGACAGCCTCGCACGATGGCGAACAACCCTCCCCTGCCCTCGCCGCAGGCATCACGGAAGCCTTGGCGGAACACGGCAACGCTCTGCTGCTGGGGTACGACCATGAGCTGACCCTGGCCACATTGCAGGCGCTTGCCAAGAACATCGACGCCTTCGGCCTGATCTGGTTCGATGCCCGGCCCTGTTTCACCCCTCCCGATGCCATGGGCGGCGACAGCTTCGCCGACACGGCGCTGTATCGTGCCTTGGGCCACGACCCCGGCTTTCCCACCGTGACGCCCCAGCTGTCGCCCGAGAACGTAGTGCTCATCGGCCTGCGCACGGTGACGCCCCACGAGGCCGAGCTGATTCGGAAATCCCGGGTAACCGCGTTCACCATCGCTGATGTGGACGCCTTGGGAATTCGCGAAGTCATGCGCCAAGCCCTGCGGGCGGCCACCGCCGGCACTCGTGGCTTCCACGTGAGCTATTCGCCCGCGGTAACCGACATTCCCGGCACCGTCACCGGCTCCGGCGGCATCACGCTTCGGGAAACCCACCAGGCGATGGAGATCATTGCCGGCACTCGTGCCATGCTGGCGATGGATGTGGTCGATCTGGACCCCGACATGGAGGAACGGATTCTGTTCGAGACCAGCGGCTTCATCATGTCGGCTTTCGGCAAGAAGATTCTGTAGCCAGCGCCAACCTTTGCAGCAACGCAACAAGAGGGTATCTCAATTGAGCATCGAGCGCGTCGACACCGACAAACGCATGAGCCAAGTCGTGATTCACGGCGACACCATCTACCTTGCCGGGCAGGTGGCCGGAAACGACCCGGGGGCTCCGGTGGCTCAGCAAACCCGAGAGGTCCTGGGTCACATCCAGACCTTGCTGGAGAAGGCGGGTAGCGACAAATCCAAGCTGCTTTCGGCGACGATCTATCTGCCGAACATCTCCGACTTCGAGGCCATGAACGCGGTGTGGGACGACTGGGTGACTCCGGGCCAGGCGCCGGCACGGGCCTGCGTCGAGGCTCGGCTGGCGCATCCGGATTTAAGGGTGGAAATCTCCGTAGTCGCGTCCCGGTAACGGTGTTGGGTGCGCCCGCGTGGCGGTGCGAGCGCACCCACCACTCTGGTGGATTCGCCGCACCTGGTGCCCTGGCGCGTGCGCGAGAGAAACTCGAGGCCCGGCAACGGGGTGGTGCTCGACTGGCCGCCCATCCCTACTATTCGATCGCAACCTTCCCCGATCCCAAGCACATCTCCCGGATCCTGCGCCCGAGCTACAACCGGCTCAGCCAGGTAGACAGTCGTAACGACAGCCAGCTCATCTTCTACGATCAGGTGATCCCACGCAGCACCTTGGTGGGCTATCTCAATGCCGATCACTGGGCGGTCGCGGTGCCCATTGCGCGCTCCCACGAGCGTGTCGGCCGCCGGATTGTCGACCACAACGCCTACCCCCGCGAGGCTATGGTCGAGGCGCTGCTGCGTTACCTGGAAGAAGACCTGACTGGACCCCGCAACCGAGTTCGAGTCTCCCAACAAGACTCAACC
>CAZLYT010000084.1:0-1539 GCA_964563515.1 uncultured Candidatus Competibacteraceae bacterium | reverse complement strand
TCGATCTCCACCCCCGTGTTTTCGGCCCAGGGAGCTGCGCCCAAACCCTTCTGGGCAAGGCCCCGGTACTGATCCGTCAGGTCAGTGCGGCACCGGGGTTTGAGCTCATCGTGCGCCGCAGCTTCGCCGATTACCTCTGGCTGTGGCTCGAAGCGGCGGCGCGGGACGAGGGTCTGGCCGTTGCGGGAGAAGCGAAAGTGACCGTTGCGCCACCCGCCGCTCCTGTGGCGGCGGACTAATCGCCGGCCCGAGGAAAACCCACAACATTAGGAGACAACCATGTTCAGCAGCACATTGAAGATCGCCGATTTCGACGCCGAGCTGTGGTCGGCCATGCAGGCCGAAGCGCGGCGCCAAGAGGAGCACATCGAGCTGATTGCATCGGAGAATTACACCAGCCCCCTGGTGATGGAGGCGCAGGGCTCGGTGCTGACCAACAAATACGCCGAGGGCTACCCGGGCAAGCGCTACTACGGCGGCTGCGAGCACGTGGACGGGGTCGAGCAGCTCGCTATCGATCGGGCCAAGGAGCTCTTCGGCGCGGACTACGCCAACGTGCAGCCGCACTCGGGCTCGCAAGCCAACATGGCCGTCTACATGGCGCTGCTCGCGCCGGGCGACCGCGTTTTGGGCATGAGCCTCGCCCACGGCGGGCACCTCACCCACGGCGCCAAGCCGAACTTCTCGGGCAAGCTCTACGACGTGGTGCAGTACGGCGTGGACCCGAAGACCGGTCAGCTCGACTACGCCGAGGTGGAGCGGCTAGCCCAGGCGCACCGCCCAAAGATGATCGTGGCGGGCTTTTCGGCCTACTCGCGAGTCATGGACTGGGAGCGCTTCCGCAACATTGCCGATGCGGTGGGGGCGTATCTCTTCGTCGACATGGCTCACGTCGCCGGACTGGTCGCCGCCGGGCTCTATCCCAATCCGGTGCCCGTGGCCGACGTGGTTACCACGACCACCCACAAGACTCTTCGCGGACCCCGGGGCGGGCTGATTCTGGCGCGTGCCAACCCGGATTTGGAGAAAAAGCTCAACGCCCTGGTCTTCCCCGGCATTCAAGGCGGCCCACTGATGCATGTCATCGCCGCCAAGGCGGTGGCCCTCAAGGAGGCACTGCAACCTGAGTTCAAGGCCTACCAACAGCAGGTGCTCGCCAACTCGCGGGCCATGGCGCAGGTGTTCCTGGAACGCGGCTACAAGCCCGTGTCCGGCGGCACCGACGCCCACTTGTTCCTGATCGACCTGATCGACAAGCGCATCACCGGCAAAGACGCCGACGCCACCTTGGGCCGCGCCAACATCACCGTGAACAAGAACACCGTCCCGGGTGATCCGCAGTCGCCCTTCGTCACCAGCGGCATTCGTATCGGCTCGCCGGCTATCACTAGCCGGGGTTTCAAGGAGGCCGAGGCGCGCCAGGTGGCGGGTTGGATTTGTGACCTGCTGGAGGACCTGGGTAACGAGGAGGTCATCCAGCGCGTGCGTGGGCAGGTACTCGAGCTCTGCTCGCGCTACCCTGTCTATACGCGGTAGATC
>CAZLYT010000083.1:0-5648 GCA_964563515.1 uncultured Candidatus Competibacteraceae bacterium | reverse complement strand
AGCGCCACCAACTCTCCCGACTGGTCTGAACGCAATAGGCGAGCGTTCTCCACTGAGCCCGCGGTCTCCATGACCTCGAGGGTCACGCCCTCCCGAGCCAAGATCTCGCGATAGCGCTGGCCGAAGAGCTGGTAGGCGCCTCCGCTCCGACCAGTGGCGATGGCGATAGGGCGCGGCGGCGCGGGTTCGACGAATTGGTAGGCAATGGCGAACCCCACTACCACCAGCACCAGCCCGGGAATAGCCACCTCGACCAGTCGCTTCAGAGCCAAGCCGCTCCCTTATCTCTGCATCGCGTGGGTTGCCGCCGCCACATGCTACTCCAGTACTCCCCCGGCCCGGTTCTGCGCCGAGATCCATGAGCTAGTACGCAGCGCTCAGGGCGCTCGCGCGTTGTGCCAGGAACTCGGCCAGAAATCTGGCTGTGTGCGAGCGCTCGGGCTGGCCCGCCAGCGACTCCGGCGTCCCCTCGGCAACCACCTGACCACCGCCGTCGCCACCTTCTGGCCCCAGGTCGATGACCCAGTCGGCCTCCGCGATGATGTCCAAGTTGTGCTCGATGAGCACCACGCTGTGTCCGCAGTCGACCAGCCGGTGCAGTACCCGGATCAACTTTTCCACGTCGGCCATGTGCAGGCCCACCGTGGGCTCATCCAGGATGTAGAGTGTTTGCCGAGCCTCCGCAGAGCGGCCGCGCCGAGCGTCGCGCGCCGACTCCCGCGGCCGCGCCTTGGCCAGCTCCGTCACCAGTTTGATTCGCTGCGCTTCGCCGCCAGACAAGGTGGGGCTTTGCTGGCCCAGGGTGAGATAACCAAGGCCCACGTCCTGCAGCAGCTGCAGGGCGTGATGCACCTGGGGATGTGCCGAAAACAAATCCACCGCCTCGTCCACGCTCATGGCGAGCACATCGCCGATGCTCAGTCCCTTGAAGCGCACCGCCAGGGTCTCCGCGTCGAAGCGCGCGCCAGCACAAGCCTCGCAACGTATCTGCACGTCCGGGAGAAAGCTCATCTCGATCCGGCGGGTGCCTTGGCCGGCGCAAATCTCGCAGCGCCCACCCCGGGTATTGAAGGAGAACCGGGAAGCGGTGTAACCGCGCAAGCGCGCTTCCGGCGTCTGCGCATAGAGACGGCGCACGTAATCCCAGATCCCCACGTAGGTGGCGGGGCAGGAGCGCGGCGTCTTGCCAATCGGGGTCTGGTCGACCTCCAGTACTCGCTCCAGAATTTTCCAGCCTTCGAGGTCTCGGCAGCCGAAGAGGCCGGGCTGCCGGCGTTTGCGCCGGTCAGCGATGAGCTGGCGCAGATTACGGTACAGCACACTCCGCACCAGGGTGCTCTTGCCGCTGCCGCTGACACCGGTGACGCAAACCAGGCGGTTCAATGGCAGTCGCACCTGGACGTTCTGCAGGTTGTGCAAGTTGGCGTCGGCGACGGTGAGCACCGCTTCGGTTGGCCCCTCGCGTCGCTCCATGAGCGGGTGCCGCAACGGATTGGCCAGGTAGCGGCCGGTGATGGAGTGCGCACTCTGCAGCAGATCCTCCAGGACCCCTTGTGCCACCAGCCGTCCACCTCGGACACCGGCGCCCGGGCCGAGATCGATCAGGTGACGGGCGCGGCGGATGGTCTCCTCGTCGTGTTCCACCACCACCACCGTGTTGCCTTTGGCCGCCAGCCGCTCCAAGGTATCCAGCAGCATGCGGTTGTCCCGAGGATGCAGCCCGATGGTGGGCTCGTCCAGGATGTAGCAGACACCGCGCAGGTTGGATCCGAGCTGAGCCGCTAGTCGGATCCGCTGGGCCTCGCCCCCGCTCAAGCTGGGCGCGGCGCGATCCAGGGACAGATAGTCCAATCCCACTTGGCCCAGAAAGGCCAGTCGACTGCTGAGCTCGTTGACAATGTCGCGAGCGATGGCCTGCTCGCGCCCCTCGAGCGTCAGCCCCTCCACCAGAGGTCGGGCCTCTGCCACCGCAAGCGCCGTGATGTCGGCAATCGAGCGGTCGCGAAAGCGCACCGCCAGCGCCTCGGGACGTAACCTTCGGCCCTCGCAGGCGAGGCAGGGCAGCTCCTCGCCACCATCCTCCGGCATCCAGGCCGATTCCTCGCCGGTTTGTTCACCGTCGAAACCGTGCACTATCGCGCCGGTGCCGTAACACGCGGGACACCAGCCATGCTTGGAGTTGAAGGAGAACAAGCGCGGGTCCAGCTCGGGAAAGCTGCGCCCGCAACGGGGGCAGGCCCGTTTGGTGGATAAGACCGTATCGGTCAGGTGGGCCAGCCCGGGGCCCTCGGAGGCCAACACTGCAGCCGCTACCTTCACCACGCCTTCACCCAGTTCCACGCCCCGCGACACCAGATCCCGCAGAGCGCCCTCGGCACCGGCGCGCACTCCCACCTCTCCCAATGGCAGGTCGATGTCGTGCTCGCGAAACCGATCCAGCCGCGGCCACTCGGCAGTGGGTAGATAGTGGCCGTCCACGCGCATTTGCTGGTAACCCCGCCCCGCGGCCCAGCGGGCGAGATCGGTGTAGACGCCCTTGCGAGCCACCACCAGCGGCGCCAATAGCGTCACCGTATTGCCGCGATACTCTTTCAGCAGGCGCGCGACGATGCTCTCCACGGTTTGGCTCTGCACCGGGACGTCACAGTGTGGACAGTACTGCACGCCCAGTTTCACATACAGCAGCCGCAAGAAATGGTAGGCCTCGGTAAGGGTCGCCACGGTGCTCTTGCGTCCACCGCGGCTGGTGCGTTGCTCGATGGCTACCGTCGGCGGGATGCCGTAGATGGCGTCTACGTCCGGCCGGGCCGCTGGTTGCACGAACTGGCGCGCGTATGCATTCAGCGACTCCAGATAGCGGCGCTGCCCTTCGGCAAACAGTATGTCGAAGGCCAGCGTGCTCTTGCCGCTGCCGCTGACTCCCGTGACCACCGTGAGTCGGTCCCGCGGCAGCGATACATCCACGTTACGCAGATTGTGCTCGCGGGCGTGGTGGATGCGGATCTCCTCCGCCGGGGCGCTTCTCACCGCTTCCGGTCCACCACTTTCCCGGGTGCGGGCCACGATGCGTGTCAGGGTGGCTGCATATTCCTGGAGCGCGCGGCCGGTGTGGCTTCCCTGGTGGGTGGCCACCTGGTCGGGCGTGCCGGCACACACCAGTCGGCCACCACCTTCGCCCCCTTCGGGTCCCAGGTCGATGATCCAGTCGGCAGCCTGGATGACATCAAGATTGTGCTCGATCACCAGCAGCGAGTGCCCTTCCCGTAGCAGCCGGCGGAAGGCGGTCAGGAGCTTGGCGATATCCTCGAAATGGAGCCCGGTGGTGGGCTCGTCGAACAGAAACAGCATTCCGGTCTCGGGCGCGCCCCGGGCGCGCTTGGCAGCATTGGCGAGTTGCCCCGCGAGCTTGAGCCGTTGGGCCTCGCCGCCGCTCAGCGTCGGTACCGGCTGGCCCAGGCGCAAATAGTCCAGGCCCACCGCGCCCAACGGCTCCAAGGCTCTGTTGACCTCGGCGCTGGCGGCGAAGAATGCGAGTGCCTCGGTTACGGTCATCTCTAGCACGTCGGCAATCGAGCGCGGTTCGCCCTCGACGTCACCCGGGGGCGGCAGCTTCACCTCGAGGATCTCGGGCCGATAGCGGCGTCCATCGCAATCGGGGCAGCGCAGATAGACGTCGGAGAGGAACTGCATCTCCACGTGCTCGAAGCCGTTGCCGCCGCAGGTAGGGCAGCGGCCTTCGCCAGCATTGAAGCTGAAGCTGGCCGGGCCGTAGCCACGCTCTTTGGCCAGCGGCTCGGCCGCGAACGCCTTGCGTACTGCGTCGAAGGCGCCCACGTAGCTGGCGGGATTGGAGCGGGCAGTGCGTCCGATGGGCGATTGATCCACCAGCACCACGTCGGTGAGGTGTTCCAGGCCGCGGAGCTCTCGGTGGGCGCCAGCAGCTTCTTCTGGCTTACCCAAGGCCTTGCGCAGCCCCCGATAGAGGACCACCTCCACCAGGGTCGACTTACCCGAGCCGCTGACGCCGGTCAGACAGACCAGTCGGTTCAGCGGGATAGCAACGTCCAGCTGTTGCAGGTTGTGCTCGGTGGCTCCCAGCACCTCCAGGATGGGCGCGCCGGCATCTGGCATGGGCGGCGCAGGTTCCCGGTTCACCGTTTGCTCGCCCCGCAGATACCGCGCCGTGACCGACTGTTGGTCCCGCAACAGCTCTGCCGGCGTCCCAATAAAGACCACCTCCCCACCGCGCTCCCCGGGTCCGGGCCCCAAGTCCAAAATACGATCGGCAGCCAGCATGAGCTGGGGATCGTGCTCTACCACCAGCAAAGTGTTGCCTGCGTCGCGCAACCGGTGCAGCACGGCGGTGACGCGGTCGATATCTCTCGGATGCAGGCCGATGCTCGGTTCGTCCAGTACGAACAGGGTGTTGACCAATGACGTGCCGAGCGCAGTGGTCAGGTTGATGCGTTGAACCTCGCCGCCGCTCAGGGTGCGGGATTGCCGGTCCAGAGCCAGATAGCCGAGGCCCACCTGGTCCAGGTAGCGCAACCGCGAGCGGATCTCCCCGACCAGCAGCGCGGTAGCCTCGTCGAGAGGCGCCGGCAGCGAAAGTCTCTCGAAGAAGACCCGACAACGGGATACCGGCAGCAACGCCAGGTCGTGGAGGGTGAGGCCGGGCAGCGCCCGCAGCACTTGATCGTCGTATTCCGTAGCCGTTGGCCGGAAACGGTGATCTGGCGCCAGCACCTCGGCGGCTTCGGCACGACTACCAAGCCGCCACGCCAGTGAGCTGGGCTTGAGGCGCGCGCCACCG
Source organism: uncultured Candidatus Competibacteraceae bacterium (assembly GCA_964563515.1). Lineage (GTDB taxonomy): Bacteria > Pseudomonadota > Gammaproteobacteria > Competibacterales > JAHEDQ01 > CAZLYT01. Next base: position 835 of record CAZLYT010000083.1, on the reverse strand, counting down.
CAGTCGGGACAAGGCCGGTAGGCCCGGTACTTGGACAACAGCACCCGCACGTGCATCTTGTAGGCCTTGGTTTCCAGCCAATCGAAGAAGCGGCGCGCGCCGTACCAGACCCCTTTCTCCCAGGGACCTTCACCCTCGATCACCCACTCCCGTTGGGCCGCTGTGAGATCGCGCCAGGGTACTTCGAGGGGAATGCCACGCAGCGTGGCAAAGCCTTCCAGGTCGTCCTGGCACTCCCGGTAGCTCTTTCCCTGCCAAGGTTTGATGGCGCCCTTGGCGAGGCTCTTGGACGGGTCCGGGACGACCAGCTCGTAATCGATCCCGATTACCCTGCCGAAGCCGCGGCAGGTGTCGCAGGCGCCGATGGGCGAGTTGAAGGAGAAACAGTTGGGAATGGGCTCCGCGTAGTGGCGGTCGCAGACCGGGCAATGCAAATCGACGGAGTAGAGGCGCGTGTCAGCCGACCCCCCGCTTTCAAGCAAGTGCACGGTCAGCAAGCCATGACCCCGCTCAAGGGCCGTCTCCAGAGCCTCGACCAGCCGATCGCGACGCTCCCGCCCCAGCCGTAGGCGGTCTTGCACCACGTCCAGCACCTCGCCGCGCCGTCCGCGGACCCGGGTGTAGCCTTGCCCCGCCAGGAGCTCTCGAATCTCGTCCTCGTGGAAGTTGTGGGGAACGCGCACCGGGAAGGTGATCATCGCTCGAAGCGCGTCATCGCCCCACTCCGCGAGTAACGCCGTGGCAATGCTGTCGGCGCTATCACGTTGCACCAGGCGGCCGCAGCCCTGGCAGTAAAGCGAGGCCGCACGGGCAAACAGAAGCTTCAGATGGTCGC
>CAZLYT010000082.1:0-1650 GCA_964563515.1 uncultured Candidatus Competibacteraceae bacterium | reverse complement strand
CGGCTCCAGAAACAAACCGAACGACGAGCGCACTCCGAATCCCAGCGCGGCGATGAGACACCCCGCCAGCAGCACTGCGGCGGGCGTCTTCCACGCCGGTACTCCAGTCACGTTCATGGCTCGGTGGTCTCCACAGAGTTGGCGTCGCCCTGCGACACTACCTGGCGCAGATCCCCCGTTGCACGCGCCTACTTGATGCCAGTGTCACCGGGCTCGCCGAGCGTCCGGCGTGGACCACACCACCCTGAGCCGCAACCTGCAACCACCGGCACACGCCGGTCTGATCCGACTGGGAGGCGGCGGCGAGCGCCGCAGCACGATGGCAGAGCTTGCGGCTTGCGGGTGACAGGACCTGAGCCGGGCTCGCCCCGCTTGGGAGCGGGTCGAACGGCAGCTGCGACAAAGCCTGGGAACACCGGCCACGGCTGCACTGCACGAATTGATCGAGGCCCTTACTACGGCGCTGGAACAGTCCGGGGCAGCCACCCGCTGGCCTGAAACACCATAGCGCCGAGCAGAGAACCCAAGCCGGCGCATGGCAGATCGGATCAGGGCTCCAAGTGTTTCTGGTGGAAGGCCAGGTGCTCGCCAATGAAAGTGGCTATGAAGTGATAACTGTGATCGTAGCCATCCTGCATGCGGAAGGTCAGCGAGTACCCGCGCTCGCTGCAGGCCCCCTGGAAGGCCCACGGATTGAGCTGTTCCTGCAGAAACTCATCGTCGGTGCCCTGATCCACGAACGTGGGCAGTGGCTTGGCACCGGCTAATACCAGATGGGTGGCATCGTAGGCCTCCCAGGCCTTGCGGTCGTCTCCCAGATAACCACTGAAAGCCTTCTGACCCCAGGGACATTCGGTCGGGTGGCAGATGGGTGCGAAAGCCGAAACTGAACGGAACATGCCTGGGTTCCTCAGCGCCACCACCAGCGCCCCATGGCCACCCATGGAGTGGCCGGTCACGGAACGGACGCCGGGTTGCAGGGGAAAGTTGGCCTCCATCAGCGCGGGCAGCTCGCTGACCACGTAGTCATACATGTGGTAATGCTGGGACCAAGGCATGCGCACCGCGTTCACATAGAACCCGGCGCCCTTGCCGAAGTCGTACTCCGGGTCATCCGGTACGCCCTCGCCGCGGGGACTGGTGTCGGGGATGATCAACGCCAGGCCCAGCTCCGAGGCATAGCGCTGAGCGCCGGCCTTGACCCGAAAGTTGTCGTCGGTGCAGGTCAGACCCGACAACCAATAAACCGCCGGCACCGTCTCATGCTCCGCCCGAGGTGGCAGATACACCGAAAAGGTCATGGTGCAAGTGCAGACTTTGGAGGGATGGCGGTAGCGCTCCAGCCAACCCCCGGCTTCCTTGATTCGCTCCACGCGTTCCAAATCACTCATGCCGATGCCTCAGTAGATGATCACGGAGCGTATGCCGTTGCCTTCGTGCATGTAGTCGAAGGCGCGGTTGATGTCTTCCAATGGCATGGTGTGGCTGACCATCTCGTCGACCTTGATTTCGCCGCCCATATACTTGTCCACGTAGCCGGGAAGCTGGCTGCGCCCCTTCACGCCGCCGAACGCGGTACCGCGCCAGACTCGCCCCGTGACCAACTGAAATGGCCGCGTGCGGATCTCCTCGCCGGCGCCGGCGACCCCG
>CAZLYT010000081.1:0-10071 GCA_964563515.1 uncultured Candidatus Competibacteraceae bacterium | reverse complement strand
CCAGCTTCGTCTCTGCCACGTAATCCTCCCGTGAAGCACTGATTATACAAGGGGCTAGAACAGCTTGACCCCCGCTTGAGTCCGGCAAAAAGACACTCAGCGATAGGCGCGCGTCACCCACTCCGCCACCACGCAAGGCTTCACGCCACCCTCGCTCTCGATCGCCACCCGCCACACAATCTGAATTCCGCCCGCGAACTCACGCACCGAGTCCAGCCCAAACCGCCCGCGAATCCGCGCGCCGGCCGGCACGGGCGCCGGGAAGCGCACCTTATTGAGCCCATAGTTGATCAGGCGCTGGAAATCGCCACGCAGCACCATCACCTGTTTCGACAGCATCGAAATCAGCGACAGGCTGAAGAATCCATGCGCCACGGTCGCTTTGTACGGCGACTCCCGCGCCGCCCGTTCCGGATCGACGTGAATCCACTGCCGGTCATGCGTCAAGTCCGCGAACTGATTGATCCGCTCTTGCGTCACCTCAAACCAATCGCTGACGCCGAGTTCCTCGCCTTGCAAGGCTTGTAATTCCTCAATGCTCTCAATGATCCGTGCCGCCATCTTCCCAGTGTTACCTAGACCGCCGCCTCGCCGCAGCACTGGATTCGGCCGCGCGTCCAGTATCCCCGTCGAACCTAGCGTTTTAGCGGTTGAGTACTAGGATGAGCACCTCGGTACCATCCTAAAAATGTGGCTATCAGGTCATGTGTTCCGCGTAGGCCGCAAGCGATCCTAGGAGCATCCCCAGTCACGGGAACCCAGTCACAGGATCCCAGTCCCAGGAGCCCAGCATGACCAGAACAGCCATCAGAAACTCCATTCGCCGCGCCATCGTCAGCGCCGTACTCGCGGTCGCCCTCGGCGGCCCTTTCGCCGGCGTCGTCGCGGCGGGCGATCCCCTGATTGAGCCCGTCTCGCCCTCGGCCACTACGTTCACCGCGCCCGAGCCCACTCTCGCTCAGCCCGCCGGCCGCGAGCAATCCGCTCAGCGCAAGTGGAAGAAAGCCTGGATCGCCAGTTGGATCGCCTTCGCCGCCGTCAACGCCTTGGATGCCCACTCATCCCAAGGACGCCGCGAGGCCAACCCGTTTCTCAGCGGCAGCGACGGCCGCTTCAGCAACCGCAAAGCCCTGCTTCTCAAGAGCGCCCTCGGCGGAGGCTTCTTCGCCTGGCAGGCGTGGACCGCCAAAAAGCACCCCGACGTAAACTATTACAAGACCTTCACCCTCACGAACACCGCCGTGACCGGCGGACTCGGCGCCATCACGGCCCGCAATTACAGCCTCCCTCCGGTCCAGGCCACACCCGCCGCCACATTGCCCCTGCCCGACTATCTGCGCCGGGTCGAGTGACGGCCTGATCGCAATCTTTCACTTGTTTATTCGATCCCGCACGGGCAAAAAGGGGAAGCTGGATCGCCGTACCACAGCTTACCCCCAAACAGGCCGCCCGCCCAGGGCAACCTGCCTCAACAGCCACACCCTAGGGAAAAATAGCCACAGACTCTGTGTCTGAAGGCCGAGCCCCGCTGTGCTTAACCGAATTTTCACGAACTGGTTACATTTCAGTAACCGCCCCTTCCTAGCCTAGAGTTTCTTACCCATTCTTCAGACAAGCGAGACCCTAAGCGGCAAGGCTCGAACGCCAAACACCGCTTGGGGCTCAGAGGTGAAATCTCCAATGGCATTGCGAATACTCCATCACAAGACCTTTGCTCTTACCGCGCTGTGGGGTGCCTTGCTCCTTCTGCCACTGTCCTTGACGGCGCAGACCGGAATCGCCGTCACCAACGCGAACCTGGCTCAGGGTCAGTTTCCGGTGGCGCCGGGATCGCTGGCCACCGCGTTCTCGGTGGGCGGTAATTTCGCCGGAATTCCCGGAGGGGCCGACGGTGTCGGCGCTGACGCGATCCCGCTGCCGTTCAACTTGCAGGGCGTCGTCGTCGAAGTCGATGGCTTGCCCGCCGCCCTGCTGTATGCGCGCGAAGGCAATGTTGGCGGGGGCGTTCCCGGTCAGATCAACTTTCAGGTTTCGTGGGGGACGGCGTTCGGACGGCTACCGATCCGCGTGCTTGTCAACGGAACCGAAGTCGCAAACGGCTTCATGAACTTGACGGACGCCGCGCCCGGTCTGTTCCGGTTCTTCGAGCCCGGTGATCCGCCGCGGGGCATCATTTCGAATTCCGACTTCTCTTTGAATGGTCCTGACAGTCGCGCCCAGCGCGGCAGTTTCCTGATCGCCTGGGGTACCGGGCCGGGGCCGTTCGATGTTGCTGTTGCCGATGGCGATGTTCCGACGGTAGGTACACTCCCGGCGCCGGAGCTGGATGTTGTCTGTTATCTATCCGTAGCGGAAGTCGTGCCGGCAACAGCCTTGCATCCAAACTTCGTGGGGCTTTGGCAGATCAACATCCCTATTCCTGACTTGGCGTACCTGTCCGGTGAAGTGCCGCTGTTCTGTATGGTCCGGACGCCGGGGTCGGCGCAAGGAATTCCCACGAACACGATCAAGCTCTGGATCGCCGAGTAGCGCCGGAGTGCGAGTGAATGCTTTGTTGATTGGCCCTGGAAAATACACTATGAAAGACTCTTCCTTCGCTAAATCGGGATGCCATGTTGTCATCCTCTATCTATTCCTCGCAATTTGGCCGCTCGCGGCTCAGGAGGCCGGGACGGTCGTCGGGAATATCTTCGACGCCCAAACCGGGAATGCGATTCCGCAGGTTGCTGTCGAAGTCGTCGGTTTGCCGGACAAAACTGCCGTGGCCGATCTCGAAGGCACGTATCGCTTGTCCCTGCCGCCGGGCACGTATTCGATCAAGCTTTCCGCCGACAAATACCTCCCCGTGACGCTGGATGAGCTCGTTGTTACGGCCGGAGAGGTTTCCGACGCGAGCACGGTCATGATTCTCGCGACCGAGGTGACCACGGTGGAAGTAACCGAATCTGTGACTGCGGCAGCGGCTACCGCCGACTCGGTCGTCACCGAACGACGCCTGGCCCCGACGGTAAGCGACGCAATCAGTGGCGAGGAAATCAGCAACAGTACAGCCTCGGACGCGGCGGGCGCCTTGGAAAGAGTGACCGGAGTGTCGGTGGTCGAAGGGGGCTTCGTATATGTGCGCGGCTTGGGCGAGCGCTACAGCGCCACCATGATGAACAACTCCATTCTTCCCACGACCGACCCGGAACGAAGGGTAGTGCCCCTGGACCTGTTTCCGGCGAACTTGATTGACAACATCAAGGTACTCAAGACCTACACCCCCGATCTGCCCGGCGAGTTCTCCGGCGGCTTGGTCCAAATGAACACGATCGAGTTTCCGACCGCTCCTCATCTGCGGTTCGGCATGAGCTATGGCTACAACAGCCGCACGACCTTTAAGGACTTCCAAACCTATCGCGGCGGCTCGCGCGACTTCCTGGGCTTGGATGATGGCACTCGCGACATTCCGGGCGTCATCCCGGCCGGCAGTCGCCTGTTTCCGGGCTCATTCTCGCAGGAGCAGTTGCAACAGTTCGGCCGTTCCTTTGCCACGAACTGGGAACCCATCCAACATACCTCCATGCGGCCCACCCAGAGTTACTCGATCTCCGGCGGCAATTCCTTCGGGCGCTTCGGAATGGTCGGCGCGCTGACGTTCACCAATACCCCTCAGCGCTTTGAGGAATTGCAGCGCTTCCTCGTGAACTCCGGAGGCGGGAACGCGTTCATCCTTACCGACTATCCCGATTTTGTCTCCGACATGGAGTCGGTTCGTCTGGGCGGAGTGTTTAACTTCGCGTTTCAGGCAACTCCCTCGCATAAGATCGTGGTCCGTAACACGCTGACTCGCGACTCGGACAAGGAAGCCCGCACGTTCAGAGGCCTGAATGGCCGTATTGACTCGAACATCCAAAACGAGCGCCTGCGGTGGGTGGAGCGGGAACTGTGGTCCAGCAGCGTGGGGGGCGACCATCTGCTGACGGGGCTGGGCAACACGCTTGCAAACTGGCAGCTTACCTATTCCCGCTCGGGACGCGACGAACCGGACATGCGGGAAGTCGTCCGCAGCATCAGTGATACCGGAGGGGCTCCGCGATTTCTGGCGTCGCCGCAATCCGCGACCCGCTTTTTCTCCACTTTCGATGACCGCATTTATGAGCCTCTCGCTGAGATCGGCAAGCCGTTCTATTCGGGCCGTATCAGCGGCATCGTGAAGGGCGGGGTCCGCGGGACTTTTCGAGATCGCACGTTTGAGGCGCGCCGCTTTCGGTTTGTCCCTACGCGGCTATCGGGACTCGACCTGGGCGCCCCCAACAACGTACTGCTCGGCCCGGAGAACATTACGCCGGATCTGTTTCAAATCCGCGAGAACACGCGGGGCACGGACTCTTACACCGGCGACATGGACGTAATGGCGGCCTTCGGCATGATCGATTTGGGACTGGGCGGTGGCTGGCGTGTCGTCGGAGGCGTGCGCGTGGAAGACGCCACGATTCGGGTCAATACCATTGACCCACTCGTTCCGGGGGCAGTACCGGCCGTCTCCGAGCTCAAGAACACTGACATGCTTCCCGGCGTCAACGTCATCTACAGTTTTAAGCCGAACCAGAATTTGCGGTTCGGCTACGGGCGTACCGTGTCCCGTCCCGATTTCCGGGAGCTTTCGCCCTTCGACTTCGTGAACATCCTGGGCGGCTTCAGTTTCGCCGGCAACCCCGATCTGCAGCGCGCGGTCATCGATAGTCTCGATGCCCGCTGGGAGTGGTTCTATGGCGGAAACCAGCTCCTGGCGCTCAGCTACTTCTATAAGGACTTCGAGAATCCTATCGAAGTAACGATCCAGCCGACAACCGGTGATCTGCGTCAGACGAACATCAACGCCGAAGGCGCGAAAAACCAGGGTGTCGAGGTTGAGTATCGCAGGAATCTCTCGTTCCTGCAGCCAAAGCTCGCACCTTTCAATATCCAGACGAACTTCACCTTTGTCGACTCTGACGTTCGGCTTGGAGACGAACAAATCGGGCTGCTTACCTCCCTGCGCCGGCCGTTGATGGGGCAGTCACGCTATATCTTCAACTTTATTACCGAATGGTCCCGCCCGCAGTGGCGCAGCGACGCGCGTTTCTATACGAACTATGCCTCTCGACGGATCACCGACGTGGGTGGGCTGGGACTAGCGGATATTTACCAGGAGCCGAATACGTTTCTCGATTTTGTCTATCAGTTCAGTATCAAGGACGAAGGTAAATGGACGATTCGCTTCACGGCGGAAAACCTGACCGACAATCATTTTCACTGGACCCAGTCCGATATTCTGCAGCGCAGCTACCGGCTCGGTCGAACGTTCAGTGTGGGAACAAACTTTGAAGTTTTCTAGGGTCTGGCCGAATAAGAAGGGCCCTTTGGGAGATCATCTTTCGAGAAGGAAAGGAACAAGAATTATGCGACAGAGAACTACATTCATTCTGCTGGCCCTTAGTCTCATACAGGCCCTAACTCTTTCAGCCGCCGACAGGGCGCGAGTCCAGCGGGCCCGAGCCGAGTTCGTGACCGTCAGCCGTAGTGAGGCGGCCCGGGAATTGCCGGCCGGTTCTGTCATCAACACGTCCCTCGCCATGTGGACGTGGAGCGACAAACAGGTCTATATGCCTGGCCAGAATCTTACGATCCGATGGACGGTTCGGCCGAACGGCGACATCTACCCCTATACAGTCGTCGCCTACATCCAAAACAATCAAACGGGCGCGAAGACCTATCTGCCCGGCGGGGCGAGTGCCACAGATATCTTCGGCAACACTCCGGACGATGGCTTCCTGATCACGCGGCCCCCGGTCGCGGAGAAGGCGGTGCTTGCCGGCGCCGGCGGTATGTTCCCGGCGGTTGCCATTCCCAATCAACCCGGCATGCACACGGTCGTCGTGCAGCTTCGGGATTACACGGGCAATCGCATCGTGAAAGCCGCCTACTGGAAGTTCAACGTGGTCACCGGCATCGAAACCCTGCCGAGCACGATCACGACCGACCGCACATTGACGAACGACACACAGTGGAATCTTCTCGGCGCCGTGATCGTCAAGGACGGCGCGACTTTGACCATCGAACCGGGAACCGTCATCATCGGCCAGCCGGGCTCGCAGCCGCCTTCGGTCCTGATCATCGGCAACACGGGCAGGCTGATGGCCGTCGGCACTCGCTCACGCCCGATCATCTTTACCAGTTCCCAGCCCTATGGTCAGCGGCGAGCCGGGGATTGGGGCGGCGTGGTTTTACTCGGCAAAGCCCCCACCAATTGGCCGCAAGGCGTTGGCAACATCGAAGGTCTGCCCCCGGACCCGTCAACCGAGTACGGCGGGGACGACCCTGAGCATGACTGCGGCACGATGCGCTATGTCCGCCTTGAGTTTTCAGGCGCGGAGTTGCGTCCGAATGACGAAATCAACAGCTTCACCTGGGGTGGCTGCGGCACCCAGACCCATTCCTCATTCCTGCAAGCTCACTACGGCCTCGATGACAGTTTTGAGTGGTTTGCCGGCAACAACGACCTGATGTACGCCCTTTCCACCTACCCCCGTGATGATCACTTCGACGGACAGATCGGGTGGAGCGGCCGCGTGCAATTCGGAGTTGCGCTGGGCAACCTCAACAACACCAACCGCGGCATTGAGATGGACAACAATGAGAATAACTTCGGCGCCCTGCCTAGGAGCACTCCTACGTTCTACAACATGACGTTTGTCGGGGTCGGCGACTCCTTTAGCGAGGGTGTGGACGAAGGCTCGGTGGCGGGCATCTATCTGCGCCGCGGCGCCGCCGGACACTACAACAATTTCGTCATCCAAAACTGGGTGGATCGGGCTATTGAATTTCAGCACGATGAGACTTTGGCCAATGGGGCCACGGGCGACCTTAGCCTCAACGGAATGCTGTGGTGGATGAACGGCGTCGCCTCCGGAGCCCCGAACACGCTCGCGGGCCAGGTCAGCGAAAACGGTGTCCCCTTGGTCAACACCCAATCGAACATCATGGTTGCCGACCCGATGCTGCGGCGTCCCTTCGAGTACGGCGATCCCGATTTCCGTCCGCAAGTCGGCTCACCCGTTTTTAGAGCCAACTGGGTTCAGCCGCCCGATGATGGCTTCTTCAACCAGTTTGCCCCCTATAGCGGCGCTTTTGGCGACGTCAACTGGCTGGAAGAGTGGTCGATGCCCACCCAGGAGGAAGACCTCGCGCCCTAGTTCATACGAGAGCCGATCAACGGCCGCTTTCATAACAGACAGCTTATACACCCGGGCAGTGAGAGTCGCACTCTCGCTGCCCGGCTTTTTTTGACCCAGGCGGTAATGGGCAACTGAGCCGCATCCTTCGCGACCCAGCACCCGCGGAGCCCCGACCGCAAGGGAGGCGGTTTGGCCGCTGAGACATCAAACATGGCGCCCATCCCCGCAGTACCGCCAACTTTCCGAAACCAACGCAACAAGCAATCGCTGACGCTCCCCGAACGATCCCTCCACGGCGACACCACTGGCTCAACCGCCTCCCTTGCGGTCGGGGCTCCGCGGGTGCTGCTTCGCGATCGAGATAGCGCTCTAGACGGGCCGGAGGTGACGCGCGAAGCCGGAGGGGTCACCGTCTTTCGCCTCTTTCGCCGTCCGATATAGATGCCCGCCGCTGTTGCCACTCGACACGCCACGCGATAGCATACCCGCGGGGGCAGACCGCTCCGCCGGGGGTTGGGGCGGTGGATCAGCGGCCGGGTGGATCTTCGTTGGGCCTTGGGCTACCCGCTTGTGTTTGGGGTTCAGTTGTAGCCTGCTTGTAAGTTGATTGGTTTGTGTTAGTTGGGTGGAACTGGGTTTGTTTGGTATTTTCTGATTGGCGTGGATGCGTGATGGCTGGTGCATCGGTGACAGTCAGCCATTTTTCGGTTTGGCTGGGTCGGGAAGGCGCGGGCTTGGGCGCGCCCGAAAAAAGGTGACAGTCACCGAGTGGGCGGTCGTCACCGAGTGCGCCCTCACCGGGTGGGCGGCTGCGAGCGGGTGGGCGGCTGAGGCGGTCGGGGTCGCCTCTTAGGCGCGAGCGGACTAAGGGGTCTAGCGCGAGTTTACTGGATTTCGAGGGGCGGAACACCTGAAAGGCCTGTGGATAGGCGCGTTTAGGCCGGTGCGTCAGTATACACAAAGGGGGCTCTGTCGGGTACGATCTGGCGGAAGAAATCCTGGGCGTCCTTGTTGCCGGCCTCGAGTTGCCACTGTGCGCGCGGCCGCCCGCCTTTCTCTCCCGAGGGCATCAGAACCATGGCCAGCCGAACGCTGCTCAGCAGTTCGAGCAGACCCGAGAGCCCCTCGGTCCGTTGCCGTTTTCGGGCCTCGCGCTCCACGACCCGGGCCAGCAGCAGAGCCAGCAGACAGAGAAAGGTATGGACGTGGATCTTGTGATCCGTCCAGTGGAACTGCGGCCGAATGGCCAAGTGTTCGTCGTCCTTGCATTGCCGGAACACGGCCTCGACGTGATGCTGCCCGCGGTAGGCCAGCACGATGTCCTCCGTAGACCACCCGTCGCGGTTGGTGAGGAGAATCCGTTTGCCGAAGACTTCCGTTTCCAGGTGTGTTCGGGCCTGCTCATCGACCCAGTAACGCAGCCGGCCGGCGCCGTCGCGCTCCCTGTCGAATTCCACGTGCAGCACCTGGTTGATGTACTGGCCGGAACGCAACTCGTCGATCCGCTTGCGCGCTGACTCCGCGCTGCGCGGCCCGGAACGTGGCTTGGATAATTGCTCCTGCCACTCGGCGAGGGCCTTTAGACGCTGTCTCAGGTGTTGCTGGAGGCCCCGGATCTGTCCGGCGCGCAGCTGCTCGCTGATCAGCAGGACCACGGTTCTCTCCGAGCCCCAGATCCGCCGGCGCAGCCGATGCACCGGGACGCCGTCCAGAGGGCCGCCGCCAAGCGGAGTGTAGCGGCGCGACGCAATGGCCATCAACTCCGGGTGGTGTGCGGGCGTCAGCGACGCCACATAGCCGAAAGGCGCTTCGTCGACCACCGCCTGATTGGCCTTCGACAGATTGCCCTTGTCGTAGACGACGGTGAGATCTTCGATATCCACCGACAGAGCCGCCAACCTGTTCCTGATCTGGCTGAGAGAATCCGGAAAGAGCTTGGAGTCGGCCTTGTTGCCTTCATAGACCTGGCTGCACAGGGGGAGTTGCCCATCGCGAGACACCAGCAAGGCCAGGCTGAACAAACGCAGATCGGCGCGTTTCTGCTTGGAATGGCCGCGCTGGGCCAGCTTCGGCCTGCTGTTGGTGGAGGCGATGTAGGTGAAGAAGTTGGTGGTGTCGTAGAACAGGGTGTCGAGCTTGATCCCCAACTCGCGGACCACGGTTCGGCTCAGTTCAGCTTCGATGGCCGACAGCGCATCGAGGCTGACAGTGTTCATCTGGTCCCAGAAGAACTGCGAGGTGAGCGTCCGCGGCTGCAAGCCGGGGAAGAGGCGATGCAGGGACGTCTCGGCCGCCCACGCCGACCAGCCGCGTTTGGAGCGGGGCCGGACGGCGCGGTTGATCGCTCCCAGCAGCAGCGTGGTTCCCACCGAGGGGCTGCGATGTTTCTGCCGCGGCACATGCTTGTCGATCAGCGAGACGATGCCGAGACGCTGGGCGGCGGCCGTGAGGGCGGCGACGTCGCCGTGCTGGAAGGAGCGGATGCGCAAGCGGCCGGCGGGAGCCTTCAGGAGACGGTCGAGCAGTGCGTCGGCTGTGCCCAGGTAGAGCACGGGGACGGGGCGGGGCTTGCCGTTGACCCGGCGGGACTCGACGATGCGCCAATAGGTACAGCCCTTGACGACGTGCCGTTGGAGGCTGGCCATCTGATTTGTATATACATCACGTCAGAAACAAAGTCAAGCAGAAATGTTTTCATACAAATCACAGCAACAGCAACGCCTTGACGTGGTCCCGCCGCTCATATCCATCGATTATGTTTTGTGTATACGACAATGACAGGCGGCCAGAAGCCAGCAACACCCCGCTGAGAGCGGCCGGCAAGGCTCCCTTCAGCCCTCCTCGCTCCGACTCTTTAGTAAACTCGCGCTAG
>CAZLYT010000080.1:0-2551 GCA_964563515.1 uncultured Candidatus Competibacteraceae bacterium | reverse complement strand
CCAGGATCGGGTCCGCAAGCGGGAGCAGCAAAGCCGCGAACGCCACTTGAAACGCCTGCGCGGCGGGGATGCCGAAAGCATCGCCTCCAGCACCGTGCACCTGGACGTGCTCCGGGACCTGCGAGAGATCGGTGGCGACCTAACCAGTGCCGCATACCCGGTGCTGGAGCGCGCCGGTCTGCTGGCCGCGAGCCGGTTGCGCGACTGCCGCCCCGAAGACGTCGGCCAAGCGGACCATCAGTCTCAGCCTTGATCCCGCCAGTCGTGGCTTTTCAGGCGCTGTGCCGCGCCGAATGTGCACTGAGCCCCACGCTCGGGGTGGAAGTGGCTATCATTCAGCGAAGGCCGGAACGAAAGGGTCTGGCCGAGATTTGCCCGTGCGCTTCCTGGAGCAGCACCATGTCCAAACTCACGACAACAATCATTCCCTCCCCCAGCCGCCGCCGATTCATCATCGGCACCGCCGCCATCGCCGGACTCAGCGCGCTGGGATTGTCACCCCCCTCGGCTCGCGCCGCCTCCTCACTCAAAGTGGGCACCTACGGCGGTTACTTCAAGGATTCTTTCGACCAGCACATCTACCCAGATTTCACCAAGGAGAGCGGCATCGAAATCGAATCGGTGGCGGAGCCCACTGGTGAGGCCTGGCTGATCCAGCTACAGACTGCGGCCCGCGCTGGCGTGGCACCGGCCGATGTCTCCATGATGGCGCAGGTCGCCCGCCTCAAAGGTGGGAACGCGAAGCTGTGGGCGCCGCTGGACGAATCCAAGCTGCCCAATGCCAAGAATCTGCTGCCTCATTTCGTGCATCGATATCAGGATGGCTCCATCAGTGGCATCGGCGCGGTGTCCTGGTTCGTGACCCTGGTTACCAACACCCAGGAATACCCGCAGGCGCCGGCCTCATGGAAAGCCCTGTGGGATCCCGCCAACCAAAACCGGATGGGCCTGATGGCCCTATCCAGCAATTCCTTCCTGCTGGAGATCACCGCCACCACCTGGTTCGGTGGCACCGACATACTGGGAACCGAGGAAGGCATCCAGCAAGTGCTGGCGAAGCTGGCCGAAGTCAAACCCAACGTGAAGCTTTGGTACCGGGACGAGGGCTAGTTTCAACAGGCGCTCCAGTCCGGCGAGATACCCATGGGCGAGTACTACCACGACGTCACCGAACTGGCAAAAACCGAGGGACAGCCGGTGCGCTCCACCTTTCCGGAAGAAGGCGGAGTCATGGATTCTGGCTCCTGGTGCGTCAGCAAGGCCTCCGACAAGGTCGAAGAGGCCCAGGTTTTCATCGACTACATGTGCCGCCCGGAAATACAGGCCAAGCTGTCGCGCCGGGTCGGAACGGCGCCCACCGTCAAACGCGAGCTGCTGGATCTCACCGCGGAGGAGTTCGCCGCGGTCTCCAGCGAGCGTGAGCCCATCCTGCCCCGTTACCAGATGTACGAGGAGCGCGCGGACTGGTTGAACCAACGCTGGACCGAGATGATCACCGGCTGAGCCGCAGGGAGCGCGCTGGTATTACGGGCAGGCGGCGGAGCCAGGTCGTGTCCGGATTGTCCCTGCGACAGGTGGGCAAATCCTACGGCAGCATCACCGCGGTCAGCGACGTCGATCTGGAGCTTTCCCACGGCAATCTGGTGTGCCTGCTGGGGCCATCCGGATGCGGCAAGACTACCTTGCTGCGCCTCATCGCCGGCCTGGAAGCCCCAACCAGCGGTCGCATCGAGCTCGACGGGCAGGACTTGACTGCAACCCCGGCGCACCAGCGGGGTTTCGGCATGGTGTTCCAGTCGCTGGCGCTGTTTCCGCACCTGACCGTGGGCGAGAACATCGGTTATGCGCTGCGCATCCGTAACGTGGACAAGGCAGCGCGGCGGCGCCGAACCGAGGAGCTATTGCAGCTGGTGCGCCTGCCGGGGGTGGAGGACCGTCCCATCTCCCAGCTCTCCGGAGGCCAACGCCAACGCGTAGCGATCGCCCGGGCACTGGCCCTGGATCCGCGGTTGTTTCTCCTCGACGAGCCGCTATCGGCGCTGGATGCCAAGCTGCGGGAGGCCATGCAACTAGAGTTGCTGCAGCTGCAGCGCCGGCTCGGCATCACCACCATCGTGGTCACCCACGACCAGCGCGAGGCTATGACCATGGCAGACATCGTGGTGGTGATGAGCCGTGGCCAGGTGCAGCAGGTGGGTGCTCCGCTGGAGATCTACCGCAATCCGGTCAATACCTTCGTCGCTGACTTCATCGGCAGCACCAATCTGCTCGACGCAACGGTAAGCGGCGCGGACCAGGTTCGAGTCGGCACCACCACCTTCAAGGTCGCCCGACTGCCTCGGGGGTTGTCGAGCGGAGACCGTGTGCGCTTGTCGGTGCGCCCGGAGCAGGCGCACCTGCTCACCGACCTGGCAAATGCCGACAACCGGTTGCCGGGCGAGATCACCTTCATTCGCGACCTGGGCTCCAGCATCGAGATCACGGTCGGCTGCGGCGAGCTCGAGCTGCTGGCGCTCACCACTCCCAAGGAACGACCGGCGGCGGTGGTCGG
>CAZLYT010000079.1:0-7132 GCA_964563515.1 uncultured Candidatus Competibacteraceae bacterium | reverse complement strand
AGCGCCCCACCGACCAGACCTGCAGTCCACGGTGTCCAGCGTTCAGGCTCACGATACCAGCGGTTCATCTGCCATCGATGCATAGGGGTGATCTCCCTTTCTGCTGGTTGGTGGTGGGCAACGGTAATCAGGCAATTGTTGATCAGCATTTGCATGGCCGACGATGATCGCTGAGATCACGAAGTTGCTCACGACTGGTAACCCGAGGGCGGGAGCAACCTGAAACAGCGGCCGGAGGGCCCAGGGCACCAGCACCGTGAGCGGGAAAATCACCGAGAGCGTGAGGAGGAACTGCTTATACGGCGGTGGATGCTTCTGCGCGAGGGTGGGTGGAGTAAACCAGAACTCCAGTCCGGTCTTGATCTCCACACACTCGTCAGACGCAAGAAGGGGTCCCCGCCCGGCGGGTTGGGGGTATCTTTCGTGTAGCCCGCCGCCCGGAGGGCAGCCTGGTTTAAGAGGGCGTGGTCATAGAGGTGCAGCACAAACACCGGCGTCTCCGGCGATACGGCGTTAATTTCCGCCAGGGTCGGCATCCGCCGTTCTGCGAATTGAAACGCCGTCCACTCGCCGACGACGCGCACCCACTGCGACGGCGGGGTGCGCCGGGCTTGCTCCTGCAACATGTGCAGGGCCTCAGCGACACTGGGCACGCCGTCCCAGCGCAGCTCGAGCGTGTAGTTGAGTCCACCGCGAATCGGGTGCATGTGTGAATCATTGAGCCCCGGAATAACAGTGCGGTTTCCCACATCAATCACTTGGGTCTGCTCCCCCCGATACGCCATGACCTCGGCGTCCGTCCCAACGGCAACAAAGCACCCGTCTTTGATCGCAGCGGCCGTGGCAGACGGGCGGCGCTCATCCAGCGTCGCCAGACGGCCGCGGAAAAGAATGAGGTCGGCTGGCTGAGGTCGATCGGTGTGTGTTTGGGCGTCCATGCGCGTTTCTCCAAAGGCAAGGGCGAACTCCAGGGCGGCTCCGCCTCGAACAATATCACGGCGTGTATACTGACCCGGCATACGGGGGCTCCTTCGCTCCTCATTAGCTCTTACAACTTCCTCTCGCCGTTGCGAGTGGTGGAAAAGGGCAGAGGCGATCCCTGCCCAAGCTATGATGTTTACGCGTGTGTAGCGGTGGCCGGAACAACGTACTCAGGGAATTGGGTCGCCGGTGCGCCGTGCACCATCGTGTAGGCGTACTCCACCCCCACGCCGTACGCCCCATAATGGGTCTTCACAATGTCCATGACCGCATCATACGTGTCGCGCGCGGCCCAATCACGCTGCCACTCGAGCATGACAGAGAGCGAGGTAACCGGCTTGGCGCCCGCCTGGATCATGCGCTTCATGGCGTTGTCGTGCGCCAGCACGCTTACATCGCCGCAGCAGTCCTCGACGACATAGACATCGTAGCCATCGTGCATGGCCTGCACGGTCGGAAGTGCGACGCAGGTTTCCGTCCACAATCCGGACAACACAATCTTCGTCCGACTGCTCTGCTCGATCGCAGCCACGAAATTCGGATCGTCCCAGGAATTCATGGACGAGCGTTCGATGGGTACCTGATTCGGGAAAACCGCTTGCATCTGCGGCCACATATTGCCGCTAAATGCCTTGGTTTCCACCGTGCTGAGGACCACGGGAATATCGAACACCCTGGCGGCTTTTGCCAGGGCAACGTTTTGATTGATGATCAATTGCCGATCGAAATTGGCTACCCCAAAGAGCATCTGGGGCTGTAGGTCAATGAATGCGACCACACAATTATCCGGCGTCAGCAGTCCTTTTTCGCTGCGCTTTGCACGATCATTGTGGTGAGTGTTGTGAGACATGACTTTCTCCTTTTGCAAGGGTTTGCACTTTGCTCGACTACGACTTGAAGAACGCGAGCAGCTCCGCATTGACCTGATCCTTTTGGGTCGAGCAGATGCCGTGCGAGCCGCCTTTGTAAATCTTGAGTTGCGCGTTCTCGATCAACTTGGCAGACAGCAGGGCCGAGGCGCCGATGGGGACGATCTGGTCGTCGTCGCCGTGGATGATGAGCGTCGGCACGTCGAACTTCTTGAGATCGTCCGTGAAGTCCGTCTCGGAGAACGCTTTGATGCAGTCGAAAACGCCTTTGAAACCCGCCTGCATGCCTTGGCGCCAGAAGTCGTCTCGCAGACCTTGCGACACCTTGGCGCCCGAGCGGTTGGCGCCGTAGAACGGCGTGGTGAGGTCCTGGAAGAACTGCGAGCGGTCAGCGAGGACGCCAGCGCGGATCTGGTCGAATGCCT
Organism: uncultured Candidatus Competibacteraceae bacterium; assembly: GCA_964563515.1. Lineage (GTDB taxonomy): Bacteria > Pseudomonadota > Gammaproteobacteria > Competibacterales > JAHEDQ01 > CAZLYT01. The sequence goes on along the minus strand of CAZLYT010000079.1, from coordinate 4,857 downwards.
CGATCGGTAAGCCGTCGGGATTCGCGGCGGTTTTCAGCATCAGCGGCGGCACGGCGCTGATCAACACCGCTTTAGCGACCCGCTTCGTGCCGTAGCGCCCGATATAGCGGGCAACTTCACCGCCGCCCGTCGAGTGTCCGACGTGGATGGCGTCCTGCAGGTCGAGCGTGTCGACGAGTGTCGCCAGATCATCGGCGTAGGTGTCCATGTCGTTGCCATGCCAGGGCTGGCTCGATCGGCCATGGCCGCGCCGGTCATGGGCAATGCAGCGATAGCCGTGGGCCCCCAGAAACAGCATCTGGTCTTCCCAGGCGTCCGCGCTCAGCGGCCAGCCATGACTGAACACCACGGGCTGTCCGCTGCCCCAATCCTTGTAATAGATCTGCGTACCATCTTGGGTCGTCATCGTGGTCATGGGAGAATCTCCTTTGCGTGTGCAGTTATGCGTGGGATGACACGAGCACCAGGCGCACGGCGATATTGCCTCGCGTGGCGTTCGAGTAGGGACAGACCACATGGGCCTTGTCAACCAGGGACTCGGCCTCACGGTGGGCTAGGCCTGGCAGTGCAATCCGCAGCTCGACCTCGAGGCCGAATCCCTGCGCGATGGCGCCGATCCCGACCGTGCTCTCCACCACGATCTCCGGCGGGATGGCGAGGGTATCGCGCGCCGCGACGTACTTCATGGCGCTCAGGAAACACGCCGCGTACCCGGCGGCAAATAACTGCTCCGGGTTGGTGCCACGTCCTCCTGCGCCCCCGAGTTCGCGCGGTGTGGCGAGCCGCACATCTAGCACACCGTCGGATGACACGGCGCGGCCATCACGGCCGCCGGTAGCCTTCACCTGCGCCTGGTAGAGCACGGGATCGATCAACATGGACAGAGCCTTTCCTCACATTGGGTGCCAGGGTTGACCACATGGCAGCTCCTTCTCTCCTCATACCGTGCAGTGAGTGTAGGGGCTTGCACCGATGGAGTCGTGATCGTAGGGTTACATTTCGGTAACAAAAGCGTCACAGAGCGGTTTTGTGGTAAGCTGGACAGCACGGAACTTCACCACGCATCTCGGCCATCGGCCATAGCGAAAGCTAGACCCGTTCTGTAGGAGGCGACCATGCACGAGTTCCTCCCCTTCCGGCTCGACACCGTCAATCAGTGTCTCTGGCGCCGCCACGAGAGTGCAGACGACGAGCGCATTGCGTTGACGCCTAAGGCGTTTGCCATACTGCGCTATCTGGTGGAACATGCCGGACGGCTAGTGACGCAGGAAGAACTGCTCGAGGCAGTGTGGCCCGAGACGTATATCAAACCCGAGGTCCTCAAAAGCCGCATCTTCGAGCTCCGCCGCGCGCTTGGGGACCGTCCGAAGACGCCACGCTTTATTGAGACGCTGCCGCGGCGTGGCTACCGATTCATCGCTGCGGTCGACGCCGGTCCGGCGGTGGAGCCTGCCGTCTCGGCGCCCTCAGTATATGGCCATCTGGTGGGGAGAGCGGACGCGCTGGGGACGTTGCGCGAGTGCCTGCATCGGGCATTGAATCAGCAGCGGCAGCTCGTCTTGGTCACCGGCGAGCCGGGCATTGGGAAGACCACTCTGATCGACGCTTTCGAGCAGCAGGCGGCAGAGGTACCGGGTCTGCGCATGGCGCGCGGGCAATGCCTGGAGGGCTACGGTGGCACAGAAGCGTATTACCCCATGCTGGAAGCGCTCGGTCAGCTGTGGCGCGGGGCCGGCGGCGACGCGGTCGTGCAGATCCTGGCCACGCACGCGCCTACCTGGTTGGTGCAGTTTCCCGCCCTGGTAACTCGTGAACATCGCGACACCCTGCAACGCGAACTCCTGGGGGCGACGCGGGAGCGCATGCTACGCGAGATTGCGGAGGCGCTAGAGGTGCTGACAGCGGCACGTCCGCTGTTGCTGGTCTTCGAGGACCTGCACTGGGTGGACCCGGCCACGGTGAATCTGCTGGCGGCCCTGGCACGTCGCCGGACCCCCGCCCAGCTGCTGCTGGTCGCCACCTACCGGCCGGTAGACCTGGCCTTTTGGCAACATCCCTTAAAGGATCTCACGCAGGAATTGCTGGTGCATCAGTTGTGTCACGAGATCGCCTTGGAGCCGCTGGGCGAAGCCGATGTGGCTGAATATCTTGCTGCTGCGTCCTCCGGTGCCCGCCTGCCGGAGGGCCTAACCGGGCTGCTCCACCGGCACTCGGAGGGCAATCCGTTGTTCATCCGTGCCGTACTGGATCACCTGACCCAGCAGGGCCTCCTCGCCCGGGAGCCCGGTCACTGGCACCTCCGGGTCCCGTTGGCGGAGATCGACCTCGGGGTACCGGAGAGTCTGCGCCAGATGATCGACGCCCAGATCGCGCGCCTGAGCCCGGAGGAACAGCGGGTGCTGGAGGTCGCAAGTGTCACCGGCGCGGTGTTCCCTGCCGGCGTCAGCGCCGCCGCAGCGGACCTGGAGGCACACGACTTTGAAGACGTGTGCGAGACGCTGGCGCGCCGGCAGCATCTAGTGTGCGCTGCCGGCGCGCAGCAGTTCCCAGACGGCAGCATCTCGCAGCGCTACGCCTTTGTCCATGCGCTGTACCGCGAAGTGTGTTATTGGCGACAGGCGCCGGGGCGCCGGGCGCGGCTACACCGACGCATCGCCGAGCGGCTGGAGGCCCTATGCGTGGCGCGGCGGAGCGAGGTGGCGGCCGAGCTGGCACATCACTTCGAAGCCGGGGCCGAGTGGCCGCGCGCCGTCCAGTACCTGCGGCTGGCGGCAGACACGGCTGGACGCCGATATGCCCATCGGGAAGCGGCGACCATACTCCAGCACGTGCTCGACGTCCTGCGCACACTGCCTGAGGCAGAGCGCACCGTAAGCGAAATCGAGATTCTGGAGCAGCTGGCAACGATGTACGTTGGGGTGTTCGACATGCGCGCCATTGCAACCTATGAAGCGCTGGCGGCACGGGCGGCAGACGCGGGCCTGCTGGATGTGGAGGTGCGCGCGCTCCTCGGCCTGGCCTGGCCCCTGGCGCGGATCAGTGCGCCGCGGTGCCTGGACGTCGTGGAACGGGCGCTGCGGCTCAGCGCTGGGCAGAGCGATCCGCTCCTGCGAGCCCGCACGCGCATGCGTGGCTTGTTCTTGCGCGTGTGGGCCGGGGGGTGGAATACGTCGGATGCGCACGAATGCACAAAGGCGCTGGCGGAGATCCGCCAGGCCAATGATCGCCGCGTCCTTGCACCGCATCTACTCGACTACAGCGTCCTCCAGTGGTGGTCCTCCGCCTACCGCGACGCGTACCGGAACACGGTCGAAAGCCTGGTGATCCTGCGCGAGGAAGGTGCGGAGACCCCCTATCTCAGCATCGCGTATTGGCAAAGTGAGATCACCCTGCCGTGGGGGCTGCTGTTGCTGGGCGAGTGGGGTGAGGCCCTACGCGAAGTCCACACCAGAATCACCGTGCTGGAAAACAATGGGGACGATCGCCGTGCGCAGGCCATGCGCCTCTACCTGGCGTGGATCCATCTCCACGCCATGGACTTTGCCGGTGTCCGGGCGATCTGCGCGTCGATCTTCCCTGCGCTCGGCGACCCCGCAGTGACCTCCGGGCTGCGGATCTGCCGGGTGTTGGCCGGTCTGGCAGAAACGGCGTTGGGACACTATGCGTCTGCTCTGGAATACTTGGTGACGGCGCGGCAGGAGATGGAGCGCCAGAGGGTGCTCCGTGACTGGTACTGGCGCATGCCGCTGGAATTAGCCCTCACCGACCTGTGGCTCGCGCAGGGCGATCTGGCTCAAGCGCGGTCGCAGGCCGAGCAGTTTCTTCAAGTGACCCTGGCGACGGCGGAATGCACCTGGCAGGCGCTGGCCTGGGACGCCAAGGCCCGCGTGGCCCTGGCCACCCGCGACCTGGCGCACGCGCATACGTGCATCGACCAGGCGTTGTCGACGATGGAGGGCTTTGAAGTCCCGACGGCCGCCTGGCACGTGCACGCCACCGCTGCGGCGCTCTATGAGCGCACGGGCAACGCCACCGCGATGGCGCACCACCGCAGCCTTAGTCGCAGCACGATTTTGCAGCTGGCGCAGTCGCTGGGTGCGGAGGAACCGCTGCGCACCACGTTTCTGTCGGCGCCGAGCGTGCGTACAGCTCTCGGGGACACCGGGCCGCTCCTGATAAGCGCCGCAGGACCCTGACGGCACTTTGAGCGTCCTGTTTTGGAGCCATAGACAGTAGGCCCAGAGAAAAAGTAGGAGAGGGGCTTGGCATTTTGAGACGACTGGTCTATTATTTCGCTTATGAAAACGACCACAAAGATGGCAACGCGAGACAAAATCATCGCTTCAGGCATTCGAGCCATTCTCGACAAAAGCTTTAATGCCGTTGGTCTAAATGAAATCCTTGCCGATGCCGGCGTGCCCAAGGGTTCCTTCTATCACTATTTTAAGTCGAAGGAAGCATTTGGTGTGGCGGTGGTCGAGCAATTTGCGGCAAACGCAGCCGACGAGCTGCGCTCGACTTTAGGCGATGTGTCTCGATCACCTTTAGCTCGTCTGCGTTATTGGATGGTGATGACCCAAGAAAGCTTGTGTGCCAGTGGGTTTCGCCGCCATTGAATCCTAGCGAAGACGGCCCTGGAGTTGGGTCATAACAGCGAGCCGATCCGGCTTGTACTCAAAGCTGGTTTCGAGCAACTGCGGCAGATTGTTGCCGAGTGTATCCGAGAGGGACAACGTCAAGGCGACATCACTGTGCAGCACGATGCTGACGTTCTGGCGGATGTGTTAATCAATGCCCGAGAAGGTGCCTTAATGTGTGCTCAGCTCAATATGGATGACCGTCCGGTTGCCTGCTTGT
>CAZLYT010000078.1:0-5168 GCA_964563515.1 uncultured Candidatus Competibacteraceae bacterium | reverse complement strand
ACACCACCATCTTCGGAGGCGCGACAGCTACCTAAACGGGAGGGCATTTGAGCTGCCGCGCATTGCTCTAGACCGTACTGGAGTCAGGGAGTTCGCCGCTAGGCGACTGCCCGGGGCCGGTTATGCTCACCCGGCAGGGTGGTTCAGTGGCCACTGGCTGCGACCCAGCGCTCCAGGTCTGGAAAGTGATCTCCGTTGGCAGCGTCGGGGCGGCGGAACGCCATCGCTAGCATCTGGTAAGAATTTTGCCTCTGCACCGTACGTCAATCGGAGCTAAAGACCAATGATCAATAAGAGTCTGAGCGTCCTCGCAGGTGGACTGTTTTTTCTGGTGGCCGCCCTGTTGGCGGTAGTGTTTGCCACGTGGTGGGTTTTGCCATTCGTAGTGTCGATCGCGTGGCTCGGATGCCTGTTGCTTGTGGATGCCCTTACCGGACCACGCCCGCACGCCACAGTTTCCCAGTCGGCCCAGCCACCAGGTCGCGGGCATGACGGCGCCCAGCCCGAGGCCGACCCGAACCGACGGCTAGCGGCGTAGCGAGATACGGTCCGGGGCGTCTAGCGATCCGTCACTTGACATTCGCCGTTAGCAGAACCCAAGACACCAGCTCCTTTAGAACCTGTCCCAGGGCTTCGTCGAAGCCCTGGACGATCGCGGCTACGTTATTGCCCTCACTCTCCACCAGCGCCTCAAAGGTCTGAGAACCCACGATCGCCTGACGTGGCTGGGCGACAACTTTGGCGTTGATGCGGACTCGGATCTGCGGCGGCTGTTGGGTGCCGTCGAAGTACTCGGCCTGGAACTCCCGCAGCTCGGTTTTCAGATTGAAGTCCGAGCGCAAACCGATCACCTGCCGACCCACCGCCATTATGTGGCCGGTGTTCTCGAAGCTCTCCACCAGCAGTGTCTGAACCATCCGTGGCGCTCGCTCTGACCAGCGGGCGCCGGCAAAATACTTCAGCTCCGTGGGCGATGGCCGCAGCGCGATTCGGTCGGTGTCCAAGCCGCCAGCGGCAACCGGTTCCTCGACTACCAGCTGCCAATTCACCGTTGGTAGGTCTTGGGGGAAGGTGCTCTTGGGCGTCAGGTTATACAGATCGGATGCCGGCCCTTGCGGGATCAGTTGGGCGCAGCCTCCGAGCGTCATGAGCGACATGAGCAGGATGGCGAAACGTGCCGGCGCAGGGCGCGGATGAATACTCATGGCGGATTGAACTCCGAGTCCGGCCTCCCAAAGAGAAAACGTGCCCCGTCGCGTTCGATACGCTCCGTGAGGCGCGATAGGCTGGACACCAGCATTCGAGTTTCCGCTACCAGGCGCGAGATCTCACCTAGCCCGTCGCTGGCGAACGCATTCAATGGCGCCCGGTTCTCGACCATCAGGACTCGCCCTTCTCGCGCCATGGATTCTACCGAGCCGGCGGCGTCGTTGAGATTGCTGACCAAGCGGTCCAGGTCTTCACTCGCCACTCGGTCCAGATGCGCCAACGTGCTGCTGGCTCGTTCCACCGTGATGGTGGCCTGACGCAGGAAGCTCCGTGCCTCCAGGCTCACATCCCGAACCGCCGCCACGGTGTCGGCGAGGGCCTCCGAGCTGCGTTCGGCCGCGGTCAGCACCTTGGTAATCTGTTCGCGCTGGTCGGCCAGCTCGCCGGTGAAGACTTCCGCATTGGCGAGAATCGCGCTGATGCGCTGCAGGTTCTCTGGCTGCAACAGCTCGGTGGCGCGCCCCATCAGCACCATACCCAGTTCGAGCAGCTGCGGTGCCCCCTCCACCAGCTGCTCCAAGGACGAAGCCATGGACGGGATCACCGCCATGTCCTGGTCCGGTTCGGGCTCCAGCGGCGGACTTCCCACCGTGGCGCCGCCGATATTGATGGTCGCGATGCCGGTGAGACCCTGGTACTCCAGCACCGCGGTGTCACCCTCGCGGATCGGCGTGCCGGCGTCGATCGCGATGACCACCGACACTCGTGTGGGATCCTGCGGATCGATATTGATCTCGCGGATGCTGCCCACCCTGATGCCGCGGTAGCGCACCTCGGCTCCCACTCCGAGACCCTGTACCGAGCCCCGGAAATAGACCTGGTAAGGCACCAGCCCCGGGCCGCCCTGCACTCTTGCCAGCCAAATTGTGATGACGAAGGCGACCACCACCGCCAGGATGACGAATGCTCCGACCAGCAGGTGATTGGCGCGTGGTTCCATGCCTCAGGTCTCCCGGGCACTCGCACTGTCCGCTGCCGCCCGTGCCCGCGGCCCGTGGAAGTAGCTACGGATCCACGGATGCTCATGCCGGGTCATCTGATCCATATTCCCCGCTACCAGCACGCGTTTCTCAGCCAGAACGGCGATACGGTCGCAAATCGCATTGAGACTGTCCAGGTCGTGGGTGACCATGAAGACCGTCAGCCTCAGACTGCTTCTGAGGTCACTGATCAATTCGTCGAAGGCGTTGGCGCCGATCGGGTCGAGCCCTGCGGTGGGCTCGTCGAGGAACAAGATCTCGGGGTCCATGGCCAGTGCCCGTGCCAGTCCGGCGCGCTTGCGCATGCCGCCGGAGAGCTCGGAAGGGTACTTGGCGCCAGCATCCGGGGGGAGGCCGACCAACGCAATCTTGAGCGCCGCCAGCTCCACCAACAAATGGTGAGGCAGGTCTAGGTACTCCCGCAGTGGGAACTGGATGTTCTGGGATACGGTCAGGGAGCTGAACAGGGCGCCGTCCTGAAACAGCACGCCCCAGCGACGCTCGATCAACCGGCGCTCGGCCTCTGGCAACGAACCCAGCTCCTTCCCCAGCACCGTGATGATTCCCGCCGCCGGCCGTACCAAGCCCACGATGGCGCGCAGCAGCACCGATTTACCAGTGCCAGAGGCGCCCACTACGCCTAGCACTTCACCTCGATACACGTTCAGGTCGAGGCCCTCGTGTACCACCTCTATGCCGAACTGGGTGCGCAGACCGCGCACGCTGATGATGGCCTCCTGGCTTTGTTTGGCGGCCGCCACCAATCAGATTCCGATGAGCCCGAAGAAGATGGAGAACAACGCGTCGGCTACGATGACCAGGAAGATGGACTCGACCACCGAGCGGGTAGTGTGGTGACCCACGGACTCCGCGCTGCCGGTTACCTGCATGCCCTCGTAGCAGCCTGCCAGTGCAATCAGCACCGCGAACACGGGCGCCTTGACGATGCCCACCATGAACGTGCTGACAGTGGCGACCGATTGCAGCCTCGACATGAAAAGGTCGGGGCTCAGGTCCAGCGCCAGCCAACACATCAAGCCGCCGCCCAGCAGCGCAGACAGGTCGGCGAACAAGGCAAGCAGCGGCAGGCTGATGACCAGCGCCAGCGTTCTAGGCAGGACCAGGACCTCCATCGGGTCCACACCCAGGGTCTGCAGGGCGTCGATCTCCTCGTGCAACTTCATGGAGCCGATCTGGGCGGCGAAAGCGCTACCGGAGCGCCCGGCTACCACGATCGCCGTGAGCAGAATCCCCAGCTCGCGCAGCACCGACAAGGCCAGCAGGTCCACCACGAAAATATTGGCGCCAAAGTTGGCGAGCTGGAGGGCCCCCTGGTAGACCAGCACGATCCCGATCAGAAACGAAATCAGGCCGACGATCGGCATGGCATTGATGCCGACCTGCTCCACGTGGAAGGTCACCGAGGTCAAGCGCAGGCGGCGAGGGTGGATCAGGCCGCGAACCAAGGTCAGGAACGCGCGCCCCAGGAACGACACATAGGTGGCTGCGGTGTCGAGCACCGTCAAGGTGGCTTCGCCCACGTGCTCCACCAACCTCAGCAAGGGGTTGCCCGCGGGCGGCGCTTCCTCGCAGGGCCGGAAGCTCTCCGCCACCTTACGCAGCAGCAGCTTGTGCTCCGGGCGTGCACCTACCGTCTGCACCGGACCGCCGTCGTCCTCCAGGGTCTGGCGCAGACGATTCACCAGCCAAGCCCCGGCGGTATCCAGTGCGCTCAAACCGCTGAGGTCGATGCGCACTGCGCCACTCCCGGTCGGCGGCAACCGTCGCACGGTGGCATCGATGGCGGCGAGATTTTCCACGTTCCACGGGCCCGACGCACGCAACAAGATCCCCTCGGGCTGTTCCTCCCGCGCCAGATAGGTCATTGGGTCGCCTTGCGCTGCGCTCAAGCGTATGGCCGCATTCTCGAAGTGGCGTCGACGCGCGAGGGTGGCACGGGTGGCTCCGGCCTTCAAGCGGCGCCGCCGCGTCCGAGCTCGAAGGCCGCGGGGACGGCGCTCGGCCTGGTGCTCGTGGGGCTCAGCCTGGCTGCTTGCGCGGCCGGCAGCCGTCCTTACGACGTGGGTCCGGCGCTGGCTGAAGGTACCGGTGAGGCGGTCGGGATAGGGGTTCTGGCCACGGTGGAGCTGATGGGTGATGGGGACGGCGTCCCCACGGCAGGGCGTTCGGGAATTACCTGGGATGACCGGACCGAGACGCTGTTTGCCGTCTCGGACCTGGGTTACCTCTGGCGGCTGCTGCCCCGCTTCGATGACCGCGACCTGCTGGTGGAAATTGCTGAGGCATCGCCCACGTTGCTGCACGGCCCCTCGGGGAAGCCGCTTCCGGCGGGGCAACGCGATGCCGAAGACCTGGCCCTGGTCCGAGATCCCGCAGGTAGTGTCGTATTACTAGTGGTGTTCGAGGGCGAGCCCAGGCTGTACTGTTACGATGCGCAGGGCCACTGGCTCGGCGCGATGGCGCTGCCGGCGCAGGTAGCCGAGGCCGCGCGCTTTCGCAATCCCAACAAGGGCCTGGAGGCGCTACTGGTGGGCCCGCGTTGGGGGCAGCGCACGTTGCTGGTACAGCTGATGCTGCCAGCAGCGCTGCAAGGGCGCATCTGCTGCGTTGCCCGACTTGGCCATAGAGTAGCTATGGCGCTGCGCCGGGACTCCTTGCATCTGCGCCCTTGTGGACCAGATCGTCGATGCTTGGGCGGCTCGCACCGATCAATCAGCGTCTCCCTAGCGCAGGCCCCATCGTGAACGCTGGCGGCTGCGACCCGCTGATATGGCAGGCGCTGTTGCCGCCTGCCGGTGAGGACTTGTGGGTCTTCGGCTACGGATCTCTCATGTGGCGACCGGGATTCATCTTCGGCGAGTGCCGACCAGGGCGCATTCACGGCTTCCACCGCGCACT
>CAZLYT010000077.1:0-1552 GCA_964563515.1 uncultured Candidatus Competibacteraceae bacterium | reverse complement strand
CTTCGCCGAGCCAGTTCTGGGGGTCGCCTCGGGAACCCCTAACGGCTGGCGCAAGCTCGCATGGGGTAGGACAAAGTTGTGGTACGTCTGGAACAATACCATCTGATCCAGCAAGCTCGCTTCGCCCCGGCAAAGGGTGTTGACCCGGCGCCCCACCGCCGCTACGCGCTGACGGATGTCGAGGTTAAGCCGCTCGATGAAGGCCGTGCTGATCGTCCAGCCACACGCCGCCAAGATCCCTTCGATGGCCAGCTGGGTGCCAAACACCACGCGGTGCGTGCCCCCCACGATGCGCCGTCGCCGATAGGACTTGACGACCTGGGCGTAGAGCAGCTCGGGCAAGGGCATCCAACGCGGCTTGGGCATCGGACCTTTTTCCTGGCACCGTTGCGGTTGAATCCAATGGCCAAAATGGCACAGGATGGCCGTCTTATACTCTTTAAACCCATCAGTCAGAAACAGCGGTACACAGCCTGGCGCCAACACCCGCGTAACTTGATGCACGACGCGCTGCGCCATGGCCAGGGTGCGGGCTCCGACATCGACCACCACCAGCAACTTGCTCCTGGGGTCCATCGCGGTCCATACCCAGTACGGCGAACGCTCCAGACGCTTGATGGCCTCATCATTGCTGATCTCACCGGCTTTGAGCACTCGAAGTACCGCGTACAACTCGTCGAGTTGCAGCTGTTCCAGGCAGAGATCACACAGGAAATAAGCGGAAAAGGCGCGGAGTTGCTCGGCCGCTTCAACCAGCCAGTGCAACACGGTGTTGGCCTCGACCTCAAAGACCCGAGCTGTAGCGCGGATACCCAAGCCCTCAGCCAGGCAGGCCAAGACGCGCACGATGAGGTCGACCTCGGCTTGCTTGCCATGAAAGATCGTGCCGTGATGCTCCGGAAAAAAGCCGTCGCACGCGGTGCAGTGGAACTGACGCCAGGGGCCACCACTCGGATGCCCATTGGCCCGCAGGTTGTTCAGCCCCAGCCAACCGCGATAGTCACAATCACTGTGGGGACAGAAGTGCATTGAAGTGTCCACGGTACGGGGGCGGCGGTGGGTTGGCGGCATGGGATCGGGCCGTCGCGGAGCAGCGAGAGCGTTTTCCGTAGTCTGTTGTTCACATAGGGCACAGTGGGGCTTTTGCGTCAGACCCGCGAACGGTCTGAGCTCGCTGGAACGTCTGCGCTTGGACTTGATGGAAGCTGTTGGCCTCGTGGTCCTCCCACGGCGTGAGCTCGGCCAGAGGTGGGGAAGCATAACGCACAGCCAGAGCAGTGCAAGGATGACCAGCTGATAGTAGACGAGGTATGGTAGCATGGCATGAGCCCCCTGACATGGTGGTGACAGGGGACCATTTTACCTGGTTTTTAGGCCATCGGAATTATCAGCAGCGATCAGGTACACGACCCGGTTTATGATGCCCTAATCTATATGCAAGAGGAGGGCGAAGTACACTACAAGCAGCAGATGGGCTACGTGGTCTGGTATCTGAACGATGTCGTGTAGCTTCATCAACCCAAACGCCGCACCCGAGGATATGCAGGAGGCC